>CAZEIA010000186.1:0-6565 GCA_964512335.1 uncultured Desulfobacterales bacterium
AGCTTGCCCCCGGATACGGGGACGGCGAATACTTTCTTGTCCATGCTGGTCTCCTTTTTTTCCACCTTGGAATCGCCGGCAGCGGTCACGGCGTCTTCAGCGTTAAGAACCTTTTCCACCACCTTGTCGAACTCCAGCGCAAAGGGGGAGCCGCGGTCCATAGACTTCAAATCACCTCGGTCTCCGAGGCGGACCATCTCCGGATCAATGGGAAGGCTGCCCAAGAGTTCAATCCCTTCCTTGGCGGCCAGCAGGCCCGCGCCGTTGGTCATAAACAGATCGATCTGCTTTCCGCAGTGAGGGCACGCAAGCCCGCTCATGTTTTCCACCAGGCCCAGGATCTTCATGTTCACCTGCCTGCAGAAATTGATGGATTTTCGCACATCCGCGAGGGAAATCTCCTGCGGGGTGGTTACAACCAGGGCCTTGGCGTCAGGAATGGTCTGGGCCACGGTCAGCGGCTCGTCCCCGGTCCCCGGAGGGGAGTCAATGACCAGATAATCGAGATCAGGCCACTCGATGTCCGAGATAAATTGACGGATAACGCCGATCTTGATCGGCCCTCTCCAGATAGTGGCTGCATCCCGGTTGTCTCCCATGAGGCACTCGATGGAGATGACATGGAGATTGGCAAGGGAGGCCACGGGAACGGCCTTTCCCGTATTGTCGGAGAGTCCGATCCCTTCCTTCAGCCCCAGGAGCCTGGGAATGCTCGGGCCGTGAAGGTCCACGTCCATGAGGCCCACGATCTTTCCCTTGTGTGCCAAAAAAAGCGCCAGGCACGCGGCCACACTGCTTTTTCCCACCCCTCCTTTTCCGCTCATAACCAGGATCTTGTTTTGAATCCGCGATAGACGGTCTTTTATATCGATATCCTGTTGATCTTGTTTTTCCTTGCGGCCACTCACGCCGCAGCTATTATGACCTTCCGACATGGCTTTTTTCATGCCTCCTTTTTGGATTTATGCTTCGTAGAGGAAGGACGGAGCCGGCAACGGACGTCCCGCCCTTTACCGGATGTCCTCTTACTGCATGGATTGTCTTCCGAAGGACCCCTCCCGGCCCGTCCACACGTTCCGCGGCGGCACCAAGGCATCAGAAAGGCCTCCTGATCGAGTTTCCCCTTCATAAAAGCCCGGAGGACGTCCTCTTTAGGGCCGGAGATTCCCTGAATCACCTCTATATTATCCGCCATCAATCTTCGGCAGAAGGGATTGGATATGGCACCGCAGATAAGTGTCTCCACACCGAGTTCTTTCATGCGCGTGCACCGCCGTGCAAGGTCGTCCCCCTCGAGGCTCAGGCTGATTCGGTCCAGGTGTTCCGCCTCGGTATCGACGATCATGAGCCGCGTCGCCGTGTCAAATACGGGCGAAATCTTATCGCCCCAAACGGGTATCGCCACCTTCATGCCCTTGCCCCATTTCTCGGATGAGAGGGGTCCGCACTCCTGGTGATCAATGGTTCACATCCAGTGGCCCTCTACGTTCGCCTCTCCAGTCGTCTGATAGTCGCCCCGGGCATATGCCCTCACCGCATCCTCAATCTTGCCCTTGACACCCACCACGACTCCTATACCTGCGGCCTGAAGGACTTTGAAGGCCTTTGGACCGCAGTTTCCTGTGAGTACTGCAACCGGATTGTGCTTTGAAATGTTTTCAGCAGCCTGAATGCCGGCTCCTTGAGGCAAGTTAGTGCTCTGGCTGTTCTCTACGGCCTCGAACTCCATTGTCTCCGGGTCCACAAGAAGGAACCAGGGGGCACGGCCGAAACGCTGTTCCACCTCACCACTCAAATCGTTTCCCATGGATGTAACGGCTACTCTCATTTTTACCATCCTCTCCAGTGTCCGGCCCGAATCAGGCAACCTTGAATAGGCCTGTCACACGATTGCGGTTGTCTTGTTCTCTCCTAATTGGAGACGCCAGGGAAAGGCCTGCCTCATTGAGGCACTTCTCTTGCATTGAGCATGCCATGCCATGAAAAGGCGTCCTTGTTGAATGTAACTAATTGATTTATATTGATCTTATCGTTAAGCCGACCGGAGGAGGGCTGCACGGCTAAATGCCTATCCTTTCGATATTGCAATATCACAATTACAATTCAATTGCTGTTTTGCAACGAAAGGACCCCGCCCGCGCACGACCGGCGGGCAGGATCAATGCATCTGAATTATTGATATGCATTCGGCGGGTTCGGGGGTGTTACCGGTTTTTTAAGGAGAATGAAACGCCGGTCAGCTGATGTTGCAGTCTTGGGCATACTCAGGGCAGGCCTTCTTCATAGGCGTCTCGTACTTGGCCATGCACTGGCCGCACTCCATTTGCACGTTGGGTACATCACCGAACTTCTCGCGGATCTCCTCTGCACTCAGATGGGAAACCGCACTGCACCCGCACTGGGGGCATGCCGTCTGTATCCGGTAAGTCTTCTTTTCGCCCATTATAATCCTCCTTGCATGCATTAAAAAGCCCCGCCCTTAGCGGGGCGGGGCTTGCGGTTTATCAATAAACCCGATCCTCGCCTACAGCCCCACCTCGGCCAGGTCCGGACCGAGGTACTCCCGCTCGTTCTCACCCAGGCACCCCATGGCGAGGCAGAGGATGGTCCAGAGGTGGACCGTGTAATACCCGGCCTCAAAGTGCTCGGATAGATCGTGAATCTGGGAATGGCAGTTATGGCAGGGCGCGATGCAGTAAGCGGCCCCGGTGCTCAGGATCTGGTTTAGCTTCACGCTTCCGTACTGGTGCCTGGCCTCGGTGTATCCGCTCTGGAGATAACCCCCTCCCCCGCCGCAGCAGAAGTTGTTGGACCGGTTGGGCTGCATGTCGATGAAGTTTTCCTCGCCCACCGCCTTCTTGACCACGAATCGAAGGTCTTCTGCCACCGGGTCCCCGAAGGACTTACGCACCAGCTGGCAAGGGTCCTGGACCGTGAACTTGACCTTGAGGTCCTTGTTCCAGTCCGAGTTCACTTCCAGCTTGCCCTCGCGGATCCATTTGGCATAAAGCCTGATGATGCTCTCGATCTCAAAGTTGTGCTCTACGTTGAATTTCTGCAGTCCGACCCGGAATGCAAAGAGTTCGTGCCCTCATTCCGTGTTGAGCCAGTACTTGCACCCCAGATCGTCCACGGCCTTGGCCTTGACCCGGGTGATGTGCTCCCAGGCCTCCCAGTCCTGCAGGAACATGCAGTAGTTCTCGGCCCCCCAGCCCTTGGTCCCGTAAGTCCAGTCCGCCCCTACCAGGTGAAGTATCTTCCAAAGAGGCACCATCTCGTCGGGCTCGGTGACCGGCTCCCTCGAGTTCTGGTTGAGGAAGTACTCGGCACCCTGCTTGTTTATCGGGGCCTGAAGATTCTCCCATCCCGGCTGCGTCTCGCGGACCTCCTCCGCCACGTCCTCCACCACGAACTGGAAGTCCTCCTCCGAGGCGCCCATGGCACTGCAGGCATCGCTCCTGAGGGCCATGTCGCAGGAGCCGAGAATCCCTTTGGGACGTTCCTCCCGCGGCCAGGTCTGCCGGGCCAGGCCCACCATCTGGGGGATGTCCACCTTCATGGGGCAGGCGTGAATGCAGCGCTGGCACATGCTGCACATCCATATCCAGGGGGAACTGGTGGCCTCGTCATAGAGCCCCAGTGCCAGCATGCGCACGAACTTCCTGGGGTCCATGCCCTCGAGTCCGGTGGCCGGGCAACCGCTGGCGCACGTCCCGCAGGTCAGGCAGAGATCGAGGTTGCTGTTTGGCAGGAGTTCCCTGATCTTGTCACGAAACTCGTGCTTCTGATCGCGTAGTTCCAGAATTTCCTTTTCTTCCATGCACCTGTCCTCTCTCGTTATTGGAAATCCTCGGCCTATACCGCTTGTTCTTCCGACCTCCCAACGCAAAGGCCGCACCGCCTGCCTGGGAGAGGTCGATGTACTTGCCGAATTTTTGGTCCCGGCGCGAGAGTATCCTCTCTTGTGAAATAAATGTCAAGGGATTATGGCCGTTAAGAGAGCGTGGCCGGCATACTAATCACGGATATGGCACTCTCCACACGCAATGGGCCCGGCCTTCAGCTCTTCATGGCATCCCTTGCATCTGCCGTGGTAGGCCCGAAGTCGATCGGTCCCTTTGCCGCCGGTCTTCAGCTTATGGCAGTCCCCGCAAGGTGTACCGTCCGATGACTCCCCCTCCAGCAGCCTGCCGTCAACGTACAGGTGGTGGCAGACATGGCAGTCTTCAATGGTCTCAAAAAACATATGGTCATCGTGGTTGAATCGGGAGAGGGGTCTCTGAGGATCCGGGAACACGTCCTGTGGAAAGACAGGATACTCGTCTTGTGACACGGCCGGCAAAAGGGACAGTAACACGACCATCAGTGCCGCTGTTGCCGCAAGGGCGTACCTTTTTGTAGTCATCCGCTCTCTCTCTTGATTCTAGCCCTCGACCGCATTGGGCTTTTCCATGCACTCGTAGATGATTTCAGAGAAAAATGACAATTCCATGCGGACCTCGTAAGCCTCTATGATGTCGATCAGACCGCTGTGGCAGTTGTGACAGGGTGCAATGACCACTTCAGCGCCGGTGGCCTTGAGCTGTTCCGCCTTGATCCGGTTGCCTTCCACCCTGACACTCTTGTAGGGCGGGCCGCAGTTTATTACGCCACCCCCTGCGCAGCAGCAGTAGTTGTGTTCCCGATTCGGGTGCATCTCGATGAAGTTGGAGCAAAACGCCCGGACAATATCACGGGCCTTTTCATGAAGGCCCCGGCCCCGGACGATGTTACAAGGGTCGTGGAGGGTTACGGGCCTGTCATACTTTCTGGCCACCTTGAGGCGGCCTTCCTGAAGCATCTGCCAGTAGAAATCTATGGCGTGCACCACTTCCACGGGAAAGTCACGCCAGCCGAGCCACCGGTTGCCCACGTCATAGATGGAACGATACGCGTGCCCGCACTCTCCCATGACGATGCGCTTGACCCGCAACTTCTGGGCCCTCTCGAAATGGCTGCGCTTGAGCCGGCCCATGAGCTCCACATCTCCGGTAAACATGGCCATGTCGCTGTTGTCCCATCCCGGCAGGGACGGCATGGTCCAGTCCATGCCGCATTCGTTCATGATCACGGCCGCAAGATAGATCAGTTGGGGCTGGAATTTGGGTTCGGGCGCGATCACCGAGTACATGATCTCCGCCCCCTCCTTGTCCAGGGGGATACGAAGCGTGGGGATCTCCTCCCTGGCCTCTTCCTCCTGCCAGAGAACACTGTCGATCCACTCGTCCTCCTTGACCCACATCTGGTTCATGGTGACCGAATGGCTGTGGGCCGTGTCCTGAATATACTGGGGCGTGACCCCCAGCAGGTGGCACAGCCGGCGGACCACGGTCATGATGTAGGCGGTGTCGATGCCGATGGGGCAGTACATTGCACAGCGGCGGCACAGGTTGCATTCGGTGTAGGCCACCAGGGCCACACGCTCCAGATCCTTCAGGCTTATGCGCCCTCGCTTTTCAAGCAGCTTCCACAGGGTCTGCTTGACCTTGCCTACAGGTGAGTATGCCGGATCTCCATCGTGGGACAAATAGTAATGACAGCCCTCCGCGCAGAGCCCGCACCGGACGCAGATCTCTTCGTAGCCCTTGATTCTGGCCCCGGTCTCGGCCAGGAAGACGCGGTTGATAGCCTTTTCGATCTTCTCCCGGGTCAGGCCTCCAAGGCCCCTGAGGATTCCGACATCTGTTTGCTTTTTTTCATCAGCCTTCTCGACCGCCGCTTCCATTCAACCCCTCCTTCAGGGTGGACTTACCAGTCCCTTGCCTTGCGCACCCCCCCAAACTCGGAACCAATGTATCCGCGGGAAAACGGGGCAAGGAACATGTGGCTGAGACGCGTAAAAGGGATGGCCGCCAGCATGGTCTCGCCGAACACTATGTGGAGGATTATCATCACCTTGTAGGGACCGATCTGGTGGTAGGCCAGGAACCCCGTCATAAAAGGGAGAAACACGATGCTCAACACCACCCAGTCCATGAGGCCGGTTACGTACCGGACCTCCCGGAGAAAAATCCGCCGCCCCGCAAAAAACAGGCATGAGAGGATCACCAGGACGGTCATCACCTCTGCCACGCCCTCGGCCAAGCTCCAGAACCGCACCCCGTGATAGTAGTCCCAGAGCATGACATGGGCCAAAAGAAAAACGGGAACGGCCACCAGGCAGATATGAAACGTGAACGATACAATGGTCATGAATGGATGGAGCCGTGAATTGACCGGCCAGAAAGGGATGGACCAGTGGGCTATGGAGCGCAGGGCGTACTTGAAGCTCCAGTAGGCCAGGACCTGTCCGTCTCTGGTCCTGGCTGATTGGTACATGCTGTAAATCTTCCAGATCGCCCCCAGAACAAACACGGAGAATGCGATCCAGGCCAGCGGCCCCACAACGAATCCGTAGACTTGGTGCATCTTCACTCCCTCCCGGACGTGGCGTCACCGGGTTAAAGAAAAAAGCCTGCCTCTTCCATCCAATCGGCTGGGCATCGCAGTCATGCGGTCCAACTCGACCTTGCGCTCCTTTCTTTCG
>CAZEIA010000187.1:0-6542 GCA_964512335.1 uncultured Desulfobacterales bacterium
CTTCAAAGACCTCGATCCTCCGCTCCTTCAGGTGGACGTCTTCCACGTAGGTCCCGAGAAGCTCTCCAACCCGCATCCCGGTCCTGCTCGTGCTCTATCCAGGCCTCAAGGTGCTCCCATTGGCAATACTGGTGCCGGAGGTAATCCTCCATCTCGCTTTTCCAGGGTAGATCCTGCTTTGACATCCAATCGAGAATCTTCTCGTAGCCAAGGCGTCTCTTCTCCTGCCAGCGCAGAAATCGGGTGACCCCGGATAGCGCGACCTCTTCTTCGTGCGCGGCCTCTGTTGGCAAGACGGGCTCGACTGAGTCGGGCCCAGGCCTACAAGTCCCTGATCGAGCTTTACAGGCAGGACGGCTCTTTGCTCGAACGCCGGGGAATCTCCGCGCCCGGCCGAGAACCGGTGGAACTCCCAAAAGAAGATCGGGAAGAGGCCTCCTGAGCCCATCCATTCCTAAAGGGTCTAAAATAAAATAATAAAATAATGGATTGGGGACTGCTGTTTGGTGATAATAGAGTTCTTTATGAAAGGAGGAGGGGACATGCGCTACAGGTCATATCTTGTGACTCTTTTTTTGGTTTGTCTTCCTTTTTTGATTTGTCCCCCCGCAACACTGGGGGGGCAGATCGGCCAGATCAAGAAGATGAAGGGAGAGGTGAAAATCCTGCGTCAGGGCCGGGAGTTGACTCCTCGCCCCGGGGACCTGGTGGAAGACCGGGACACGGTGACGACCGGTCCCCAAGGCAGTGTCGGTATCACCTTTATCGACAATTCCAGGTTCTCACTGGGCCCCGGCAGCCGCATTGAGCTCAGCAAGTTCCGTTTCAACACAACGACCCATGACGGTACGTTCGAGGCAGCGATTCAACAAGGGACCCTGCTCATACTCTCCGGCGAGATCGTCAAGAAGTCCCCCGAGGCTATGAAGATCAAGACCCGAACCACCATGCTCGGGGTGCGGGGGACCACGTTTGCGGTCAAGGTCGATCCATCGGGAAGGGCAGGGAAATGACCGGAGCGCTGCCCCCTAAAGCAAACGAAGAAGCCGAGGAGCCGACATGAAAAGAAGACAGCACTTTCCCGGATATGTTTTCTTTTTTCTGCTGGCCCTGAACATAACCGCCTGTGGCGGCGGCGAGTTGGTGGTGCTGCTGCCCGATGAAAGTGGACGGGTGGGCCAGGTGTCCATGGACAAAGACGGGAGCCGCGTGCTGCTGGATTCGGCCTATGAATCGGCCGAGGTGTACACATGGGGGAGGCCCAGGCAGGGAACCATGTCCGAGGAAGAGGTCCGGCGTGTCTTTTCCGACGCCATATCGGCTAAGCCTCCGGACTCCGAGGCCTTTGTCTTTCATTACGATCTGGGCAGTCCCGTTATCCTGTCCGAGTACGAGCCCCTCTTAAGGGCGCTCCTGGCGGAAGTGGCATCCAGGGAGGCCGCCGAGGTCCAGATCACGGGCCATACGGACCGGGTGGGCTCGGTGGAGGATAACGACCGCCTTTCCCTGGAGAGGGCACGGCACATAAGGGACGCCCTCGTAGAAAACGGCCTCAAGGCCCGTTTTATCCGGGTGGTGGGCCGGGGCGAAAGAGAACCCGTGATCGTCACCAAAGACGATGCCCCTGAACCGCGAAACAGGCGCGTGGAGGTCATCGTCCGTTAGGCCGGGGCCGGTCCCCTGAAGCGGACCGCCATGATGGCGATGTCGTCGAAAGGCGTGTTTGCTTGGCAGAATTCTTTAACATCCTCGAAGAGGCCTTGGCAGACCGACTCCGCGCTCGGGCCTTTCCCGTCCTGCCATCCCAATCCGGATAGATACCTCAGGACCCTTTCGTTGCCGTACACCCCACCTCCCTGGTTGTGGGCCTCAGTAACGCCGTCTGTTATCAGGACGATCAGGTCCCCGGGCACCAGGCGATACGAGGACACCGGGTAGGGAAAATCCTTCAGGGTGCACAGGGGGGGGCCGCCCTCGGATTCGAGGGCCATGGGACCCCTCCCCTCTGAGAGCAGGATGGGGGATCCATGCCCTGCGATACAGTAATCCATCTGCCCGGTGGTCACGTCCAGGATGCAGGCCGTTGTCGTGACAAAGAGCTGTTCCGGGTTGTCCCGGGAGATCTCCTGGTTGGCACGGACCATGAGCTCGCCCAGGGAGGGATGCCCCCGGAGGGCCGCACTTTTTGTCAGGGTCTTGCTCAGTGCCATGAAAAGGGACGCCGGGATGCCTTTCCCTGAGACGTCCCCGATCATGAAGAAGAAGCGTTGCGGGTCCATCATCAGGGCGTCGTAAAGATCGCCCCCGACCATGCCTGCGGGCTCCAAAACCGCATGGACTTCTAAGTTTTCGGGCAGCCCCTCTATGGATGCGGGATCCGGGAGGATCCCCATCTGGATGGCCCGGGCCGCCTCGAGTTCGCCTTCCAACCGGATGCCTCGTATCCTCTCCTCCTCCAGGGCGGCCTTGAGTCGGCGTCTTTTGATCTCTACGTTCGCATATCTGGACAGGACGAGCGCCGCCAGGATGAGGGCGCAGGCTGCCAGGGGGGCGGAGGGGTCCCACAGCACACGAAGGCGGGTGAAACCGAGGACCCCGGCCGTGATCAGGCCCAGGGCCCAGACAAGAGAGCTCCCCGCCATGCCGCGGGCGCCGAGGCGCGGGCCGAAAAGGATCAGGCAAAGGGGCCCAGCGATCAGGGCCAGGGCTTCAAACACACGCGCCCGGCCCGGTCGTGTCAGATAGGCCGAAGAGTAAATGTTTTCCACGATCTGTACGTGGATCTCGGTCCCTTCCATCAAGGGGTTCAATGGGGTGGGCGCGGTGTCCATCAGACCGAGCGCCGAGACACCGATGATGGCCGCCTTTCCCGCCAGGGTCTCCGGCTCCGCCTGGCCCCTGTAAATCTTGACTGCGGAAATGCGCCTCCTGGGGTCCTCGTCGGAATAATACAACCTCACGCGACCTTCCAGATCCGTGGGTATGAAAACACTCCCCAGTGCCGCACCGATCAGGCCTCTCGGTCCTCCCAGCAGCGTGAACCATTCCTCACCCGAGGCCACCCGAAAAAGCTCCAGTGCCAGTGAAGGGACCGGCTGCCCTTCCACTACGAACACAAGGGGCACCCGGCGCACGACCCCGTCCGCGTCCCGCAGGTCATTGAGATAACCCCGACCCCGGGCCGCCTTTTCGACAACCGGTAAGTTCGTCAGGTGTCCGGCATAGTGCTTCAGTGGGGAGAGGGACACGTCCTCCCGGACCACCACCGCAGTGTGCGGGACCGAATCCGTCTTGGGGGCGTCGATCGCCTCAAGTCCCGCGCGGCCCACGACCACCGGGGCCTTGGAAAGGGTTTCGGCCAAAAGATCGTCGTTGGAGGGCAGGGAGGAAAGCGATTTTCGAAGGCCCGGCCCGATGTCCGGGCGTTCCCTGGCAAAGATATCCGGTGAAAGACGATCGGCCTCCGGCATGATAAAGTCAAGGCCGACCACCGCGGCCCCGCCTTCGATGGCGGCCCGGATAAGAGACGCCAGGCGTGTGCGGGGCCACGGCCACTGCCCCAGCTCTTTCAGGCTGGTTTCATCTATATCCACGATAACAGCCGGGAGATGGGTCACCTTGCGGGGACAGGCCTTCTGGTAGGCGTCGAAGACCGTGTTTCGAACGCCGCCCCATAGGGAATCGCCCCAGAGGAGATACACCAGGACCACCAGGAGCAGGAGCAGGGCAGCCAAAGGCCGGCCCTCTCGATCGGCCAGGAACGCGACGGCCCTGTTCGGTTCCATCGAGGGCCTGTCTGAGAATTCCATGGGTTCGGCTGAATGCTTCATAAGCTTTCTTGGGAAATTCACCGGAGACTCGTACCGGCATCTTTGCATCCCGGAGGATGGATCCCTACGAGGTCTTTGAGGACTCTCCCTAGAGGCCTTGTCCGGACGGTTGAATGATAAGTTCCAGGATATTTTTGCCTTCCCTGCGCCGGTAGTCGACCCGGTCGGCCATGGCGCGGATAAGAGGGATGCCGGCCCCCCCCTCTTTGAGCCGTTCCAGTTCGCCCGAAAGGTCCGGGGGCTGGGCGTTCAGGGGATTGAAGGGCCGTCCGGAATCCACGAGTTCCACCACCAACTCGCCGTGGAGGCCCTTGGAGCATGTGACCCCCACCTCCCCCCCGCCGTCTTCCGCATAAGCGTGCAGGCAGATGTTGGCAAGGGCCTCTTCCGCGGCAAGGGTGATCTCCTGGATGCGCCTTTCTTCAAGGCCGACATCGGCCGCACAGCGGGCGATGTCCTTCAGGGCCGTCCCGAGGCATTCTATTTTTGCAGGTATACGTATTTCCACAAAAAACCCGAATCAGATCAAGGAGCCGTCCCATCGGGGGCGTCTTCGGGAGAAAGGGCCTTTAGGGCCTTTTCCACGGTTTCATAGACCTGTAAGATCTTGTCAAAACGGCTGATTCTAAATATCTCCTGCAGCATGGGCTCGAGGGATGCCACTACGATGAGGCCGTCTATGGACTTGAAGTGCTTGCAGGCCATCATCAAGACCCGAAGCCCTGAGCTGCTCATGTAAGGCACCCCGCCCAGGTCCAGCACGGCCTTGCCTTGCCTCTGGGGCGGGTCGGCGACCGCACCGAGAAGACGATCCTCAAAATCCTTTGTGTTGGAAAAATCGATTCTGCCTGTGATCTGCACCAGGAGCACGTCTTTTATTGTTCTTGTGGTAACGTCCATGATCTCCTCTTGCCTCGTGGATTGAAAGTGACGGCAATTTGTGGTCAGTATATTGAAAAGTGCAGCGGAATGCCATCTGTAAATATAGAACGTCCAGGCAGACGATGGATTCAATAGTGATAGGAGTTGCAGCCGGGCTTATGCAAGATGGCCTTGTCGCTGGCGACTCCAACGCCGGGTATTTAAAGGACAAGGAGTTGTTGCAGGATCTTGCCGTTTGGATGCCGGTGCTCTTCATGAAGGCGCGCTTTAATAGCACCTATTCCTCTTTTTTTATTTTACCTTATATATCCATCCATATTTGTCTTCAACTTCGCCGTATTGCATACCGATGAGGGTATGATAAAATTTCTGGGTCCACACACCGGTTTTGTTATTATTGATGACGTAGTCCTTGTCCTTATAACAAATGGCGCCAACCGGACTGATAGCCGCCGCTGTCCCGGATCCAAAGGCCTCGGTTAACGTGCCCGACTCTATTCCGGCCACAATTTCCTCAATGGAGATGGCTCTTTCTTCGGCGGTAATGCCAAGATCCTCAGCAAGTTCAAGCACCGACTGCCGGGTGATGCCGGGGAGAATGGTCCCCTGTAGCGCTGGAGTTATCAGCTTTTCGTCCAGCACAAAGAAGATATTGTTTGCGCCCACCTCCTCCACATACCGGTGTTCCTTTGCATCAAGCCAGAGCACCTGGCTGTAGCCTCTTTGGCTGGCATTGTGGCAGGCGACAATGGTGCCGGCATAGTTCCCGCCTGTTTTTGCCTCTCCGGTTCCGCCAGTTGCGGCCCTGGTATAATCTTCTTCCACAACAAGCTTGACCGGATTGAAGCCTTCCTTGTAAAAGAAGCCCACTGGAGACAGAATGATATAGAAAAGGTATCTATCCGATGGACGGACAGCGCCCAGAAGAACTTCCGTCGCCAGCACGACCGGGCGGATATATAAAGAAGTGCCCCTCTGTTTTGGGATCCAGCGTTTTTCGACTTTTAGCAGTTGGCTCTCAGCCTCTAAAAACATATCCTCCGGTATGGCGGGCATACCCATCCGCGTCAGCGACCTGTTGATTCTCTTGGCGTTTTCATGCGGCCTGAAAAGCAGGATATCATCGTGCGGAGACAGGTATGCCTTCTGCCCTTCAAAGACCGCCTGACTGTAATGGAACACCATGGTGGCGGGATCTAGGACCAGGGGCTGGTATGGCTTTATCTCAGCATTCGTCCACTGCTCTCCAGGCAGATATTCCATGGTAAACATATGGTCCGTAAAGTTTGTCCCAAAATCAAGTTGACTGGCATCCGTAAACAGCTTTTTCATTTTGTCAGGTTTTATAAGTGTCTTTTTTATTTCCATTTGACTCCTTTATGTGGCTTTCTAGATCCTTTTTAAATTTCAGAATAAATCCGTCTTCCATCATTATAATCAGACATTTATTATTTCAGGAAGCCCCGTTCATCCAATTGTACCCCTTTTTGCGAAGCCTCGAGGATGGAGACGATCTCATGTATGAGCAGGGTGTAATCAGGTCGCCGAGTGAGGCCCGGAGCCTCCTTGTCAGGGTTACCAGAAACTGTCCCTGGAATCGGTGTCTTTTCTGTCCCGCCTACAAGGGCGTAAAGTTCTCGCGGCGCAGTGTGGTTCGCACATTCACATGATCAAAACCGCATTTCTCCAAGACGCCGACAGCCTTATCCTGAAAACGGACCGGATTCTTGAAATACTCCGGCATATGAAGGACAAGTTCCCCGGCCTAGAGAGAGTAACTACCTACGCGCGGGCGACAACATTGAAGCGCAAGGGCGGTTCCATGAACTA
>CAZEIA010000188.1:0-6466 GCA_964512335.1 uncultured Desulfobacterales bacterium
AAGCGCATCTCCACCCAGTCCGGTGTGATCTTGCAGGCCGTTCGTTCGAAGACCTCCTGGCCTCCTGAGTCGATGTTGATCATGCCGCTCTTGCCGCTTCCCTGAATTCGACGGGCCTCCCTGAAGACGGCCAGGTCCACCCGGCGGGCCGCAAAGTCCTCGAGGGCTATGCGTCGGATTCGGTCCCTGAAGAGGTCCCTGGGAAAGGAGGCCCGTTTCATGGGTACACGGGCGCGCAGGAGGGAGGGCGCGGCAAAGGGATCCCCCTGGACATGGTCGATGTGCAGGGTGAACCAGCCGAAATCGTAGTCCCCTTGCAGGTCCTTGTAAGCCTTGTAGCCCTTGCCGTCGATCCGGAAAAGCATACGGCGAAGTTGATCCATGGTCATCATGGTAAACATCCTTTGATGGAATCGTAAAAACCTGTTATGCGCTCAGAGATGCAGAGGAAAAGACCGGCCCAAGGTCGCCACAAGGAGTCGGGTGTGTCAAGGTAAAACGTTTTTCAGCGGTTGCGGGGAACTGATTCCCGGTGCGTGGCATGGGACATGGCGGTTACCCGTTGAGCTGTTTCCTGCGATCGAAAACCACGATTGAGAAGACGTCTGGACTGTATATAATAAGGGCATTGCCTCAAGAAAGGGAGGAAAACCTTATGATGCGATTCGGGGCCATGAACTCTCCGTTTAATCCGATTGTGGCTGAGATCGAGTCGGTGGCGAAACTGGGTTTCGACTACGTAGAGGTGACCATGGATGCTCCCGAGGCCCATCACCTGATTCTCCGGGAGAAAGTGAACCACATCACCACTGCATTGAGAGACCTGGACATGGGACTCGTGTGCCATCTTCCTACGTTTGTATCGGCTGCGGACCTTACACCGGCCCTGCGGGAGGCCTCGGTGGCTGAGCTTCTGGATTCGTTGGAAACCGCCCGTGACATGGGTGCTGAGAAGGTCGTACTCCATCCCGCCCACGGAGCGGGATTGGGGCGGCGGCTGCCTCAACTGGTGCATAGCTATATGATGAAAAGCCTGGATATTGTCATGAGTCGATCCGAATCCTTGGGGCTCCCCGTGGCTCTCGAGAACATGACACCCGGCTCCCTTTCGCTCACCGAACCGGAGGATTTCGATGCCGTACTCGAGCGATATTCATTCCTGGCGATGACGCTGGACCTGGGGCACGCTCACATCGGGGCTAAGGGTGAGGACCGAGGCCTGGCATTCATAAAACGCCACGGCGCGCGGATCGGTCATGTGCACGCCAGCGACAACCGTGGCCGGGAGGACGAACACCTGCCGGTGGGCGCTGGAAACGTGGATTTCCCTCTGCTCATGCAGGCTCTGGGTAAAATCGGCTACGGCGGCAATCTCACCATCGAGGTGTTCTCTCCGGACCGGGAGTACCTGAAGCTGAGCCGGGAGAAGCTGGCGGACATGATCAATGGAAGCCGCCAGGGGCCGGTGTTACGGCGTCCACCGGTATTTGAATAGAAGGCGCCTCTCAGGGCGCCTAATACCCGCTGTCGAGCAAGGCCGCCAAGTCGGGCCAGTCCGAGATGCTGGGCACCTCTTTTTCCCGCAGGTCTGTTTCGTTTTGATCATATCCCGGGGCAAAGGGCAGGCCGCGGTCCCGCACATAGGTGCTCCAGACCGGCCGAAGACCGCTCTGAAGGGCCCCTGTGACGTCGGATTCCAGATCGTCTCCCACGTAGATCATGTCGGCTGAGTCCACCCCGAGGCCGCTCACCAGGGCCTCGAAGGCCCGGGCATGGGGCTTGCGAAAGCCGATGTCCCCGCTGATTACGCACACCTCGAAAAAACGGGCCAGGTCCACGGCCTTCAGAATGGCCAGGGCGGCGGGAGTGTGGGTGAAATTGGACAAGAGCCCGACCCGGAATCTTTTCCCAACAGTCTCGAGCATCTCGAGGGTGCCGGGGATCAGACGGACATTGTCCAGGAAGGTGTAGAAGTAGGCCTCCACTCCCTCTGCGATGCGCGGGTCGTCCGGCGGGAGGAGAATGCCCTGGGCTTCCAATGCCGCCTGGATCCAGAATCGATTGTGAGTCTCGCGCCCGTCCCTGCGGGTCTCCTTGATGAAACGCAGGGCCGCATCGCGGTGGTCCTCCACAAACTGCGCGCTGTCAGGCTCTAATCCACTCTCCCGAAGGCTCTCAAGGAGACTTTCCACAGCGTCCTTCAGGGCGCCCTTGTCCACGGTTATCAGGGTGTTGAAGAGATCGAATCCAACGGCTTGTATCGGTTTGAAGGCCAAAATTCTTCTCCTATAGCAATCCCTGGAGAACCGCCGCCGCAGCCACCAAGTCCTCGAATGCGTAATCCGCTTCGGTCCGCTTGAGGGTTTCCAGGTTGTATGGGCCGGTGGCAACGGCCACCGCGGTTGCCCCGTGAAGCTTGGCGCAGCGCACGTCGGCGGGGGTATCTCCCACGACTATGCAGTCCGTTAATGGTATGTCCAGCCCCTCCTTTTCCCGTAACTTCCGAGTGGCAATGGGGACAAGCAGGTCCCTGTCTTCGTGATCATCCCCAAAGGCCCCCCAGGGAAACGGGTCGTTCAGGCCGAATGGAGCGAGCTTGATCCTGGCGCCTCGCTCGATGTTGCCGGTGAGGAGTGCCAGCCGGACCTCGTCTTTTTCTCTGAGGTTCTCAAGGATCTCCCTGACACCCGGCATAAGCCTCTTTCCCGGGGTCTGGATCTCGCGTTCCAGGTGGATCAGGTAGCGCGCGAGGATCCGGTCCATGATGCCGTCATGCAGGAGGATGCGGTTGGCGGCAAGGCCCTCTTTCATAATGCGGATGTCGGTTTTGCCTGCCATGCGGATACCGGTAAAGGCCTCCTCGATCTCAAAGAGATCCCGGAAGGCTGCGTTTGCCGATCGTGTTCCGGCTCCGGCCGGATTTATCAGTGTGCCGTCTATGTCGAAGAGAATGAGCTTCATGTCAGGGCCATCCCGGTTGTTCTTATACCCGCCCAGGACTCAAAACTCAAGGTGGACCCTTTCAATTCGTGTCCGCAATAAAAATGGTAATTATAACAATATATTGTATCCACGCATTTCCCTCTTCGCAGCCTGCTGGCCTTGACACTTTCGGTCTTAGTACAATACAATAATTTAAAATCAATGAAGATTCGTAACCCGATACTCGCCCGGAACAGGAAAGGCGGTCCTCATGAAAATCCGTGACCTGATGATTCCAGATCCCATTACAATTCCGGTGGATACTTCCATTGAGGAGGCCATAGGGCTCATGAAGTCGAATTCTATCCGGCACCTGCCTGTGGTATCAAAGGGAGGCAATCTGGAGGGTTTTGTCACCCTGGCCGACCTCAAGCAGGGGCTGATCCCTTCCATGGTCGCGGACCTGTCCCTGGCCGATCTCATGATCAGTTCACCTGTCACTGTTCGTCCTGAAGACGATATCGAGATCGCGGCCCAGTACATCTATAAATACAAGATCGGCGGCCTTCCCGTGGTAAAAGGAAAAAAGCTGGTTGGCATCATCACACAGTCGGACATCCTGCGGGCCTTCATCGACATGATGGGGGTAATGACGGCGACTTCCCGTGTGGACGTGGCGGTGGGCGACCAGCCCGGGGGCCTTCAGAAAGCGCTCCAGGTCATCAACGACAACGGCGGCGACATCATCAATGTGGGCATGACGGCCCAGGATATTGATAAGCGAATATACTATTTTCGCCTTACGGCCTGCAAAACGGATAGTATTCGAAAGGCCCTTAAGGCCGAGGGGCTCGAGGTGGTCGCAGCCATGGATTGAGATTTTTACCCTGGCTCGCGGTAAAGGGCGAGTACCCCTGACCTGGCCAGCTTCTTGATCCCCTTTGGTTCCAGCAGTTTCAGAAACGCAGCGATCTTGTCCGGCCCGCCCACCACCTCCAGAATGTAGTGCGTCCTGCCTGTGTCCACGATTCTACCCCTGAAGGCATCAACAACCCTCTGAATTTCCCCGCGTTCCTCCGGCCTGGCCCGTACGCAGACAAGAGCCAGCTCCCTGCGCACCGCGTGTTCTCCGGTCATATCCCGGACCTTGATTACGTTGATCAGGCGGCGAAGGTACTTCATGACCAATTCGAACTGCTCCTCACGGGTCCAGAGGGTAATGGTTATTCGGGACATTTTGGGGTTGGCTGTGGGTGCGCCGCAGATGGACTCTATGTTATATCCCCGCCTGGCGAAGAGGCCCGCCACCCTTGCGGTGACGCCGGGTTCGTTCTCCACGAGCATTGTGATGATGCGTCGTTGTTCGGTCATGGATCCCTCCAGCTGCGGATCTTAATCCTTCCCATACCATACCTCACTCCATGCCGCCGTCCAAGGGCCAAACTAGTATTCTGCTTTCCCCCCGGGAAATGATGATTATATTAGAAAATGCGAGCTCGACCGGAGCCGTTACAGTGTCCAGACCGGTGGAAGAGGGGTGGACTGTTTTCGTCCACTATGTTGATATGGACTGTCAACCCGAAACAGGAATCATGAACCACGAACCACGAACCACGAACCACGGTATTCTTCAATGGAGGTTTTTCCGGATGAAGGTGAAATACACCCGGCTGATGCTGAGACTTATACTTTTGCCCTTGCTGCTGCTTGCACTGACAGGGCTTGGACAATGGGCGGCCGCCGCCTCTCAAGGGCTCGGTGTGGAGGTCCGCTCCTTCACACTGCAAAACGGCATGCAGTTTATTGTGGTGGAGAGGGATACGACCCCTCAGGTGGCCTGCCGACTGGCTGTTCGAGCCGGTTCCGCCCTGGAGGAGCGAGGCAGGACCGGTATCGCACACATGCTTGAACATATGTTGTTCAAGGGCACCCGTAATTTCGGCACGATTGACCAGGAAAGGGATCGAGAGCTGCAGCGAAAGATCGAACAGGCCTACCAGACGGTGCTGGCTGAACGCAGAAAGCGCAACCCGGACCGTGAACTCATTGAGAAAAAGCTCGAGGAGATGGCACGGCTTCGCAGGGAGGTCCAGGAAATCTATGTGCCCCAAGCCTTCTCAATGCACCTCGGCCGGAATGGAGCCGTGGGCGTAAATGCCTTCACGAGCAAGGACCAGACCCAGTACCTCATGTCTCTTCCATCGGATATGCTGGAGCTGTGGTTCTCCATGGTAAGCGAGCAGGTCTTTGAGCCCGCTTTCAGGGAGTTCTACGTGGAAAAAGAGGTGGTCAAGAGGGAGTGGGCCTACCGGTACGTAAACAGCCCCTCTGGTGCGGGCTGGCTGGCCCTGCACGCAACCCTCCACTCCGCCCACCCTTACAGGAATCCGACCATAGGGTGGAAGTCGGACATTGACCGGTTCAGCGCCTCGGATGCAGAGGCCTTTCACGGGAAATACTACAATCCCGCAAACACAGTCGCCGTGCTCGTTGGAGATGTGAGGCTGGAAGAGGTCAAGCGGTTGGCTGAGATCTATTTCTCCCGCTATCCAGCGGGCCGGCGCGCAACCGAGCAGGTGACACAGGACGAACTCCAGAAAGGGCCGCGCCGGATCCTGCGCTTTCTCAGAGGAGCGCGCACCCCCATTGTTCTGGCAGGTCACCACGGGGCATCAATGGGTAGCGACGACTTTTACGCCCTGGACGTAATGACCATGGTGCTAAGTCACGGCCGGGGGGCTCGCATGACCCGGAACATTGTTCGGAAGGGCCTGGCGGTGAGCGCCTGGTCCTACAATCCGGACAACCGTTACGGAGGAACGGTCATACTAGGCGGGACTCCTAACGACCCGGAAGCCCTCAATGACGAGGACCTGGACGAGGAGGCCCGTCGAGAGGCCTACATAGAGGCCTGCCGGGAACTGGAAGCGCTCCTTTTAGCCGAGGTGGACCGGCTCGAACAGGAGCCTGTAACCCGCCGGGAACTGGACCGGATCAAGAAGCTGGCTCGTTACGACTTCCTGACCAGGCTGCGCAGCAACGAGGACCTGGCCGAGACCCTGGCCGACATGGAGGTTCAGACGGGGTGGTCCTATCTGGAGGATTATCTGGAGAAAATTGCGGCGGTCACTCCGGAGGATGTTGTGCGGGTCGCCCGTAAATACCTCAGTGAGCAGAACCGCACCACCTGTTACGTGATCCCAGGGGGAGAGAAGGAGGAGCCTTCAGAACACTACGAAGAGCATCGCTCATTCAGCGCATCCGCGGCGGGTATCGTAAAAAGGCCCGAGGACCTCTCCAATCACTCGAAATATCCCACGCCCCCGGGCTGGAATCACCCCCTTTCTTTTGAGCGGGAACCTGCCAGGATAACATATCCCGATGCCGAGACCGCCACTGTGGGGGGGGCGCAGGTCTTCTACCTCCCGGATCGCGAGCTGCCCCTCGTGGACCTCACCATTCTGGTCAAGGCCGGCATGGTTGACTTGCCAGAGGACAAGATAGGGCTCGACAGCCTTCTCAGCTCCACCCTGATCCAGGGCGG
>CAZEIA010000189.1:0-4875 GCA_964512335.1 uncultured Desulfobacterales bacterium
GCCAGTTGGGAACCCCTCTTCTTACAACGGTCTCCATGGCCTCGGAGATCTGGGGTGCCTTCCTGCTGGACTCCTTGACCTCTACGGTATCCCCGACCTTGACCTGAAAGGAGGGAATGTTCGCTTTTTTGCCGTTAACGTGAAAGTGGTTGTGCCGCACAAGCTGGCGGGCCTGATTTCTGGAGGCTGCGAAACCCATTCGATAAACCATGTTGTCCAGCCGGCTCTCGAGCAGTATGAGGAGAGTGGTTCCAGTGATGCCCTTTTGTTTTTCGGCATGCTGGTAGTATCTCCGAAACTGCTTCTCAAGGACCCCGTAGATCCGCTTTACCTTCTGCTTTTCGCGCAATTGAATCCGGTAGTCCGATATCTTCCCGCCTCGCCTCTGCCCGTGTTGTCCCGGCACGTATGGCCGCCTCTCAAATGCGCATTTATCCCCGTAGCAGCGGTCCCCCTTGAGGAATAATTTCAAGTTCTCCCGCCGGCACAGCCTGCACGATGAACCGGTGTATCTGGCCAAAACTGCTTCTCCTTCGATCCTTTTGGTGTTGTCTGCCGACTATAGGAGTCCTCTCAAAGCGGACCCCGGCCGGCCGGGATGATCCCGCCTCTGTTCCCGGGGGAAAAGAACTAGACCCGCCGGCGCTTGGGAGCCCTGCAGCCGTTGTGCGGTATCGGAGTCACGTCGCGAATCATGCTCACCGAAAACCCGTCCACCTGAAGAGCCCTCAGGGCCGCTTCACGGCCTACACCCGGGCCTTTCACCCGCACTTCCGCTGATTTCATTCCCTGATCCATGGCCTGCTTCAGCGCATCCTTACCGGCCAGCTGGGCCGCGAAAGGCGTGCTTTTCCTGGAGCCCTTAAACCCCTGTCTTCCAGCGCTGGAGGCGGCTATCACGTTGCCGTCATTGTCCGTTACCGTGATGACGGTGTTGTTGAACGTGGACTGGATGTGAATGATTCCCGTGGGTACGTTCTTTTTTTCTTTTTTGACCTTTGTTTTCTTTCTAGTCGCCTTTGCCATATTCTCTCACCTCAGGGTGCGGTTACTTCTTTTTTCTGCCGATTGCGGATCGCCTGGGTCCTTTACGGGTACGGGCATTGGTGCTTGTCCTCTGGCCGCGTACCGGAAGCCCTTTTCTGTGTCTCAGGCCGCGGTACAGTCCGAGATCCATCAGTCGCTTGATGTTCATCGAGACTTCCCGTCTAAGGTCGCCTTCCACCTTGTGCTTCTCATCGATTACCCGCCGAATGCCGGTGATCTCGGACTCGGTCAGATCATTCGTGCTCGTGCTCCAGTCGACCTGGGCTTCCGTGAGAATTTTTTGCGAACTGGTCCTCCCGATCCCATAGATATAGGTCAGGGCGATCTCGACTCTCTTGTTCTTCGGCAAATCAACACCGGCTATTCTGGCCAATTTTCAACTCCCGTTTTTAAATGTTAGCTGTCAGCTGTCAGCTATTAGCTCTGTTAGCTCAAAATATCAGCCTTGACGCTGCTTGTGCCGTGCATTCTCACAGATTACTCTAACAGTCCCTTTCCTGCGGACTATTTTACATTTTTTACATATCTTTTTTACTGACGTCCTGACTTTCATTTTCCCGTTCTCCTGGGTACCCGTGTCATCCTATGTCTTTTCGATTTGGATTTACCAACTACCTCTTGGCCAGTCCTCGATACACTATGCGGCCCCGTGAAAGATCGTATGGGGAGAGTTCCACCTGTACTTTGTCTCCCGGCAGTATCTTGATGTAATGCATACGCATCTTTCCTGATATATGTGCCAGAACTCTGTGCCCGTTCTCCAGTTCCACCTTGAACATGGCATTGGGTAGAGTCTCGATCACCGTGCCCTGCGCTGAAATTGCCTCTTCTTTGGCCATATTCTCACTCTAAAGTCTTTTCGTCAAACCGCAGTCACACGGCATGTTAACGGCTCTTTCCCAACCCCTTCTTCATGAATCCCTCGTAATGCCGGGATAGCATGTGGGATTCGATCTGATTGGCCGTGTCCATGGCAACACCCACCACAATGAGCAATGCAGTGCCTCCGAAGTAAAATGGCACATTGGCCTTGAAAATCAAGACCTCCGGAAGGACGCAAACAGCCGACACATAGAGCGCCCCGCTGAAAGTAAGCCGGGTGAGGACCCGGTCGATATACTCGGCCGTGTTTTTCCCGGGCCTGATCCCCGGAATAAAGCCCCCGTACTTCTTCATGTTGTCGGCCACGTCTACCGGGTTGAAGTTGACGGCAGTATAAAAAAAACAGAAAAATATAATGAAAGCCACAAAAATCAATGTATAAACAATATGCCCTGGAGATAAAAAGGTTACTATATGCTGGAGCCATGGGAACTCTTGTACGTTCATAAAGTTGGCTATTGTGGCCGGGAACATGATGATGGAGGACGCGAATATGGGCGGAATCACGCCCGCAGTGTTCACCTTCAGCGGCAGGTGGGTGCTCTGGCCCCCGTACATGCGGCGGCCTACCACCCGTTTTGCATATTGAACCGGTATCCGCCTTTGCCCCCGTTCAACAAAGACAATAAACCCCACCACACAAATCATCAAAGCGACCAGGATGACCATGAAAAACGGGGCCAGCTCTCCGGTCCCCATAAGCCGGAAGGTGTTGAGGACCGCAGCTGGAAAGCCGGCAATGATTCCTGAAAAGATAATCAGGGAGATGCCGTTTCCTATCCCGCGCTCCGTGATCTGCTCGCCCAGCCACATGAGAAAGGACGTCCCTGCGGTCAGGGTGATGACGGTCATCATTCGAAAACCCCATCCCCCAATGGGGACGACCATGGCTCCGCCCGGGCTGGTCATTCTCTCCAGTCCCACGGCGATGCCGAATCCCTGAATGACGCTCAGGATCACCGTACCGTAGCGTGTATACTGGGTAATCTTTTTCCTTCCCTGTTCGCCCTCTTTCTTGAGTTTCTCCAAGTGAGGGACCACCACAGTCATGAGTTGCAGGATAATCGACGCGCTGATGTAAGGCATGATACCAAGGGCCATGACCGACATCTGGCCAAGGGCGCCTCCCGAGAACATGTCGAACAGCCCGAAAAGCGTTCCCTGCGTTGCCCCGAAAAAGGCTGACAAGGCTGCTCCGTCTATCCCGGGGGTCGGGATGTGGCACCCGACACGGTAAACCGCGAGCATAAGGAGAGTGAATATGACCCTCTTCCTGAGCTCCGGAATCTTCGATATGTTCTGAAAACCGCCGATCACTGAAATCTGCTCCTCTCTGCTGCAATTGCCTTGCGAAAGTGACTGTTAACCGTTCGAGCGCTTTTTCAAATGAGCTCCACGGAACCGCCCGAGGCCTCTATCTTGCTTCGGGCTGATCGGCTCGCGCGATGCACCCGCACCTGGACTGGACGCGATATGTCACCCTGGCCCAGGAGCTTTACAAGATCGTTTTTTCCCACAAGGCCGGCACCCACCAGTTCGTCAAGACCGATACTCGCTTCAGTTTCAAACCTGGCCAGGTCCCGAATGTTCACCGCCTTGTATTCAATGCGGAAGAGGTTTTTAAACCCTCGTTTGGGCAGACGCCTCTGAAGGGGCATCTGTCCACCCTCGAACCCGGGCTTTATGCCTCCGCCCGAGCGGGATTTCTGACCCTTCTGTCCTCGACAGGCCGTCTTTCCATGCCCCGACCCTGGTCCCCGCGCGATTCGCTTTCTCGCCTTCCTGGAGCCCTCCACCGGGGATAAATCATGAATCCGCATGGCCCTCTCCTTTTCCATCACTGCTCCACTCTCACGAGAAAGCAGACTTTCTCGATCATCCCTCGGATGGCCGGCGTGTTTTTAAGTTCAACCGTTTTGTGCATTTTCGTCAAACCGAGCCCGGACAGGGTCTGCCGGATTCTCTTGGGTTTCCCGATCTGGCTTCTCACCAGGGTCACTTTTATCTTGTCGTCCATGGCTGAACTCTTTCCTACCATCCCATTGTGGGTTAATACATTTCAGCTATTTCAGGTCCTCGAGTGCTTTTCCCCGCCTGCGCGCAATATCCTCAGGGTTCTGAAGGGAAAGAAGCCCGTTCATGGTGGCCCTGACGAGGTTGTGGGGGTTGTGGGACCCGAGGCATTTTGTCAGTATGTTCTGAGCGCCCACGGCCTCCAGGACCGCACGCACGGCACCCCCGGCTATGACGCCCGTTCCGGGACCCGCCGGTTTGAGCAGGACGCGTCCGGCGCCCGATCTTCCTATCACCTCGTGGGGGATTGTGCCCTCTTGAATCGGCACCTGAGTCATATTCTTCTTTGCCCGGTCCACGCCCTTGCGAATGGCCTCGGGGACTTCGTTTGCCTTACCGTGGCCGCTCCCCACCATGCCGTTCCCGTCACCCACGATCACGATTGCGCCGAAGCTGAACCGGCGGCCGCCCTTTACGACCTTGGCAACCCGGTTGATGTGGACGACCTTTTCAATCAGCTGGTTTTCATCATCTTGCCTATACAATGCAGCTCTCCCTCAGCAAATCGATGTAAGAATCCTAAAACTCCAGGCCGTGTTCCCGGGCGGCCTCGGCCAGCGTCTTCACCCGACCGTGGTATAGAAAACCGTTCCGGTCGAATACAACCTTTTTTACGCCCTTTTCAAGGGCTTTCTTAGCAATGTGCTCTCCAACGAGTGCGGCCCCGCGGCAGTTTCCCGAGTTATTCTGAATCAGGGGCCTGAGATCCGAGTTCACGGAGGACATGGTCGCAATGGTACCGGCCGATTCGTCGTCGATGAGTTGGGCGTAAATATGCCTGGCACTCCTGAAAACCGACAACCTCGGTTTCTCCGAAGTGCCGCGGACCTTTTTCCTGACACGCATTTTCCGTCTGATCCTGGATTCTTTCCT
>CAZEIA010000189.1:4975-6388 GCA_964512335.1 uncultured Desulfobacterales bacterium
TGCCGCGGACCTTTTTCCTGACACGCATTTTCCGTCTGATCCTGGATTCTTTCCTGGCTATGGATCCCATGGTTTCGATCCTTCTATTCAGGTCCGGCCGGTTGAACTGTTGATTCCTTCCGACCGCAGTTCTTCTGTGCCTCAGTTGGGCTGCGTCATGCCTGGAAGCCCTTTACAGACACCGGCACAGACACAGACACGATTCTCTACTTGGCTGACTTGCCGGCCTTCCTTTTGATGGTTTCCTCCACGTACCGAACACCCTTACCCTTGTAAGGTTCCGGCTTGCGGAGAGCCCGCATTTTAGCGGCCGTTTCACCAAGCAGCTCTTTGTCGATCCCGTTAAGGATGACTTTCTGCTTCTCCTCGCGGGCCTCGATTCCGGGTGGAAGCTCGAAATTGATGGGGTGGGAGTATCCCAGTTGAAACACTACAGTCCGCCCTGAGACCTCGGCCCTGTACCCAACGCCGATTATTTCCAGAATCCTCTCGAAGCCCTGGCTGACGCCTGTCACCATGTTGGCTATGAGCGCCCTGAAGAGCCCGTGAAGGGCCCCGGCGTTTTTCATGCCCTGATCGACATCCACCACCAGGATCCCGTCCTCGGTCCGCACGCTCACCCCTGCATCAAGCGGCCGTTGAAGCTGTCCTTTCGGGCCCTTGACGGTCAGCAAGTTATCCGCAAGGTTAATACTCACGTCCTTGGGTATGGGAATAGGCTGTTTGCCTATACGTGACATCTCTTTCCTCCAGTCAGTACCGGTCTTTCAACGGATTGCCCGTCTCGCCGGGGACACCCTTGCATCCCTACCACACGCTGCAGAGGATCTCTCCTCCCAGTTTCCGCTTTCTCGCATCCTTGTCGGTCATCAGTCCTTTGGATGTCGACACGATGCTGATCCCGTAGCCGTTCAATACCTGAGGGATGCTCTCCGTACCGGAATATACCCGGCACCCGGGCTTGCTCACCCGCTTCAGCCCCGTAATCACAGGGCGTCCTTTCTCATCGTACTTGAGCGCAATCCGCAGGTTCTTCATGGGCTCCCCCTGCAGGACCTTGTAGTTCCGGATCATGCCCTCGTCCTTGAGCACCTTGGCGATGTTCACCTTCAATCTGGAAGCCGGGATGTCCACCGTCTCGTATGAAACCGTTATAGCGTTTCGAATTCGGGTCAACATGTCGGCAATCGGATCGGTCATTGTCATTTGGCCAACTCCTTCATACGTCTGTTACCGCCCCGGCGTTTTACCAGCTCGATTTCATGACGCCCGGGATCTCTCCTCTCAGGCCCATGCTCCGAAAACAAATCCGGCATATACCGAATTTTCTCAGGAATGCCCGGGATCTGCCGCATATTGGGCACCGGTTGTAGTTGCGTGTGGAAAACTTCTGCTTCCTATTCGCCTTGGCAA
>CAZEIA010000190.1:0-6381 GCA_964512335.1 uncultured Desulfobacterales bacterium
ACGACCTGAAGCCAGCGGTCCTTTATTGCCTTGCGTTTTTCCTGAAGCAGAAGTTCGAGAGCCATAGGAGTTGTTATGCATCAACTTATTAATATTTAACCGAAAACAGCTTGCGCTAAACGGGCCGGGTCCGCGAGCGGACTATAGACAAAAGCCTTTGGAGTGTCAAGGAAAAACACCCTTCACGTCTTCTTCATGTAGGGGCTTATGTCGGGATGCTCGAATGCGGACTCGATCTCCTGCATGGTCTCCATGGTCCTGCGCCGCCGGTGGCGCGCCAGGTGAAGTATGTCCTCCAGTATGGCGTAATAGGCCGGAACCATGGAGAGGATGAGCAGAGTGGCGAACGACAGCCCCCACATGATGGCTGTTGCCAGGGGGGCCCAGAAGGGTGACTTTCCACCCAGGCCGAAGGCCATGGGCGCTAGCCCGAATATGGTTGTCAGCGAGGTGAGAAGGATCGGCCGCATGCGGACATGGCAGGCCCGGATGATGGCCAGATACAGATTGTCGGGGTTCTCCCTGCGGTAGCGATTGATGAAGTCGATCAACACCAGGGAATCGTTCACCACGATGCCCGTAAGGGTCAAGAGCCCCACCAGGGTCACGAAGGTCAGGGGATTCTGGGTTACCAGAAGGCCTATGATCACACCGAGAGTGACAAACGGGATTGTGATCATGATAATGAAGGGTTGGCCGAAGGAGTTGAACTGCAGGGCCAGAACGAAAAAGATAAGAAACAGTGCCAGCGCGCCGGCATTCCTGAGATCCAGAAGCGAAGTGTTCGTCTCCTCCTGCAGACCCCCCTGTATCATTCGGGCCCCTGGGAATTCGTCCCGCATGACCTCAAAGGCCTCCCCGGCTATCCGGTTCGCCTCCACCGCGGTCATGCGCCGGCCTCTAACATTTTTCAGAAAGCCCTCTTCTCCGCTCTCCTGATCGGCCTTGATGTTCGCAGTCACCTGGACGGTCTGCTTGCCGTTATAGTGATAAATATCGTGAAACCCCGGAGTCATTTGAATGTCGGCCACTTCGTTGAGCGGAACCATGCGGCCGCCGGGAAGGATGCACCGGAACCGTGTCAGGTCTTCAAGGTCACGCCGGTACTCCGGAAGTACCTTGAGCTTGATCTCCTCCTCTTTGTCTCCCCGGTTGTATGTTGCCACTGGAAGGCCGTGGAATGCCGCCTGAATCATCATCTCCAGATCGGCCTGTGAAAGGCCCAGTTCCCGTGCGCGGGCCTCGTCCACCGTGACCTCCATGAACTGCTTGTCCCTGGAGTAATTGTCTTGGATGTCCACTATTCCGGGGTAGCGGGCCATCTCCTCTCGTATACGCCTCGAGATCTCGGCGGACTGCTCCCATGCCGGAGATTGAATCTTCAGGTCCACGTCCGCGCCTACCGGGGGTCCTTCCAGCATCCGCTCGAGGGCGTGGGCCACGACACCCTGTTCCTTCAGATAGCGCCCTACCTCGTCCCGCACGCCTTCAAGGATGTCCTTCACGCTTCTGTCCCTCTTTTCCTGGTGGGTCAGAACCACGTTAAGCATGCCGAAGTGAGGCCCGTATAGGGGCTCGTAGTTCACCTCCTTCATGCCTGCAACGGCTATGGGGGCCACAAGGTCCGGGCCCACCTCCTGTTTGACAAGGTCGGAGAGCCCCTTTAGAACGGTCTCGGTTCTGTCGAGGGACACGCTCACGGGCAGATCGAAGTGGATGTTGAATCGTGGAAACATGTCGGATTTCGGAAACATCTCGAAGTCGGTCTGAAAATACAGGACAAAGGCCAGGCTCGTGGACAGGACTATCACCAGCACCGAGACGTAACGGTGACGCAGAAGCCGTTTCAGAAACGGGTAGTAGAGCCGGCGGAGCGGGGTAAAGACGTCCGGGTCGCGCCTCTTTTTTATGCGCCGGACGGCCTTCTCGGGCGTCAGCTCCACCACGTGGCTCGGAAGCATGAAGAAGACTTCGAAAAGGGACGCTGCAAGGGCGAACAGCACGACCTGCGGAAGTATGGCCAGGTATCGGCCTATCACGCCGGAGACCATGAACAGCAAAGGAAAAAATGCGGCCATGTTGGTGGTTACCGAGGCCAGGACCGGCCCCAGCACTTCACGGCTCCCCTGCAGGGCCGCCTGCACCGGTCTAACGCCCGCCTCCATGTATCGGAAGATATTCTCCAGGACCACGATGGCGTCATCCACGATAATGCCCAGTACGAGGATCAACCCGAAGAGGGTGACACCGTCGATGCTAAGCCGGAATGAATGCATCATGATGAACGTAACCAGGAAGGCGACGGGAATACCGATGGAGGCGTAAACGGCGTTTCGCGGTCCCAATGCGATCCAGAGGATAAAGAACACGGCCAGCACGCCGAGCAGCGCATTGCTCTGAAGCTCCCGGATCCGTTTCATGCTCACCCTGGCCTGGTCGAAGTAGAGGGTCCACGTCAGCCCGGGTAGCTGTTCTCGGATCTCCGATATGGACAGCTTGACCTCGTCTACAATCCGGATCATGTCCGTGTTCTTCTTGCGCTGGACCGCCAGGACAAGGGCCTTTTCGTTGTCTATGAATGACTTTGTGAACGCCCGCTCGAGCGCCGGCCTGACCCGGGCTATGTCTCCGAGATATACCGTCCCTCCGTCGGAGCTCGCAAGGGCTATGCCGGCAAGGCCTTCCGGAGAATCCGGCTCACCTTTCAAGCGAATGGTGGTTTCCTGCTCGCCCATCTCCAGGACGCCGCCCGGACGATTTCGAGAGCGGTCGGCCAGCGCGCGGGCCACCTGAGGTACAGTGATTCCATAGCCCGTCATTCGAAGAGGGTCGAGCTCCACCCAGATCTCCCGGTCCCGCTCCCCGTGCATATTGACCTCGGAGACCCCTTCTATCTCCTCCAGAAGGTCCCTCACATCGGAGGCGATGTCCTGGAGCTGCATCATGGGCAGAGGACCGGCCAGTCCCACCAGGCACACAGGAAAGACCGCCGTATCTATCTCAATAACCCTTGGGGTCTCGGCCTCTTCGGGCAGGTCGTCAACGCGGGCAACAGCGTTTCGGACCTCCTGCATGCCCTTGTCGATCTCCCGCTTGGACAGATCCGTATGAAAATGGATGTGAATCTTGGAAGTGCTCTCAAAGGAGTTGGACTCTGTACGCCTGATCTCGGAAAGGCCCCGCAGTTCTTCTTCGATGCGGTTGGTGACCAGCTTTTCCATCTCCTCGGGGGAGAACCCCGGACAGATGGTGATCACCATGGCCCGGCCCACCGTGAGATCCGGATCCAGGTAGCGCGGCATGGCCCGGTAGGAATAGACCCCGAGGACCAGGATGAGCAGAAGGGTCATCCGGACCACCACGGGCCGTTCTATTCCGAATCGGGTGAGAAACATTCCTTTCAGTGCCTCACGGCGACGCCTCTTCGGCCTTTATCCTGTCCCCGCTTCTGAGCCCCGCCGGCTTGGAGATGACCTTGTCTCCGGGAGCGAGGCCTTGAATGATTTCCACCCGGCGATCATAGTATCCTCCCAGCTTCACCGGCCGGAACACAGCCTGCGTCTGCTCCTCCGCAAAGACTCCGATTCGGCCGTCCACCTCGGTCAGCCAGGAGGAAGGAATAAGGATCCGCTCCCGCGGATGCCTGAGAGGGAAGCTCACCCTTGCCGTCATTCCGTCGGCCATGCGGTCGTCGTGCTCCTCCACAAGGAGTTCCACTGGAAAGGCGCGTGTCCCCGGGTCGGCGACAGGCGAGACAAATACGAGCCGGCACAAAAAGGAATCACCTTCGAGGGCGTCCACGGTGAACCGGTATGCCCTCCCGGCCTCCAACAGGGGCCGGTCCTTTTCAGGGACCGAAGCGCGGATCTTCATCCGTCCGATATCCGTGATTCGAGTGATGGGTGTCCCAGGTGAGACCACCTCGCCCTCTTCCACACGGCGAAATGAGGCGACCCCGTCGCAGGGGGCGCGGACAAGGGATTTACTAAGCCGGTCCCGGACGACCTCCAGGGAGGCCAAGGCCTGGTCCCTGCGCGCCCGCGCCGCAATCCGGTCCTCCGAACGCGGGCCCTTTTCGGCCAGGGTCAGACGCTCGCGCGCTGACACTACATCGGCCCTGGCAGCATCGAGCGCCCTGCCCGCTGCGTCGTATTCGCTGTCCGAGACCGCCTGCCGATCGTAGAGCCCTTTAATTCTGTCGTAGTGACGCTCGGCCTCACGAAGCCCGGCCATGGATCGGTCCAGGGCGGCCGCAGCGATTCGAATTTCCTCGGGAAGGCTTCCCGTCTCCACCTTGTCCAGTTCGCTCTGGGCAACGGCCAGAGCCGCCTGAGCCTGCCGTACCTCGAGTTGGATGCTCGTAGTGCCGATCTCAGCCAGCATTCGGCCCGATGTCACCCTGTCCCCCCGCTCGAAAAGGATACGCTCGACAATCCCGCCGATTTCCGAAGACACCTCGACATTCAGCCAGGCCCGAAGGGTTCCTAAGACCTCGACGCGGCTGTGCACCTGTTCGGTCCGGATTGTCTCGACCTTCACAACCTTGTGCGGGCCTGCGGCCGTCTCGGCCCGCACCGGTCCGCCCTCCTGGTCGCCGCAGGAGACAGTGGAAAACAAAAGGCAGAGGAATAAGGGCAGGCGGAGCTTTTGCGGAAACCTCATGCGGAAGACGCCTCCGGCTGTTTCAGGAGTCGATGGTTCCGTAACGACCTTTTATCAGGAGCTGTGTCTGCGGGCGGCAATCTCGCGGGCCGCCCGGCGCACCTCCTGAACAAAGGTCCTGACCTTCCCGAAATCCTTTTTAAAACGAATCGGGCGGCCTTGCTCGTCCACGGCGTTCGTACGGGTACAGCTGTCCGCTCCGGCCGCCCGGACGTCCACCAGGAAATCGCAGACGTTTTCCGGAGAGAGTCCCCCGGCGAGAATCACCGGAACCCGGCTGTGGGTGACCAGCGCCCGAAGGAGATCCCTGTCCCCGGTCCTTCCTGTGATGCCGATGAACCCTTCAACAGGCTCTTGTCCCAGCCAGGTGTCAGACAGGAAACAATCACTTACCGGCTCCATACGTTCGGCTATCTGCAATGTCGGGAACGCTGTCATATTGTGTCCGTAATATGGTACGGGAATCGAACGAATTATACCCACACCCGGAAACCGCCCTTTCAGGTCCGCCTGGATATCGAGAAGAGGTCCCAAGTCGACGGGCCTTCCCTGATCATCGGTCAAGCTGTCACAAAAATGCACGAAGTCGGGGCGATAATAGTCCAGGGCGCGGTAGAGGGCCTCCTGTGAGCTGAAAAGTGGAATCAGGCTGTTGCGGGCCCCGCTGCCTTCGGAGAGTCGAACGGCCTCCCTGATTCCCGGTTGCCGCCACTCGGTCTCCGAGAGGAGCACGCTGCCTATGCGGTCCACCCCGAGCTCAATGCAGCGCTCCGCTTCCTCCGGGGTCTGGATTTCGTAAATCTGGGTTATCATGGGGCAGATGCCAGGTTTCAGGTTTCGGGTGTCAGGTGTCAGGGGTCAGGTTTCGGGTTTCGGGTTTCGGGTTTCGGCTTCATGTGACGTAGCGTCTTTCCCTGATTTCCAGACTGTATACCAGTGCTCGGAACATTTGTCCAACGTCACGATCAACCTCCTTACCCTTTTCCTTTCGTCCCAATCAGGAGAATGCCTCGAATTATATCTGTTTTTTCCAACACCTGAAGCCTGAACCCCGCAACCTGCCCGGTGAATTCTTTTGCATTGCACATGTGAATATGGTAAGCGATATTCTCTTTGTGTTCTGGATAATCGGGGCCTGGGTCGCGGCATGGCGTATTGAATCATGGCAAAGGTCAACACTTGGGACGACCACTACGCGCGTCGTGCCAGGGAAGAGAAATGGCAGGCGAGATCCGTCTACAAACTCGAAGAGATCGATCGCAGGTTTAAGCTCATTCCACCGGGTGCGCGCCTGCTTGATCTGGGATGCTCTCCCGGATCCTGGGCCCAATACGCATTGAAGAAAACGGGGCCACGAGGGCATGTAGTCGGTGTGGATCTCAACATTCCGGGACTCCCCCAGGTTGATAACTTTCGATTTATTCAGGCGGACATACTGTCCCTGGACCCTGACCGGCTTCTCCACGAGATCGGACAAAGGGATCTCGTGATCAGTGACTTGGCCCCCGGCACCACCGGAATCAAGTCCTCAGATGCGGCACGCTCCGCTGAACTCGTGCGATCGGCTCTTGGTCTCGCCTGCGTCCTCCTTAAACCCGGAGGGCATTTTCTGTGCAAGGTATTCGAGGGGGAAGACTTTCAAGACCTGAGGCGGGAAATCACGGAGTCCTTCGAGAAGATCCGGTCCATCCGTCCGAAGGCCGTTCGAAAAGGAAGCCG
>CAZEIA010000191.1:0-6355 GCA_964512335.1 uncultured Desulfobacterales bacterium
CAGTGAAGGAAACATCGAAGCAGTAAGCATGTACAGCGTTTTCGATGCAGCCAACCGGGTGGAATCCAGGACCATGCCGAAGAAGGGGTGAGAGCCTTTACGGTTGCCACAAAAGCCTTAAGGGAAAAGAGATCATGGTGCGTACTTTAATCCTTTCCATGTCTTTGGTGGGTCTAATCGCAGGACCAGCGCTTGCTCAGGAAAGAGATTTTGCCTACCCTGCTTACCGGGGTACCCAGACGCCGGATTACTCAAAGCCGGGGGTTGTCATCCAGAACAACCGCGCATACCCTATGTACACGGGATCACGAACCCGAGATTACTCAAGTCAGGGAGAAAGCGTCACACGGCAGCAAGATCGCGTTTACCCTGCTTATCCAAGAACGCAGACCAGAGACTATTCGCGCCCCGGCTGGCTGATTGAGGACTGACAGGGACTTAGGATGAGCGCCAGCCATCGTACGGGTTTTCCGCGGACTCTTACCGCGGCAAGGCAAATCGGCGATTGACTGACCTCAGCATAGTGGAAATGGAGATCAGGGACGGCAAGGCCTCACTGGGAGCACGACTGAGCATTGCCGATATGCAACTTGTTTTCTCGGTTTTTAGCCCTCTCAACTGGGTGGTGGGGCTGGCTTTCATGCCAGGCGCGTGGTTGCTTTTGTGAGCGGTCTGTCGTTTGTTCTTTCTCGCCGAATTCTCCGGCCTCCTGCCCATGCAATCGCACTACGTAGAAACATGGTTCACGGAAAAGGGCAGCCCGGGCAGAGGTCTGGCAAAGACCGTGCCCATTGGCTAAAAGACCGTGTTCACCGGCGGTGACAGGCAGGGAGCGAACGGAGCGGAAAATACAGACAATCTTTGTCGCGGCAACCATTCACTCTCTTTCCGAGGGCAGTCGGTAGGACCGAAAACACCTTTCAAGGGGGACTGACTGGGGGACCCCCTACCAAAGAGGAGGAGGAAACCACCAAGAATGCGGCTTAATGAAATCTTCGGGGACGAGAAAACCCCGCAGGAATCAACGCAGGATTAACGTAGTGACGCTTCCGGGGGGCATGGCCCTAACCCATCCTCGTATAGGCGGCCGGGTCCTGGGAGGGCGGAGTAGGGGTCTGTGGGAAAAAAAGAGGTCAAGGAGGCTATCGAGTATTGCCGCTCTATTCTCCCGGTGGGTTGGCAAATCATGGCCCTCGATGAGAAACCCGATCCGTTCAAGCGGGTCCGCGTGAGAGTGAATTCTTGGGATATTGATTGCGGGGGAAGGGCCCAACGGCCGGGGCTGCTCGAAGAGAGCAGGCGGATTGTGGTTGTAGCTGGCATTGATATTTGGTCTGGCTATAAAACGGCAATGGAGACAAGCGCCATCCTCCTCCATGAACTCGCGCATGTCGCCGTCAACCGCATATACATTGCGAGGGGCCTTGAGCTTCCGGTTGAATCGCACGGAGAGTGCTTCTTGAGGGCCTTTTCGTGCCTGATCAATCGGGCGACCAGGGTTCACGGGGACCGGGCTGCGATACATCTTGCGCAGGTGAATTATCAGAAATACGCCAAGGGCTGATGCTCAAGGTGAAAACGGGGGGATAGAATAGACCATGAAGAGATCAAAAGAACAGGTCCTGGCGGAACTCAAAGAGAAGCGCAAGCGGCTGTTGCGAGTGAGATACAAGCTGCAAATAAAACAGCTCGATGCTCTGTTCTCGGAGAGGCCGAAAGCAAAGGTCGCCTACCCCGTGCGCGGCTGCGGAATCGAAATTCAGGGGCCGCCTGAGGATTCGGCTAGGCTATATGGCGCGCCCAGGCCTGCTTCAACCGAGATTTTGCCCGAGAACAACCACATCCTCAATAAGGTCTGCAAGGCCATGCTGAAGATCGTGGGGTTGAATCCAAGGGCAGACACCCTTTATTCCTTGCAGCTAGCCGACTGGGGTTGGGAGGAGGGGGGACTTCGTGAGGCGAACCCAAAGGACCGGGTCCCCATATTCATCGTGCCCTACCTACTGCGTCAGCCCCCGGGAAAAGTCATGGAGTTTCTTTTCTACGCCCCCGGAGAAGAGTATTGCGATCTCCTGAAGTATATGGAGCAAATGGAGCCAGGGCCTTTCCCTCCAATAAATCTCGCTATCATGATCCTTAGCCAGATTCACGATCGCTTGCTTACGGAAATCGGGTACTATCCGTGAGCAAGAGGCCCACCCAGGGCTCTCGGGGTACTCTCCCCTCCAAGCCGGGGGGTCGGCCAAAGGTCTCCGGCCTTTTTTTCTGCGCATTCCAGCTTTCGCCCCTATTCGCCCCTGATTCGCCCGGGCAAAAAGCATCTCCCTCAAGGGCTTTCGCCTCATTCGCCCCTTTCGCCCGAGGGAGGTTGGGAGTATGGCCTTTTTGGTTGCCCATAGCAGGGAAGGAGTCCCCTTGCATTCGTTTTAGTTGGACAGGGGTTGGATAAAACGCCCTTACATGAAAAAGGCCCTTCCGAAGAAGAGCCTAAGTTATTGATTTTATGGTGGGCGTGGGAGGGATCGAACCCCCGACCAATTGATTAAGAGTCAACTGCTCTACCAGCTGAGCTACACGCCCACGATCTTTACATTTTTGCCGCTCGAGTGTGGCGCGCCCGGCAGGATTCGAACCTGCGGCCTACGGGTTCGAAGCCCGGCGCTCTGTCCAGCTGAGCTACGGGCGCCCCTCAATTTGAGAACACCTGATTTAGCAAGTCTGAGTCAGGTTGTCAATGCCATTTCTCGTGAAAATCCCTATGAACTTAAAAATTCCCTTGACAGGAGACCGGGTTTCTCATAGTTATTACAGTTTCGATTTTACATATAGGAATAGGGATATGAAGACATTCGTGGCCAAGGAACAAGAAGTCGAGAAAAAGTGGTATCTCGTAGACGCGCAGGATAAGATAGTGGGACGACTGGCCTCACAGATTGCCCATCGTCTCCGAGGTAAGCACAAGCCCATTTTCACGCCGCACGCTGACACCGGGGATTTCATCGTTGTGGTCAACGCTGAAAAGGTAGTCTTTTCAGGTCAGAAGTGGGACCAGAAGGCCTACTACCGTTACAGTGGGTATCAGGGCGGTTTGAAAAAGACCACCGCCAAGGAGATGCTCGAGAAAAAGCCCGAGGAGATCCTTCGTCTGGCGGTCAAGCGCATGTTGCCCAAGAACAGCCTGGGGCGTCGTCAGTTCAAGAAGCTCAAGGTCTATGCAGGCCCCGAGCATCCCCACCAGGCACAGCAACCGGAGACACTGGAGATCTAAATGGCTGAACAGGTATATCACGCCGTCGGCAAGAGAAAGACTGCGGTGGCAAGGGTCTGGCTGAGACCGGGCCAGGGACTCATCACTGTGAACAGGAAGCCGGTAGAGGAATACTTCACGCGTGAAGCGGATCGCCTCCTCATCAAACAGCCGCTGGAATTAACGGATACAACCGGCAAGTACGACATCCAGGCCACAGTTCGGGGCAGCGGGCACACAGGGCAGGCCGGGGCCATTAGGCACGGCATCAGCAGGGCGCTCGTGGATATAAATATCGACCTGCGACCCCCTCTTAAAAAGGCCTCTCTCCTCACCCGAGACCCCAGGATGAAGGAACGCAAGAAGTACGGTCAACCCGGAGCACGGGCACGGTATCAGTACTCCAAGCGCTGATTTCTCAATAGAAGGCTATCCCGAAGGTTTGAACATATCGGGGCACACGGGGGGATCCGGCATGGAGCCGGTCTCCCCGTTTCCATTTCGGCATGTTCGTTCGCAGACCGCCCGAGCGGCCGGACACTGCCGCGATTCGGCGTGCAGCCCCGGCACACCGGTCCCGGCGTGAAACATGGCGGATGCCCGGAAGATCAAGCTTGTCATAGCCTATGACGGCACTCGATATCACGGGTGGCAGTTCCAGAAAAACGACCTATCCATCCAGGCTGTCCTCGAAGAAAAAATCCACATCATGACCCGGGAGCGGGTAAAGGTCATTAGTTCAGGCAGGACCGACGCCGGGGTCCATGCACTGGGCCAGGTATGCCACTTCGAGACCCGCACCCTCATCAGGCCTGAAGAGATTCAAAAAGGCCTCAACAGTCTCCTTCCGGACGATATCCTCGTACGCCGTGCGGAGACGGGTCCACCCGACTTCCACGCCCGGTACAGCGCCAGGAGCAAGGTCTACGAGTACCGAATTCTCAACCGTCCCGAACCGGACGTTTTTCTTCGCAATTATGTCTGGCATGTCTCCCATCCCCTTGACCTGAAGCTCCTCGGACAATGCCTGTCCCTTATCAAAGGGGAACACGACTTCACTTCATTCAGGTCCACCGGCAGCAACAACCAAAACCCTGTAAGGCGCATATTCAGAGCCGAGCTTCTTCGCGGCCCGGAAGACGGGCTCATCCGCCTGGTATTGGAGGCAAACGGATTCCTGCGCCACATGGTGCGAAGCATGACCGGCACGCTGGTGGACGCGGGTATGGGGAAGACCTCTGTGGATGGTTTTCTGGATATCCTTAGAGCGAAGGATCGTCAGAGGGCGGGTATCAAGGCACCGGCAAGGGGCCTGTTCCTTGTCCGTGTAGTCTACGATGGAGAGGACTGAGGCACGGGCAATGGCATTAACTCAGGCTAGTCCTTTTACTCCTTCACCGGGGTCTGGTCTTCGAGGTCCACATGGACCAGTGCCTCTCTGACGGTCTCGTGGATCCTGGTGAAGGCCTCGTCGAACGTGTCTACCGATAGGCGTCCGACCTCGATAAACTTTACCACAATCTCCTTTGTGACCTTCAGGGCCAGTTCGTCTTCTTTCTTGAGCATGGGTCTCAACCTCCTAAAAAGACCCCCGCTGAAGGAAAGAAGGCGCGTGAACGGCTCAGCGGGGGTCCCCGTTGTGGTAAGAAGAACCCGATAAGGCACTCCCTACACGACTTCAGCCACTCTAGCAGCTTGCCCAAAAAAGATCAAACCGCAAACTTCACGACCACACACCCGGGACACTCACCCCGCAGTGGGGGCATGAACCGTTTTCAATCCGATTGCTGCCGACTGAAAAACCCCACCGGTCGATCAGGAGCTCTCCGCAGGCGTGGCAGACTGTTCGCTCGCCGTCGTCGCCTGGCAGGTTCCCGGTGTAGACATACTGGAGTCCCGCCTCTCGTCCGATGTCCCTTGCCCTGTGAATCAATGTGCTCTGTGTTGCATTGATGTCCGTGAGCCGGTAAGTGGGGTGAAAACGGCTTATGTGCCAGGGGATGCCGGGGTCCACGCCGGCGATGAACGCGGCCAAATCCCGCAGCTCGTCTGGATCGTCGTTCAGTCCCGGAATGAGCAGGGTGGTTATCTCGAGCCATATACCATGCTGTTTCATGTTCTCAATCGTGCGCAGGACCGGATCCAGCCTGGCGCCGCACTGTTTCTTGTAAAACCTGTCCGTGAAGGCCTTGAGGTCCACGTTGGCCGCGTGGAGGTCCGGGTGGATTTCATCAAGGCATTCCCGCGTCATGTATCCGTTTGTAACGAATACGTTCCTGATGCCCCTGGCCGAGGCAAGCCGTGCGGTATCCAGGGCCAGTTCGAAATAAATGGTGGGTTCGGTATAGGTGTAGGCGATGGTGGCCGCCCCGCTTTTCCCGGCCTCGTCCGCCAGGGAATCGGGCGTCATGTCCTCTCCCATGACCCTGCCGTGGTCCACGGGCATCTGGGAGATATCGGCGTTCTGGCAGAACAGGCAACTGAAGTTACAGCCGACCGTGGCCATGGAATAGCTGAGGCTTCCGGGAAGAAAATGAAACAGTGGCTTCTTTTCGATTGGGTCCACGTGCCTGGCGATCACCTTGCCGTAGACCAGGCTGAACAGGATACCGCCTCGGTTCTCACGGACACCGCATATTCCCGTTTTTCCTTCCTTAATGCGGCAGAGGTGATTGCAGAGCCTGCACTGGACCCCGTCCTTTTCCGTCTTTTCATACAGATAGGCCTCTTTCATGGCTGCGTGCTCCTGATGTTCTCCTGTGCTCTCCCATGGTGGCCCCGTCGGCTATGGTGCGCCTGCGGGAGCGTGCCGGGACCCTGAGGGTCAGGTTGTCTGTCTTGAATCGGTACACTACATTGGCTGAGAGCCCTAGAAAGGCGCCGAACGGAAGCGACGGCTCGAACCAGGAACCTGCAAAAACCCCGCATATGCGCCCGATCACAGGCTGCAAGCTTGAAGATGACTGCCACTTAATGGGCACTTCGCCCAAGGCCGCGCGCATGAATCCCTTGAGTTCCCAGAGGCTGAAATATCGGCAGCGATCCATTGGCGGCGGGGGCGATGAAATGGATATCTTTCTGACCAGCCCGTTCCAGGAAAACCTATTC
>CAZEIA010000192.1:0-6260 GCA_964512335.1 uncultured Desulfobacterales bacterium
GAGGTCTCATTTCGCGACTCCTTGTGCTTGCGGAAACAGAACCGGCAATACACCGGGCAGGTCATGTTCAGGAGAAAGATGACGCGGTTGCGGTACATCCGCTCCAGCAACCCCTGATGAAACTGACCTATCCAGGTGTTTACATGCCCCACAGGGTCCAGTTCCTCGACAAAGGGCAGATACTGGTAGGCTACGTCCCGCGATACCATCATCTGCCGCGCCGTATGCCTGGACAGCCGTACAGGGTAAAGCTCTATTACCTTCTGTATGTCATCCCGCTGACCATCTTCCACGCGGATGTTCGCTACGTCCTCCAATTGGTCCACATCCCGTATGGAAATGAACTCATTCCCCGGCACCGTGCGCTCCAATAGAGCCACAATGAACCGGCCGGGGATATCCACCTCGTTTATCTTAAAAGGGCCTCGGCCCCGGGCCTCCCCCCTGGCCACGGATCTCATGAGGGACGCAAAAAAACCGGCCGGATCACCTGCATAGCCGGCGGCTTCGAGGAGGCGGTTGAACCTGGAACCCCCATCCCCCTCTCCCACCAGCTCGATGAATTCAGCCGGCACCAGGGGCCTTTCGGCCGAGTTGCCGAGGAAATCCACGGCCCCGGCAACGAGGTCGGCCACAGGCGGCTCAACCTGTTCTTCGGATGATATAAAAGCTATGTCCTGCATGGTTTCCGCAATCCTTTCGTAAATCCCGGCGTTGAACCGCCGGCAAGGTAGGGGGTAAGGCGAAACCTATCTAAGGAGCTCAAACGTGTCAATCCAAAAGCAGTTTAAGGTAATGGGAGGGTTTGGATCAAGCCAGCGGCCTGAGTTCATCCAGGGACTCCCGAATCACCAAGGCTGCATAATCAAGATCCTCATCCGTATGACGGTATGCCACGTACCCGTGATGATAGGGCTGCAAGAACACTCCGCGTCGGATGACCTGTGTGTAGAACTCGTTCCTCAACCGCTTGTATCGACCGTCCTTGTCCTTCGAAAACGTGACAAAAGGCAGCAGGGGAGCGCCGGAGAACTCCGCAGGGACCCCGCTCTCCGCCACTATAACCTTGACTTGCCCACAGAAGCGCCGTCCCTTGTCACGGACCTTTTCAAGTATGCGGTCCCGTTCCAGGATCTCAATGGTCTTCAGGGCGGCGATCTGCTCCAGGCTGTTAGGAAAAAAGGTGGAGCTGATAAACACCCGGTCCGCTGCGGCCATCATGACCTCTCGCCGGCCCACAACGGCGCTGATGGGGTAGCCGTTGGCCATGGCCTTGCCGAGCACCGAAAGGTCGGGAGTGACCCCGTACTCCTTCTGCGCCCCGCCCAGGCCGAATCGAAACCCGCTTCGAATCTCGTCGAAGATCAGAACCGCCCCGTATTGCTCGGCCATTGTCTTCACGCCTTCCAGGAACCCCGGTTTGGGTTCCTGTACCTTCTCCGCCAGGGGATGCCCGACCGGTGTCACAATGATCGCCGCCAAATCGTCCCCTTGGGTCTTCATGAGGTCCTCGAGTTCGTCCAGTTCATTGTAATGAAACTCGAATACATCCTCGTAGAGCTTCTTCGGGACGCCCCCCTTGACCTCAACACACCAGTCGTGCCACCCATGATAGCCGCACCGTGCTATCTTCATCCGCTCCGTATGCCCCCTGGCGATCCGGATTGCGGCGGTCGTGGCATCAGATCCGGTCTTGAGGAAGAGGCTCATCTCCGCGGACGGTATCAATTCGCGCATCTTTTCGGCCAAGATGTTCTGCATGGGCTGTGTCAGGGAAAAGCAGAACCCCTTTTTCTGCATCTGATCGATCACGGCATTGTCGATCTCCTCCTCCCTGTGGCCGATGATAATGGGACCGTAAGCGCAGAGCATATCGATGTACTCATTGCCGTCAACATCCGTTACTCGCCCCCCTTTGGCTGATTCGAAAAACACGGGATATTCGCCGGGCACAAAATTGTAAGGTCTCCGAATCCCCAAAATGGCCCCCGGGATGAGGTCCAGGGCCTCATGGTACAGTCTTTCCGATTCTTTCAGCATTAATCTTTCTGCCATATCAGCTCCTTTTACCGCTCTATAATGCGCTATCTCCTGCGCCTCTTTAGGCCTGCGGGCTCGAGGTAGAGCTTTTCTCCGGCCAGAAGCTTGGCCATGCCGTCCAAGGGCTTGTATCGTTCATCCTCGCAAATCCTGCAGTGTCCGCAGTCCGAAAAAACATTCTCAGGCTGGGTGTAGGTAGTAATCACGCCCTCGTAATTGCGGAGCACAAGGCGCCGGTCCCCCTGTGAAAGGATATAATTAGGCATGACCGGAATCTTGCCCCCGCCGCCCGGGGCATCTACCACGAAAGTGGGAACGGCCATGCCTGTGGTGTGGCCGCGAAGGTTTTCGATGATCTCCATGCCCTTGGTAATGGATGTCCTGAAGTGCGCTATGCCCCTGGAAAGATCGCACTGGTAGATGTAATAAGGCTTCACGCGGATCATGAGCAGTTCTTGAACGAGCTTCTTCATAATGTACGGGCAGTCGTTGACATCCCTTAAGAGCACTGTCTGGTTTCCCAGTGGTATGCCTGCATCGGCAAGCCTTGCACAGGCGTCCCTGGACTCTCCGGTGATCTCGGCAGGGTGGTTGAAATGGGTATTCAGGTAGAGCGGATGGTACTTGCTCAGCACGGACGCAAGGTTCTCGGTGATCCGCTGAGGCAGGACTACCGGCGTGCGGCTGCCGATCCGGATAATTTCCACGTGATCGATCCGGCGCAGGCGTTTCAGGATGGCCTCCAAGGCATCATCGTCCAGGACCAGGGGGTCACCCCCGGAAATCAAAATGTCCCTGATCTCAGAATGATCCTCGATGTAGGCGAACGCCCTCTCCATGTCCTCGCCGCTGAGGTGCTCATCCTGTGAACCGACCATGCGTCTCCGAGTACAGTGACGGCAGTACATGGAGCATATGCGGGTGGCCAGGAAGAGGACCCGGTCGGGGTAGCGGTGGGTGATGCCGGGGACCGGAGAGTCCACATCCTCCTCAAGAGGGTCTTCGTGATCATCCGGATCGTAGGCCAGTTCGTGAATGCTCGGCACGCACTGAAGTCTTATGGAGCCGCGCTTGTATTCACGGTCCATCAGGCAGGCATAGTAAGGAGTGATACTCATCCTGAAGGTCTGAAGAACTCTTTCGAGATCACGCCCCTCGTCTTCGTCTATGCGAATGATCTTCTCAAGGGCGTTGAGGTCTCTAATAGTGTTCCTGAACTGCCACTTCCAGTCGTTCCAGTCTTTATCAGGCACATCCTTGTACAGCGGTACATCGCGATGGTTCACGGTTTCATACGGCCTCATGATCGACTCCCTCCCCGGAGGGCCGTGTGCATGAAACAGCAGTGTTGACAGTCCGCGGATTCCGTTGCGTGCCCTTGCGTTTTCAGTCGTACCCACCGGCCTGCAGAAACACTACCACCATGGGCGGAGCGTTTCAAGGTGATACTCGGCCGCGTTCGGGGACACCCTTTACGTATTAATTTCTCACCTTCGGGAGCAAGCTTAGCAGGCGGCCGTAAAAGCAGTCGGATTACTCGAGAAGGAGTTTGGCGTTTTCCCTAAAGGACTTTTGGCAAGGAAAAGGACTGGTTATACATGATTAAAAACAGGGCGTCCGCTGCGGGTCCCAAAAACGCAAGGGTCGCGGCCGCCCCGGGTCGAAAAGTGATGAGGTGCGTTTATACACAGGATGATGATGAGCGGTAAACGCCTGCACTGTCACTCAATCAATTCCAGTACGTGGCGTTTCCTGATTTTGGCGGATGCGGCGCTGAGAATAGTCCTCATGGCTTTGGCGGTTCTGCCCTGTTTGCCGATCACCTTACCGAGGTCCTCCTTGGCCACCCGCAACTCGATAACAGACGTCTGCTCGCCTACGATTTCGGTAACTTTGACTTGCTCGGGGTAATCGACCAGCGCCTTCGCAATCAGTGCGATCAAGTCTTTCATTGCCGCCCCCTAGTGGACTGTGTGTGTTTTACCGAATTCTATTAAACGGTATATTTGACTCCAACTATCCTTTTTATACGAGCATCCTGTCAGTTTAAATACCAGGATAAAACAAAAAGCCTCCCGGGTCAAAGGAAAAGAGGTCCTCATCCGCGTGTTCAGCCCTTCCCGGCAAACCAATGCGGCCTTCGCCTCCGGGTCCATCGGGCGATCCGGGCCTTTTCCCCAATGTAGTACGCCCGGTAGGCCCGCACGGCGTCACCGGGGGCACGGCACTTCTCCGGCAGGGCCTGAGCGAACTCGGTCAAACCGACGTCCGGGATGGGCGGCAATGGAAGCTTCCCGACCACCAGCTCCGATGCATGGTTCCGGCCTTATCATATCCGCAGGCTTTGACAAAAGGCCGGTTTTCCCCTAAGCTGATTTTCATTACAAGATGAGGGGGTGATATCATGAGCTTTGATTCCTTTGATGAAATTCTGCAGTTCGCCATTGAAAGGGAAAAGGAAGCCGTCGCATTTTACGAGAATCTCAGCCGGAAAGAGACGTTCTCCGGTACGCGGGAGACCTTTGAATCCTTTGCCCGGGAAGAACGCAAGCACGAGTCCCTGCTTGAAGGCTTCCTGAAAAAGGAAAAGGAATTGGGCGAGTACGACTTCAAATGGATTCCCGACCTCAAGCGCAGCAACTACACCGTGGACATGGCCTATGAGGAGGGAATGGACTACGCCGATATCCTTCGCCTCGCCATGAAACGGGAAGAGGCCTCCCTGCAGCTCTATAATGAACTTGCGGGAAAGGTGGATGAGCCCGAAGCCCTCGGCATCTTCAAAATGCTCTCCCAGGAAGAGGCCAGGCACAAGCTTGCGCTGGAAACCATGTACGATGACTACATGGCCGAACAGGGAGATTGACCCCCGAACGGATCAAGGGGCTTCGGCATCATCGGTTCGCATTCCGGCGCCGAATCCTCTTGATTTGATCAATATGGGGATGCAGGGTCTTCCGGCGGTTCGTTCATCAAGGCCTTGAGCTCTTCTCCATCGATCTTTTCCCGCTCAAGGAGCAGCTTGGCCCCGGTCTCCAGGACCGGGCGTTTTTGCTTCAAGATGGTCGATGCCTGCTCATACTGCCGGGCGATGATTTGCCGAACCTCCTTGTCGATGAGTTCGGCAGTGCCCTGGCTGTTCTCAGATCCCTCGCTCAAGGATGTGTTCAGGTAAGGCGCCCTCTTCTCCCTTGCAAAGCACACCTGGCCCACCGATTCGCTCATGCCGTATTCCTTGACCATGCTCCGCGCGATGTCCGTGGCCTTGGACAGATCGTTGTGCGCCCCGGTGGAGACATCTCCGAACACCAGTGCCTCGGCCGCCCGCCCCCCCAGGAGCGATGGAATCCGGTTCTGAAGCTCCGACTTGGTCATAAGGTATCTGTCCTCGGTGGGCACCTGCATGGTATAGCCAAGGGCGGCGATCCCGCGGGGGATGATGGAAATCTTGTGAACGGGATCGGTTCCGATCAAGGACAGGGCGACAAGGGCGTGGCCGCGTTCATGATATACCACAATCTCCCTCTCCTTGCGGTTGATCAGACGGTTTTTTTCTCGAGCCCGGCCATGACGCGTTCCACCGCCTCTTCAAACCCCTGCATCGTCACTTCCTTTTTGTCGCGGCGGACCGCCAGGAGCGCGGCCTCGTTTACCAGGTTCGCCAGATCCGCACCGACCATGCCGGGCGTCATGTTGGCAAGTTCGTCGATGTCCAGGGAAGAAGCAGCCTTGACGTTCTTGAGGTGGACTTTCAGTATTTCCTTTCGCCCCTGCTTGTCCGGACGATCAACCAGAATCTGACGGTCGAAACGTCCCGGCCGCAGAAGCGCAGGATCCAGGATTTCCGGTCCCAGGCCGCGGGCCTTGCCCAGGGCATCCAGTTCGTCCACGAATATGATACACGGCGCTTTCTGCTTGGCCTGTTCAAAGAAGTCGCGAACCCTGATGGCTCCCTGGTCCGTTGCCGGGTCTGTTGCCCTTGACATAATCGAAGGCTAAGACTATTTTTTACAACTAAAGGCTTTCCCGCCATACGGGGTAATGTTGCACGGATGGTTTAAGCCCCGCCGGTTTTCGGTCCTGCCGCTCCGTCCTGTTTTTCTTCAGGGAAAGCCGGCATGCGACAGCCGGATGCAATAGAAAGGGAAGGCCGATTTCAAATCATACCCTATGACAGGAGGGCAGTGAAGATGGATAAGTACGTGTGCACGGTGTGCGGA
>CAZEIA010000193.1:0-6221 GCA_964512335.1 uncultured Desulfobacterales bacterium
TTTGGAACGGCGGCCTCCATGGCCAAGCTGTACGCCTCTGAAACCGCCAACTGGGTCGCTTACCAGGCCCTCCAGATTCACGGAGGGTATGGCTACATCAAGGAATTTCCTGTGGAACGCTATTACCGGGACGCACGAGTGTTCACTATCTATGAAGGCACCTCGGAGATCCAGCGGAAGGTAATCGCCAACGCGGTAATAGGCCGGAAGGGATGAGGAGCCCGGCGGGCATTCGCTATCCATGGCGGTGAATCCCTTCTTTTTCCGGTACCGGGAAATCATTCCGGACTTCATAGATTTCATGGAAGCCTTAAAACGGCCCATGCCTGTACACGTGCGAATAAACACCATCAAGGCATCCCCCTCAAGGGTGGTGGCTGAGGCCGCAGAACAAGGTTTTCGATTCGAGCGATCCCACCCGAATAACAATACCCTATATACGGTAAACGGGCCGAAAGCACCGGGAAACATGTCGGCATATTTTCTGGGGCACATACACCCTCAAGCCCTCACCTCGTGCCTAGCCGGACCTGCGCTCGCCCCGGTGCCCGGCGCATATGTCCTGGATATGTGCGCGGCGCCGGGCGGAAAGACATCTCACCTGGCAGCCCTCATGCAGCATAGGGGTCTCATTGTGGCTAACGACCTGCACGCCGGGCGGCACCCGGCCCTGGCCCACACCTTGGGGCGCCTGGGCGTGATGAATTTTGTGATGACGGCATACCAGGCCCAGGAGTTTCCACGGCGGCACGGTTTCCACTTCATCCTTGCCGATGTCCCCTGCTCAGGGGAAGGAGGTTTTCGGGCGATAAAGGACCGCAAGGAACCGGTTCGAGGTCCCAGGGCCTCCCGGTTTCCGAAACTTCAGAAAAGGATTATAAAGCGCGGGTTCGATCTTCTTGAACCCGGAGGCGTCCTGGTCTATGCGACCTGCACCTATGATCCCGAGGAAAACGAGACGGTCGTAGACCATCTTCTGCGGGAGCGTGATGCGGATGTTTTGCCCCTGTCTGCGGGAGTCCCTTGCGAGCCGGGGCTCACTGAGTGGAAGGATAAGCGATATGACACCAGACTGGAACACACCAGACGATTCTATCCCCACGAAGTCGATTCAGTGGGATTCTACATGGCCCGTGTTGGCCGAAGAGACTGAAAGGCTGCGCATCCTGGCGTATATGAAGGAGCGGTTCGGCATCCCGGAGATGGTGTTCGATGACTATCTGTTTTTAAGAAGAAAAAACACGTGGCGCATTCTGCGAATGAGCGCACACCTGGCAAAAGCGGGACATCTCAAGGTGGAAGCTGCGGGCATCAAGGGATTCCACCTGATAGGGGAGTTCATCAAGCCGAGTACCCGGGTGATCCAGATGTTCGGTCGGCATGCGGTCAAGGCCAGGATCGAACTGAGCGGAGAGGAGCTCTGCAGACTTGCCAGAGGCAATGAGATATCTGCCGATCCCGACATGGGGAACGGATATGTTATTCTTTGCCTTCGGGGGCACCCCCTGGGACTGGGCCTGATAATCAGGGGAATGCTCAGGGTCCAGATTCCCAAGGGGGAATTGCGGTTTTTTCTTGAGCCGTACTAGAAGACAAGGCCTTTCAGGGTCAAAAGGACGCCGGCCGCTACTGCCGATCCGATTACACCCGCCACATTGGGGCCCATGGCGTGCATCAGGAGCATGTTTCTTGGATCGGCCTGCATGCCCATTTTCTGACTGACGCGTGCAGCCATGGGTACGGCTGAGACACCTGCAGATCCGATCAAAGGGTTGATCTTGGTGCCTGGAAAAAGGTTCATTATCTTGGCCATTATGATCCCTGATGCCGTGCCTATTGAAAATGCAACAATTCCGAGTACAAGAATTCCCAGGGTGGACACGTTCAGGAATTGCCCTGCTGAGAGCTGAGCGCCCACGCCCAGGCCTAGAAGAATCGTCACGATATTGATCAGGGAGTTCTGAGCGGTCTCAGAGAGCCTGTTGACCACTCCGCACTCCTTCATGAGGTTTCCGAACATGAAAAAACCGATAAGAGGGGATGCTGAGGGCAGCAGGAGGATACACAACACAAAAACAGACAGCGGAAAGATGATTTTTTCAATCTTTCCCACATAGCGAAGCTGTTGCATTTTTATTTTGCGTTCTTCGGAGGTTGTAAAAAGCCTCATGATAGGAGGTTGGATGATGGGGACCAGGGCCATGTAGGAATAGGCGGCAACTGCGATGGGTCCGATTAAATGAGGCGAGAGCTGGCTGGAGAGAAAGATCGCCGTAGGTCCGTCAGCCCCCCCGATTATGCCGATTGATGCCGCCTCCAGGATATTGAAATGGATGCCAGGCACAAAATCCGTAAGAGAAAGCGCCCCGATAAGCGTGGAAAATATACCGACCTGAGCTGCCGCCCCAAGAAGCGCTGTCTTAGGATTGGCCAGCATGGGCCCGAAATCGGTCATGGCGCCCACACCCATGAATACCAGAAGCGGAAAAACGCCGGTTTTGATTCCAACAACATAGATGTAATATAGGATCCCTCCTGGATCGCTCATGTTAACAATCGGGATATTGGTCATAATCGCGCCGAAACCAATGGGGACAAGTAGAAGCGGTTCGAAATTTTTGTTTATTGCCAGATATAGTAAAACCAGACCGACTATCACCATTACCACCCGACCGACGCCGTCAACCCAATTGTCGGTAAGTGGGTAAATGAAACCGAAAAGCCCCGTGGACTCAGCGAAATTATGCATTAATTTGCCTAAGGAAGGGAGGGTTTGGTGAACCGCTTCGGGAGCTTTATCAGGGATTTCGGAATAAGAGATGCCTCCGGCTAAAAAGCAGAGGCCCATTGCCACAAAAACAACTACCAGTAGTTTTTTCTTCATGAGCTTTTCCCGGCTTTCCCAATCAAAGAGTAGCGATGAGTATAATGAGCTGAACAGTGCAACCTATTGCCATCTGCTGCAACGTATTCGGGCATGGGATCAATAAAACGGGCTTGTCGCTGCAAGGGCTGGCTTTTGGCAGGCCTTTTTTTGCAGCGATAGCAACGGCCGGCAGCATGGCTTTGTGGTAAGGACGTAATCAGTGCCGGGCCGTTTTTTCGGGTGGTTATTTTTTTTTCAGCTTTTCCCTCTCCACGATCGGTTTGAGGATTGACGTGGATAGGGAGATAAGCATTATCAGAATAATCAAAAATAAAAAAACAATAGAGACACCAAAAAATGCAAGTTTTATACCTTCGAGTATCATAACAGCACCTCAGGATTAGTCTTTACCAAGCATGTTCCGGGCCGGGGCCATGTGCTGCACGGTTACTGCAGCCATGATATTCCTGCTTGTCAAGCCTGTTTCTTTGTGAGCCTTTCCCTGACAGCCTGCTTAATGGATTCGGCCTTGCTTCGTAGTTCGAGGTAATCCAAGCGCAGTCGTGAATTCGCGGCAAGGACACCTTCCATGTATTCTTTTTCATCGTCTGTAACAAGGCGAAGCTCAAGTGCGTCCTGAAGGCCTCGAACCACCTTGCCCACGGGAACCAAGGTAAAGGACGGAAGGTTCGTGTTCATTACGAGCGCCCCCATTCCCAGCCAGACGTGCTCTTCAATGCTGGCACTGTACAGAAGAGACCGGATTGCCAGAAAGCACCCTTCTCCTACAGTGACCGGGCCGTGAATGGTCACTCCGTGGGCAATGGAGGTTCTGGGCCCAATGGTTACTGAAGCGCCCGGGTTGCCATGTATAATGACACCGTCCTGAATATTTACCTCTTCCTCAATCTTGATAAGCCCCACTTTACCGTCAGGCCCGCGCTGGTCGGAGCGTATGACCGTCATCGGTCCTACAAACACATCATTGGCGATCTCTACATTCCCTATGATCTGGGCTGAAGGGTCAATAAGAGAGCTTGGGTGAATGTTAGGATAATCGCCCGCCAAGTTCAGGCGGATATTAGGCAGTGAAAACGGCATCCGTTGTCCTCCATTTTCTTGTTTCCCTTTTTTTGTATGCTTTTCGAGGGCAACCTACAAGGTTCGTTCGTGTCTGTCAAGCCATAGAAAATCCTTTTTTATTGCGAAGACCGACGGGTTAACCGGTTTGTCACATCCGGCCTTGGGCACCTTTTTTTGACCTTTCCTTTCTCTTATAAGACCTGCGTGGCAGGAGCTTTTTTGGACCGGGCCGGTAGAGGAAATTGGGCAGGCAACTAGTCCAGATCCACCTCGGCCTTGCACTGATTGCACCGTGCAGAGCCTCGGAACAGTTTGTTGCCGCATTCAGGGCAGATGTAGCGGGCCTCTTCATCTTGAATCCATTTTTCTGTGCCGAACTCCCGCAAATATGGGATAACCCGCAGGATCACCTTTTTTCCGACTGTCATCGGGAAGTCATCAATGAATCTGCAGGGAAACTCATTGCATTCATGACACCCGGTGTAACGTCTTTCCCTCGTGCAATCCCTGATCTCACACCGCCGGCAGTACAGGAATTGATCATCAGATAAACACCCGCTGCATTTTATGTCATCGATGGAAAGGCCTTCACTATCCTGAAGGGCTCCTTTTCCCGGAATTCCTCCCTTGTAAAGATTTACCAGCCGTTCTTTGAATTTTAAATTGTTATCACGGTGTGCAATATAAATAGCACATACGCCACAATAAAGCCCACAAGGAGATACAAAATCCGGATTTATCATCACAGCTCAGGACCCTCCTTTCGAGTCATTTAGCTCCGGAAGAATTCAAAATATTACATTGAGAACCGGATCGAATTTGCGGGTACACGATTGAATGCTGAAGTCTTTTAAAGGAGTATAAAGCCACAAACCGGCCGTAATCAACGCAGCCGCCATAGTCCCCACCGCAACATCCGTTATCCAGTGTGCCCCGCTCACCATTCGAGAGAGGTTGAAAAGTGACAGTGAGATAACAGCAAATCTCCTGACGCCTTCAGTTCCGGAACCGAAAAAGAAAAACATGAAGCAAAGCAGTACACAGCCGTGGTCACCGGGAAAACTCCAGAAAGAGCTGTTCTTTTGTTGTTAGAACATTTTAATAAAATGAATAGGATATAATTCAACCGACAGCCCAAAAAAGGGCTATCTCCAGTCAAAAACGGCGTCTCATTCCGGGAACCCTGACAGGATTATCGACTCGGCAGGTCTCCCGGCAAGAGTGAGTAAGGGGAAAGCAACCTTGCGGTATATCTATTGATCATCAATTGTGCTGTTTGTCAAGGTTGGACGCCCTTTTTCATTTAGATGTTGCCGCGAACACGTCCCAACACCGGATGACGCTTCTTTTTCCGGCAAACACATGAAAGCTTGAAGTCCCTGTTGGTTACTGCTAAATATACTGGAGAAGAAACGGTTTCGAAAACGAAGGGGCAACCTAGAGTGAGAGGACCGGCCCTACTGAGGCCGGACCCCGTTTTTCAAGCCTGGATCGATAGACAGTAACGAACTACGACCTTTGCGGGTACGCGAAAATCAGCGCTTTTTCGTTTCAAGAAAACAAGGAGTTGATTGATAGAAGCAAGAAGAACTCTAATCTGAGAAAACGTAATATAATTTGAAACCATGCACTGATGGAGGATAGAATTATGGCCATGGATCTATTGCAATACAAAAGGATACTCATTGTGGATGACGAGCCTGATGTTCTTGAAACACTGGAAGAAGAGCTCGACATGTGCGATGTAGTAAAGGCTCAGTCGTTTGAGGAAGCCAAGGAAATCCTCGAAACCCAATACTTTGATATTGCCATACTGGATATCATGGGAGTGAACGGGTATGAACTCCTTGAGATCGCCAATGAAAGAGGAGTGCTTGCCGTTATGCTTACCGCACATGCGTTAAGCCCTGAAGATACCGTGAAATCATTCAAGAAAGGGGCGGCCCTGTACGTGCCCAAAGAGAAGCTGAATGATATGCCTCAATACCTGAATGACGTGCTTGAAGCCCAAGAGCAGGGGAAAAAATCCTGGTGGAGATGGATTGACAGGTTTGGAAACTATTACAACAGGAAATTCGGGGCCAACTGGAGAAAGGTCGATGAAGATTTCTGGAAAAACTTCGGAGGTTGGCAATAAGAGCGGCCGAGTCATGATATTCGGCAATTAATCCGAATGAACCCAAGGTGCCAAGGGAGTCACTCGGATTCTTTGCCTGATTGGCGGAAGTGCATGGGAATCGAACCCACCTGAGACGGTTTTAGCGCCTCACAC
>CAZEIA010000194.1:0-6183 GCA_964512335.1 uncultured Desulfobacterales bacterium
ACATCGCCAATGAGTTCGTCAAGATGATCACCACCCAGCGCGGCTTTCAGGCCAATGGGAAGATCATCACCGTGACGGACCAGATGCTCCAGGAGCTTATTAACCTGAAGAGGTAGCAGTGTGACGGAAGGGGGCGGAGCCTTTGAATGTCCTCCTCCTCAAGGCGGCCGAACCGAAGGCAAAGCCCCCCCGCCGTCCCTCCCTCACCCTTACACACCGTCAATATCCTGACTGGCCGGACGCCGCATTGAGTACCCAGGCCCAGGAAAAGGGCCCGGGCCGGTCGAAACTCCGACCCTTGAGACGCACTAACCTTCCGCGGACTGATTCGATGGGGTTCATAAAACACGCCTTCCTGCCCCCCAGATCCTGAAATAACCACCATTCTGACTTCTTAACCATTGTCGTCAGCGCCCCCGGTCCTGCGAAGGCCCCGGCAGCCGTCGAATGGCACAGAGGTTGCTTTCCCTATACCACGACACTCCAGGCAACACCCGTTTCGGAGACTGACTACATGGACATTGCTACTATTATAGGCATTTTCACAGCCTTCGCCCTGGTCATAAGCGCCATTCTCATGGGAAGCGGCCTCGAACTCTTTATCAACATCCCAGGCCTCATGATCGTGATAGGGGGGACGCTCGGCGCCACCATGATCAACTACCCCCTGCCCGACATCCTCAAGGTGATCAACGTGGTCAAGAATGCGTTCTTTCACCGAAAACAGACGGTCCAGGAACTGATAGGCGAGTTTGTGAACCTGGCCGGTACCGCCAGAAGAGAAGGCATACTGGCCCTTGAGTCGAGCATCGGGGACATGAAGGATGAATTCATGCGAAAGGGCCTCCAACTCTCCATCGACGGCCTGGAGCCCGGCTCCATCAAGGAAATCCTTGGCACGGAAATAGAATCCATACAGGACCGGCATAAACTGGGGGCCGATATCTTCACTACACTCGGGACCTTCTCCCCGGCGCTGGGGATGATAGGAACACTCATCGGCCTGGTACAAATGCTCCAGACCATGGATGATCCGAGCACCATAGGTCCGGCTATGGCCGTGGCCCTGTTGACCACATTCTACGGGGCCCTGTTGGCGAATGTGGTGTTTCTCCCCATCGCGGGCAAGCTCAAGAACCGCAGCACCGAGGAGGTCATGGCCAAGGAACTCATGGCCGAGGGTATTATGAGCATTGCCAAGGGAGACAATCCCAGGCTCCTGGAGCAGAAACTGAACGCCTTCCTGGCCCCGAGGCTGCGCAAGTCCTCATTCGAGTGACCGGAGCAGCCCAGGAAACCGGCTGAGGAGTAACGGGGTCGTCAAGCCTATAGGCCGCATCCGTTTACAGAGAAGGCGATCAGCGCAGTCAGCGGTCAAGCACAAAGAAGGGAGTGTAATCCATGGCAGAGCAGGACGAAGCAAATATCGAAGAAAGCGCAATGGGCAAAGGGAAAAAGGGGCTTCCCGTCAAGCTGATCGTAATTATCTTCAGCATTCTGCTCCTTTTGGGGGCGGCCGGATTGGTCTTTAAGTCCGGCATTTTCGGGCGTACCGCGGAAGGGGACAGCCAGCAAGCGGGCGCTGTAGAGGATCCCGACTCAACGGAATTGGGACCCATTTATACCCTGGACACATTCATAGTCAATCTGGCTGAAGAGCGGGGCGCCAAGTACCTGAGGGCCAAGCTTGGACTCGAGCTCGACAAACCTGTCACAGCCGATGAAATCGATCAGAGGCTTCCTCAGTTCAGAGATACTATCCTGACCGTCCTGAGCACCAAGACCTTTGAGGAGATACGGCATCTTGAAGGCAAATACCAGCTCAGGGCGGAGATCATGGCAATGCTCAACCCGCTTCTAAGATCCGGAGAGATCACGAACATCTATTTCACGGAATTTGTCGTCCAGTGACAGCGGGGCGCATTCCGCGTCCCCTCGGAAAGGACTTGAACCTTGAGCCAACTTCTATCTCAGGAAGAAGTCGACGCCCTTCTCAGCGGTCTGGACTCCGGCGAAATCGAGAGTGAGGAGGAACCCCAGACGACTGAAGAGAAACTCGATCTCTTCGACTGGACAACCCAGGAAAAGGATGTCAAGGGCAGCATGCCCCTGCTCAGCGTCGTGAACAACCGCTTTTCGCAAAAGCTGAAAAGCTCTCTCTCCACATCCATTAGAAAGGTGATCGAAATCACCCAAGGTCCTCTGGATATGATCAAGTTCAAGCATTTCAAGCAATCGCTGCCCATTCCCACGAGCCTTCATCTGTTTAAGATGGACCCGCTCAGGGGAACCGGTCTCCTGGTAATCGAAAGCCATCTGGTATTCAACCTGGTGGAGGCGTTCTTCGGGGGGCGGGGCACGGGTTCCACCAAAGTGGAGGGAAGGGATTTCACTCCCATCGAAAGCAAGATCATCGGGAAGGTGGTCCATATCGCCCTGACCAACCTGATGGACGCATGGGAGGATATCCATCCTATCAAGACAGAGTTCATTCGGTCGGAGAGCAACCCCATGGTGGTCAACGTGGAGCGACCGGACGAGTATCTGGTATCAGTGAAATTCGACATAGAGCTTACAAAGCCGCTGGGTTCGATCACTCTTTGCATCCCGTACTCGTCCTTTCAGCCTATTCAACATAAGCTGGCCGGCGGATACCAGAAAGATGAAGATGCCCAGGCGGATCCTTACTGGATCAACAACCTTCGCGCACGATTGAAGGAAACGCCTCTGGAGCTGACAGTCGAACTGGGATCCGCCCACCTGTCCATTCGAGACTTCCTAAACCTCAAGGAGGGGGACATCCTCGTTCTGGACAAGGCCTACAAGTCACCGCTTACGGCCCACGTGGAAGGGATACCCAAGTTCAGAGGTTATGCCGGCCGGGCGAGCAACCAAAAGGCTTACAAAATCGATGAGGCCGTCTCAGCTGCGGCCTGAACCAAGAAGCACGATTTCCCCTTTGTCGGGGAAACGGGCGGAGAGCGGGGAAGAAACATGGCGGATGAAAACAGAGAATGGAGCGAGGAGGAGGCGGCCACTGCGGCCAGGGGCGTCGATTTTGCGGACATGGAACCGGGAATCCACGAAACCGAGGAACCCCACGGCATGGAGTTTCTTCTGGATATACCACTGGACATAACCGTGGAACTCGGGAGGACCCGCATTCCCATCGGGGATCTGCTCAAGCTTAGCCAGGGGTCGGTAGTGGAGTTGAATAAGCTCATCAATCAACCCCTGGACATTTTCGTGAACCAGAAACTCATGGCCCAGGGAGAGGTCGTGGTGGTCAACGATAAGTTCGGGGTACGGCTGTCCCATATTATCAGCCCGGGAGAACGCGTCAAAAGGCTGTCGTAACCGGCTTCCCGGATTTCACTTTTGAGGCCTTCGCCGTGACGGCTTCCGGTCTTCAAGAGATCTGACGAGAACACAAGAATTTTTCCAAGGGGAAAACACGTTGGAATCGGATCTGACGTTAAGCGCACTTAAGGCCGCAGGATCACTCCTGATTATCCTGGGACTGATCGCCTGCCTGTTTTACACGCTCAAACGAATTCGATTCGGCTCAGCCTCGGCTCCCGGTCTCTCCAGGATGCGCGTCTTGACCACCCTGAGCCTGGCGCCCAAGCGATCAATAGCCATTGTGGAGGTCCTGGACGAGTGGCTCGTGGTGGGCGTGGGCACTGATTCAATCACCCTGCTCACCCGAATTGACCGCCCGGAAGAGACCCATAGTGCAGAGACTGCCGGGGGAAAGGCCGCAGAGAACTTCAGGTCCCTCCTCAGGAGCAAGATCAGCCCCACAACGTCGAATAAAGGATAAGCAGGGGCCATGAACCACAAAGCAGCCATACCCGCACTCCGCGCGGCCCTTTACTTTGCCGTCGTGCTTGCCTTTTTCATTCCCGCCGCGGCCTGGGCCCAGGAATTCCCTCCTCTGCCCTCCATCCAGATCGGGCTCGAGGGGGCGGAGCGGCCCGAGCAGGTATCGGTGCTCCTTCAGATTCTTCTTCTGCTGACAATACTCTCTCTGGCCCCGGCGATCCTGATAATGATGACCTCTTTCACGCGTCTGGCGGTTGTCTTCTCTCTGGTTCGGCACGCCCTCGGTACACAGCAGATGCCGCCCAACCAGATCCTGATCGGTCTTGCCCTCCTCCTAACGTTTTTTTTGATGGCACCTGTCTATGAACGGATCAATACCGAGGCCCTTCAACCCTACCTGGCTGAAGAGCTCTCTGAGGAAGTGGCACTGGAAAAGGCCCTCCTGCCCATACGCGAGTTCATGCTGAGGCAGACACGAAAAAAGGACATCTCTCTCTTTGTGAATATCTCGGGAGCGGAAAGGCCCGAAGGATATGATGACATCTCTACAACGGTTCTTGTATCCGCCTTTGTCATCAGCGAACTCAAAACCGCTTTCAGCATCGGGTTCCTGATCTACATCCCCTTCCTGGTAATCGACATGGTGGTTGCTAGCGTCCTTTTGTCCATGGGTATGATGATGCTTCCGCCGTTCATGGTTTCTCTTCCGTTCAAGATGATGCTCTTCGTCCTCACCGACGGCTGGTACCTCCTGGTCGGATCCATGGTCAAGAGCTTTTCGTGAGGTGGGGCGAATGACACAGGAATTCGTGATCAGTCTGGCGAGTGAGGCCATTCAGACGGTTCTCCTGCTTGCCCTTCCCCTCCTCGGGGTAGGACTTGTGGTGGGCCTGATTGTGGCCGTGCTTCAGGCCGCGACCCAGATCCAGGAGATGACCCTCTCCTTTGTGCCCAAGATAGTCGCTGTCCTCCTGGCCCTTCTTGCGGCGGCGCCCTGGATGCTGAACAAGATCATTGCCTTCACGAGCAATCTGATCACAAGCATTCCCAACGTCATCCGCTAGTGTCAGTTGAAGCAATCAGCTGTTGGCTGTCAGCTGTGGGCTGTAGGCTTTCGGGGCTTTTGTCCAAAAACCGAAAGCTGACAACCAAACGGAAACAGACACCCTCACGCCGCAAAGCGGCTTTGCCATGGGCCATTATGCCTATCCCACTTGAGACATTTGAGCAGATGCAGGGCTTCTTCTGGATCTTTGTACGAGTTGGCGTTCTCGTGTTTTTACTGCCTCTGTTCGGAGCCCGGAACATCCCAACGCTCTGGAAAATCGGGCTGTCCTTTGTCCTCGCCATCCTGCTGACGCCGGTGGTCCCGCCTCCGCAAGCCCTGCCGCAATCCGCGCCGGGAGTCCTGCTGGGAATCGCAGCGGAGTTTCTCATGGGGCTGATTATCGTGTTCGGCGTTCTCGTTTTTTTCGCCTCGGTCCAATTGGCCGGCCAGATGATGAGTTTTCAAATGGGTTTTTCCATGGCACGGGCCATCGACCCCAACACAGGGGTTCAAAGCACCGCCCTGAGCCAGTTCCTCTATATCTTCACGGTGCTCCTGTTCTTCGCAATCGACGGCCACCACCTCATGATACGCGGCATTGCGGCCTCCTTTCATCTGGTTCCGCCCAACGGGATCTCGTTCAACCCGACCATCGCGGAAGCCGTCATCAGAATCACTGCCTACATGTTTGTGGTAGGGCTCCAGATCGCGGCCCCTATCATGATCGCGTTGTTTCTATCAAACCTCTGTCTGGGCATTGTGGCCAGGACTGTCCCCCAGGTGAACATCCTCATGATAGGGTTTCCTATAAACATAGGCATCGGGCTGACCCTGTTTGGAATCCTTCTTACCAACCTGGCGCCCTTTATCACGGGCCTGACACGCGAAGCGGCCACTTTTATGATGCGAATGCTTCGATTGATGTGAGGAGATAACCATGCCCGAACAGGGGTTTCAGGAAAAAACCGAGAGAGCCACCCCGAAGCGGCGTGAAGAGTCCCGCAAAAAGGGTCAGGTGGGAAAGAGCCGGGAGTTGTCCTCCATTGCAGTACTCTCAGGGGGGGCCGTCTATCTTTACTTCCGGGGCGAGTACCACGTCTTCCAGCTCGGCGGAGTTCTCAAGCGGGCCTTTGTGGACATCCCGGCAATCGCTTCGGGCGAGCAGGATATATTCAAGTACCTGCTTCTGCGGGCGGAAGACATCCTGTGGATAGTCCTTCCCATCATGATCGTCCTCAGCGTGGTGGCCGTCCTCGCCAATGCCCTGCAGACGGGCCTTCTCCTGAGCGTCGAAGCCTTGACTCCATCAG
>CAZEIA010000195.1:0-6172 GCA_964512335.1 uncultured Desulfobacterales bacterium
GCCTGCGCAGAAGGCGGAAACAATGCCATGATCCTGGAACAAGTCAAAGAAGTCCTTAAGATCGAGGCCCAGGCGATTTTGGATCTGGTGGACCGGGTCGGCCCGGACTTCGAGAAGGCCGTCCATATGATCCTGGAATCCAAGGGCCGGGTCATTCTGACAGGCATGGGGAAATCGGGCCTGGTCGCCAGAAAGATCTCGGCCACCCTCAACAGCACAGGAACCCCGTCCCTGTTCCTCCACCCGGCCGAGGCCATCCACGGCGACCTGGGCATGGTGACTTCCGACGATATCGTCGTGGCCATCTCCAACAGCGGCCATACCGCCGAAATCAACAACCTGCTGCCGATTCTCAAGGGCATGAAGGCAAAAATCATCTCCATGACCGGGGGGCTCGACTCCACCATGGCAAGGGAGAGCGATGTGATAATCGACGTGGGTGTAGAACGCGAGGCTTGTCCCATGGGCCTTGCCCCCACTGCGAGCACAACGGCCGCTCTGGCCATGGGAGACGCCCTTGCGGTCGTCCTGATCCACAGCCGCCGTTTCAACCGGCAGGACTTCCGAAAGTTCCACCCCGGCGGGAGTCTGGGCGAACGCCTCTCTACCAAAGTGAAAGAGGTCATGCTCACCAACGACAACATCCCCATGGTATCCGTGACCGACGATTTCACTGAAGTGATACGGGAAATAAATGCCAAGGACCTGGGGGCGACCCTGGTGGTGAATACCGAAGGACAACTGGCCGGCATTGTAACGGACGGCGACCTGCGGAGAACCATAGCCGCTGGGGAAGACATCCGCAACCTGAAGGCAGGTGACCTCATGTCGTCGGCGCCCAAGACCGTACATGAAGACCAGACTGCAGCGGAAGCCCTTGCCCTCATGGAAATGTTCGGCATAACCCTTTTGGCCATCCTGGACAACCGCAAGTGCATACTGGGAGTGGTGCACCTTCACGACCTGCTGGGAAGAGAGGATTTTAGGCTCAATGGCGGATTCAACGTGTCCCAGAGGCCTGATCGCTGACCTGATCACGCCGATAGGTCCCAACGGCGCTGTGAACAGTTCCGGCATGGACCGGATACTGGAGCGGGTCCTTCACCACGTTCAGGCGGTGCTTCTGTGCGGCCCTGACGCAGGGGAGGGAGCCGCCCTGGGTCAGGCTCAACGGCTCGACGTGCTCCTCTCCGCCATGAAAAAGGTCAACGGCCGCGTTCCTCTGATGGTGTGGATCACCTGCAGTACGCAGGACGATACATGCTCCATGCTGGAAGTGCTGGAGAAGGGTGTGGAGAAAGAAGAATACCCGGGGCAGATCTTCTGGATGGACACGCCCCTGGTCTATCACAGCAACAGGGGCCTGCCGCAGCACTTAAGAGAGCTATCCTCCTTTTCTTCCAGACCGATCATCCTTTTCAATGATCCGGACAGGGTAAAGCGGGATGCCGGGCCCTTGAAGCGGGCCAACATCCGCACCTCCATTCTGAAAGAAACTGCACTTTTGGAAGGTGTGAGCGGGCTGGTCTTTCGGGGCAGCATGGACAGGGCCCGAAACTACCAGAAGGCCGTTCGGTTTCCAAGTGGTTTCCGGCTTTACGACGGCGATGAAGCCCAGTTCCTTTCCCATCCCAGCAGCCACGGCGTTCTTTCCGCCGGTGTCAACCTGGCCCCCTCCGCCTGGCAGCGTATAACCGCCTCTTCGCTCGGGATGACCGGTGAAGAGCAGAACTACCCCGACAACTTGAAACGCATCTGGGAACTGGGCCAATACCTGGAGGCCCTGCGCGGCATTTACGACGAAGAGCCGGCCAGGCTCATCAGATGGACCCTCAGAGGGGCCCTCGATCTCCCAGGCGTCCCGGGGACTGCCGGCTCCCATGAAGAATCTCATGAGGAAGAGGCTGTAAAACGGCTTCTTGATCTGATGAAACAATACGGGGACGCCTGAGCCTTCTTCTCCGTCCCTGACCTTAACCCCGGCGAAGCGGTCTTGACACCCGGGGCAGATGCGATAAAGTACGCCCACCACTTAATACACGACAAGCATGACACGGAAGAGGGGGATGGATTGATGAATTCCGAACTGGACATCCTTTGCATAAACACGATCCGCATGCTTTCCGCCGATGGCGTGGAGCGTGCCAATTCGGGCCATCCCGGCCTCCCGATGGGCGCTGCAGCCGCAGCTTATGTCCTGTGGACTCGTTTCCTGAAGCACGACCCGGGCAGCCCTCAGTGGCCGGACCGTGATCGCTTCGTCCTCTCAGCCGGTCACGGCTCCATGCTCCTTTACAGCCTTTTACATCTCACCGGCTATGACCTCACCCTCGAGGACCTCAAGAGCTTCCGGCAGTGGGGCAGCCGCACTCCCGGCCACCCGGAATACGGTCACACTCCGGGAGTGGAGACGACCACCGGCCCTCTGGGACAGGGCCTGGCCAATGCCGTGGGCATGGCCATGGCCGAACGGTTTCTTGCAGCCCGATTCAACAGGCCCGGCCACGAGATCGTAGACCACTACACATACGTCCTCGCCGGCGACGGTGACCTCATGGAAGGCTTAACCCACGAGGCGTCATCTCTTGCCGGCCACCTTGGGCTCGGCAAGCTCATATGCATTTACGATGACAACCGTATCTCTATTGACGGCAGCACGGACCTGGCGTTCACCGAGGATCGGGAGACCCGGTATCGAGCCTACGGGTGGCACGTCGTGAAGGTCGAGGACGGGAACGACACTGATTCCCTGGAGCAGGCAATTCGAGAGGCTCGTCACGAGAAGGGTCGACCTTCATTAATCGCCGTCAGGACTCACATCGGTTTCGGAAGCCCCAACAAGCAGGACACCGCCTCGGCCCATGGCGAGCCCCTGGGCGAGGAGGAACTGCGCCTCACCAAGGAGAGCCTGGGGTGGCCTCTGGAGCATCCCTTTTACACCCCGGAAAGGGCGGTTCAACACTTCAGAGAGGCAGTGGAGCACGGTCGCGCCTGGAGCGCAGGCTGGGAGGCAAGGCTAGAGGCTTATGAGAAGGCCTTCCCGGATGCTGCTCGAGAATTGAACCGGTGGATGCGAAAGGAACTCCCGTCTGACCTGGATCACTCGATCCCTATCTTCGAGGCGGATGCAAAGGGTCCGGCCACGCGGGCTGCATCCGGTACAGTCCTCAACGCTGTGGCGCCCTTGCTCCCCAACCTGGTGGGAGGGTCCGCAGATCTCTCCCCTTCAAACAAGACCGTGGTCAAGGGAGAACCGGTTTTTCAGGCCGGGCAATACCATGGAAGGAACATCCACTTCGGGGTTCGTGAGCACGCAATGGGGTCTGTGATGAACGGCATGGCACTTCATGGTGGTCTTATTCCCTACGGGGGCACGTTCCTCATTTTCTCGGACTACATGCGGCCTCCGATCCGGCTGGCCGCGATGATGGGCCTGCAGGTCATCTACGTTATGACCCACGACAGCATCGGCCTGGGAGAGGACGGCCCCACTCACCAGCCCATAGAGCAGCTTGCAGGACTGCGTGCGATCCCCGGACTCACCGTTATCCGCCCGTGTGACGCCAACGAGACCGCCCTGGCATGGCAGTGGGCCCTCCAAAGAGCAGACGGGCCCACCCTCCTGAGCCTGACCCGGCAAGGATTACCCACATTGGACCGGGAAAAGCTGGGCCCGGCCGAAGGACTGAGGCGTGGCGCGTATGTGCTTCGTGACCCAAAGGACGGCCGGCCCGAAATGATTCTCATGGCTTCAGGCTCCGAGGTGCACACGGCCCTGGATGCGGCGGATCGTCTGGAGCAGGCGGGAAAGAAGGTCCGCGTGGTGAGCATGCCCTCTTGGGAGCTTTTCGATGTTCAGCCGGATTCTTACCGCAATGAAGTCCTTCCCCCGGACATTCCCGTTCGTGTCGCTGTCGAGGCGGGGGCCACGCAGGGTTGGCACCGGTTCACCGGTCTAAGGGGCCGCGTAATAGGGATCGACCACTTCGGGGCCTCGGCTCCAGCCAAGGTGCTCTTCGAGAAGTTCGGCATTACAGGGGAGCGGGTGGCTGAGGCGGCCCTGGAACTGATGAGCAAATAGCAATTGAACACTAAATCGTGCCATTCCCCATAAACAAACAGAGGTGCGGGCGTTTGATCACTCTTCGTGTTCTTCGTGTTCTTCGTGGTGGATATATGGTGAACATGCTTTATTAAGCCGCCTCACAAACAACAAACTCCACACCGGTCGCATTGCCCCACCTTGCACTCGGGCGACTCTTTTTCCTCCAGTGCGAACAGGTATTCCTTTCTCAGGTGATCCTTTCTAATGCCGTGGTCGATATGGTCCCAGGGCAGGACCTCGTCCAATCCTTTGGGCCGGTGGACAAAGAAGTCAGGATTCACCTCGCTGTGGCGAAAGGCCTTTTTCCAGTCCCCTTTGGCCCGGTGAGCCGCCAGCAGTATCTTTCCGGCCCTGCGGTCGCCCATGGACAGAAGTGTCTGCACATAAGCCCACCTAGGCACATCAAAGGCGGCACTCATGCCGCCTTCCTTCATAACGGCCTTTCGAATTCTCTTCTGCTTGTCCTTTAATGAAGCCGCCGATTCCATGGGAAACCACTGAAAAGGCGTAAACGGCTTGGGGACAAAACAATTCACGCTCAGTCTGATCAGCCCGATGGTCCCTCTTCCGCCTGATTCGCGAACCATCTGGTGCCTTATCCTTTTCGCGAGCTCCACGATCCCGTTCACGTCATCCAGGGTCTCCGTAGGCAGCCCGGCCATGAAATAAAGCCGAAGAGAAAAATTCCGGATCGAGGCTATCATCCTTACCGCCTTTAGAATCACCTCCTCGGTCATGTGCTTGTTTATCACCCGCCTGAGCCGGTCGGTCCCCGCCTCAGGGGCGATTGCCAGTGTTTTCTGCCCTGCCCGCTCCAGGTTGAGCAGAAGTTCGCGGCTGAGGGAGTCGGCTCGCAGGGAGGAAACGGAAAACTCCCCTCCCTGGTCCACTACCCGCCGGGTCAGTGTCTCGATGTCCGGCGCATCCGAGACGGCCGGGGCAAGGAAACCTATTTTCCTCGTCACGGACAGGGCCCGATCCACACATTGAATCAGCTCTTCTTTGCCTCTGAAACGCGGTGGACGATACACATACCCGGCGGCGCAGAATCGACAGGATCGCCCGCAGCCGCGGGCCAGCTCCACAAGGACCTTTTCCCCGAATTCGGTCTCAGGCGTGGTGATGACGGAAGCGGCAGGCTCGCTGCGCTTCATATCCCGGGCAGGGACAATACGTTCCGGGATACCGCCGCCCACAGGCTCAATGCCCTTGAGGATGCCGTCGGATCCATAACGCGGCCTGTAGAGCGCGGGGACGTATAGCGAAGGGATCTTAAGGGCAAGTTCTCTCAAAAGCCTTCTGCGGTCATTGCCTGCGCCCGACAGCTCCAGGAAGACCGTTATGAAGCGTTCGAGAACCGCCTCGGCCTCCCCCAGGAGAAAAGCGTCGAAAAACGGCGCCAGGGGCTCCGGGTTGAGCATGGTCGTAATACCCCCGCCCAGGACCAGGGGAAAGCTGCCGTCCCGGCTGTCAGCAAGTACGGGAATGCGGCCCCAGTCCAGCACGTTGAGGACATTGGGGTAGTCGTTTTCAAAGGAGAGGGAAAACGCTATAAGATCAAAGCGGGACAGGGGGGAAAGGGACTCCATGGAAAGGAGCCCCTTTCCCCCTACCGGAGGGAGGGAGATCTCCGGTTTGTCGGGGAGGAAAAACCGCTCCGCGACTACGCGGTCGTCGCGGTTCAGGAGATCATAGACCACCTGAAAGCCGAGGCTGGACATGCCCAGGCCGTAGGTGTTGGGATAGACCAGGGCCACGGAGAGACGGCCGCCCCAGTCCTTTCGAACGGCACCCTTCTCCCCGGCGAGACGCTTTCGTTGATGCGATTCAAGCCTGCCGCCCACGCATCGGCTCCCGGTCTGAACAGGCGGCGAGGTTTCCGGCGCCTGTGTCCCCTGCGGTTTGCAGCCATGCCGATTAATAGGCCTTGGACTGCTTGGTCCTCAAGAATGTGGGAAAATCCAGGCTGTCCCTCGAAAACGCCCTTCTAAAAAAGCCCTTTTTCTCTTCCCGAACGTCTTCATGGATGTCGCCGAACGGATTCTCTTCGACCTTGGCCCTCATGAA
>CAZEIA010000196.1:0-6038 GCA_964512335.1 uncultured Desulfobacterales bacterium
AACTTGATTCGGGAAAGCGGGGTGTTCACGATCTCCGAGGTGTTGAGGGCCTCCGCCTCAATTGCTTCGGCGTGCTCTCCCTTGAGGGGGGCTACTGACACGATTTTACCCCTCCTTATGTGCTGCAGGATGGCCCGGATGGCGGACAGCCTGGAGCTGACTATCGTGTCGAGCCCTATGGAAGAGACCAGCGGGATGTAGCTCAGTTTATTGATTCGCGTGATGGTCTTGCGGACCCCGAGCCCCTTGGCCAGAAGTGATATAAGCACGTTGCTCTCTTCGTCGCCCGTAAGCGCTATCAGGAAGTCTGCGCTGCTTACATTTTCCTCCAGGAGGATTTCCCGGTCGGTACCGTCGCCGTTGATGACCATGACCCTCTGCAGGGACTCTGCCAGTTCTTCACAACGCGACGGACTTCGATCGATGAGGCTGGTGGAGATTCGAGTGCCATCCAGGGCCTTGGCCAAAGCACTTCCGGTCTGGCCTCCGCCCACGATGATGATGCGCTTCAGCTCCTGTTCCTTGATTCCGAAAAGACCCAGAACGTTAAGGAGCTCGTCCCGCCGCGCCACTACGTATACCAGGTCATCGGGCTTAATTGTGTCCTCACCGTGAGGGATCAGGACGCGGCTCCCGCGGACAATGGCCCCGATCAGGAGCTTGCCTTCCATACCGTGAAACGACGAGAGCTTCCTGGCTGCCAAAGGGCAGTCCGCCCTGATGTTCACGCCGACAAGCTTGACTCTGCCGTCTACGAAGTCGATCACGTCGGACGCTCCGGGGACCTTCATCAGGCGCTGGATGCTCTCCACAACAGCGGATTCAGGGTTTATGATGTGATCAATACCGAGGAGATCCCGGGACAGCAGCTCCTTCATTTCCAGGTATTCGGGGTTTCGCAGTCGGGCGACTTTCAGGATGTAAGGGTTGAGGTGCCGGGCCAGCATGCATGCGATGAGGTTGGCTTCGTCGCTGTCCGTGGCGGCCACCAGCATGTCGGCATCCATGATTCCCGAACTCTTGAGCATTCCGGGACTCGTGCCCGAACCGATGAGGGCCTGGACATCCAGCTCCTCGTTGATGCGGTTGGCCTTCTCCGGATCCTTGTCGATCAGCAAGACGTCCTGGTTCTCAGAGGAGAGACGCTGGGCGATGTGAAACCCGACCTCGCCTCCACCTACGATAATTATCTTCAATGCAATCTCTCCCGCTGCTGATGGGTTACCGGGTGCCTCGAGCTTCTGCAGGAAGCATGACCGGATTAGCCTCTAAAATCAAAAACCCGCCGGGTCATTCGGCGTATCGGAAAAACAGGACGGTGTGGTAGCGGTAGGCTGCAATGCGCCCTACTCCCCGAAAACCGAGGAAAGGGCCTCTTCTCTGATGCGCTCCCACAAAGCCTCGCCCCCGAAGCTCTCGATGTAGACCTTCATCTTGGGCTCGGTTCCCGAGGGCCGGACAGCGAACCAGGAGCCGTCCTCCAGGAGGACCTTTATACCCCCAACAGGGGCGCCGTTACCCGGGGCCCTTGTCAACACCGACCGCACCGCCTTTCCCGCTACGTGGGTGCGCTGAAACGTCTCCGGGGTGAGCGCGGCCAGCACCGCCTTCTGATCATCCGTTATCGGGCCGTCCGAGCGCCGGTAGAAAGGCTCTCCGTATTCGGCAGTTAGAATTTCCCTGTAGATCTCGGACGGGGTTCGACCCGTTTTCGCCAGGATCTCGGCCGCCAAAAAAGACATGGAAAAACCGTCCTTGTCCGTGCACCAGGCGGAGCCGTCCCGGCGCAGGAACGAGGCGCCGGCACTCTCCTCCCCCCCAAAGGCGAGCCGCCCTTGAAGGAGGCCTTCCACGTACCACTTGAAACCCACCGGCACCTCATAGACCTTCCGTCCCAGGCCTTCGACCACGCGGTCGATCATGGAGCTGCTCACCAGGGTCTTCCCGGCCTCAAGGCCGGAATGCCATTCCGGCCGGTTCTGAAAAAGGTACCAGAGGGCCGCCGAAAGATAGTGATTGGGATTCATCAGGCCATTGGAGTCGACAATACCGTGACGATCCACGTCCGGATCATTACCCCATGCTATGTCGAAACGGTCCTTGAGGGCTATGAGCCCGGCCATGGCATAAGGTGACGAGCAGTCCATGCGGATCCTGCCGTCGGCGTCCAGAGGCATGAATCCAAAGGTCGGATCCACCTGATCGTTGACAACTTCCAGGTTCAGGCCGTAGATTTCCGCAATGGGGCCCCAGAACCCCACCGACGCTCCGCCCATGGGATCGACACCCAGACGAAGACCGGCGCCCCTCACGACATCCATATCAACCACCTCGCCGAGCACGCGGACAAAGGGGGTGATAAAATCCCGCTCCGACGTGGTATCCGCCGCTCTGGCCCGACGATATGAAATGCGCCTGATGCCATTCCCATGCCCATTTATGATCACATTGGCCCGCTCCTGGACCCACCGGGTTACATCAACGTCCGCCGGCCCGCCGTGAGGAGGGTTGTACTTGAACCCGCCGTCCCGTGGAGGATTGTGGGAAGGGGTGATGACAACCCCGTCCGCAAGGCCTGCCGATCGCCCCCGGTTGTGCTCCAGGATAAGAAAAGAGATCACCGGTGTAGGCGTATACTCGTCCCCTTTGTGAATAACGACCTCCACTCCGTTCCCGGCAAAAACACCAAGGGCCGTACGAAAGGCGGGTTCGGACAGGGCATGTGTGTCAAAACCCATGAACAGGGGGCCTTGAATGCCTCGAGTGACGCGATATTCGCAGATGGCCTGGGCCGTCCCAGCGATGTGAGCCTCGTTGAACGTGCCGTCCATGGAGGACCCCCTGTGTCCGGACGTCCCAAAGGAGACAGGCCCTGTCGCCTCATCCGTGAAATAGGAGGAAACCAGGCTTGATAAGTGAATCCGCATAGATGCGGGGGCCGTTTTCCCCGCCGACTCGTGAAGCCCCATGCCGAAGACCTCCTTTCTTTCCGCCCCGGCCCGGCAATGCATCGAAGCGGTTGCTCCTTCGCCTCAAGCCCTATCGCAAGAAGGGAACCATGAGCGGGACCCGCGAAAACCGCTTGTCGCTTCCCCAGGATATGTTATGTTGTGATGAATAAGCCGTTGAGTTTCCGAGTCGCCAAAAGCATCCCATGGATAGAACATTATACATCCTTACAGCCATCGCCGTCTCTTCGCTCATGTACCTGGGCATAGTGGTCACACTGAGACGTGAGCGGGCCCGGCGATACGTGGTGGATCACAGCGCTCTTCACCCAAATGCCATCTGTATCTGGCGGGTCGTGATCGGCCTTGCGGGTATGGTGCTCTATTTTATCCTGGGACAGATCTTCTGGGGCATCCTCCTGTTTACCATATCGGCCTTCCTTGACGGCGTGGACGGCCTCGTGGCCCGCCACTGCGATCTTGTAACCCGATTCGGCGAAGAGATCGATCCCCTCTGCGACAAACTTACCTACCTCCCGCCCATGGGCTTCTTCGCATATCAAGGCATGATTCCGATACCCGCCTTCTGGATCCTGGCGGCAATCGAGCTTTTCGGACAATTCATAGTACGCTACATTTTGAAACACTTCACAAACTTTTCAGTCCAGGCCAACAACTTCGGTAAGATCAAGGCGGTCCTTCTCTTCGCCCTAATCATCTACCTGGCGATCCTGGACGACCCGGTAAAAATTCCTGATTTCACCACCCAGCTCCTCTACCTGGGCATAATCATGTCCCTGGCTTCCATAGTCTTCAAGGCCATTCCAAACCGATTCTACGCGGACATTCTCTCCATCCTGAATCTCATGTGCGGCATTCTGGGAATCTCCTTCGTCCTGGGCGGCAACTACGTCCTGGCGGCACTCTCCATTCTCGCCGGCCAGGTCTTCGATCTATTTGACGGGCGTATGGCGGAAAAACACGGCGGCACCAGATTCGGTCCCTGGCTGGACGACATCGCGGACCTGGTCAGCTTCGGGCTCTGTCCGGCCCTGCTGATGATAATGATCGGGCACCTTAAACCCCACGCCGTCATACTGGGTGCACTGTACTTTTTCGCAGTGGCCTTCCGTCTGTGGCGGTTCCTGCTTCGGGACAAACACGATCGAAACATTCCGAAAGGGACTTTCAACGGCCTGCCCAGCCCGGCGGGAGCTCTCGTGGCCCTGGGCACCATCCTTTTCTGGAAGGACCTGTGGCTTGCATGGATCGTTATCTTCCTGACGTCCTTTCTACTGGTGAGCCACATCCGATTCGTCCATTTCGGCCGCGTCATCCTGCCCCTTATCCCCAGAAACCTCGTGATCCTCCTTGGAGTCCTCGTACTTCTGATTGCAGCATACCTCCTCAAAGTTCGCAACCCCCAGCTGCTCGGCGGGACCCTCCTGGGCATCTTTCTGCTTTATGGACTGGCCGGCAACTATTTTGTGCTGAAGCATTTTGTAGAGACCGGCAGGGAGCGGTCTTGAGGGACCGGAAACCGACGACAAGCCACCCTTCTCATAGCATATGATACGGATCCACGTCCACAACGACCTTCACGGCAATCCCGCGCGTCAGGCGATTGATCAAATCCTCAACCCGTTCCAGGAACCGATGGAGTTTTTCCACACGCGCACACTTGACCAGGATCTGCCGGCGGTACCTGCCCTTGATGCGGGCGATTGGAGCCTCGACCGGACCCATGACTCTAAGGTCCGCCCACTCATCCTCCGGGACGCGCCGAATCTCCTCCATGCCCTTCCCAAGCCGTCGCGCAACCCTGTCTGCGGCATCCTCGTTCGTCCCTTGGACAACAAGCCTCGCCAGATGCGAAAAAGGGGGGTAGCCCAACTGTAAACGGAGTCCGGTCTCCTGCCGGTAGAACGATTCGTAATCATGAAGCCTGGCCGTTGAGACGGCGTAGTGCCCCGGAGCGTAACTCTGCACAACGACCCTGCCCGGCAGTTCTCCACGTCCGGCCCTTCCTGCGACCTGGCACAACAGCTGGAACGTCCGTTCCGCCGCCCGGAAATCCGGGAATCCAAGGGATGCGTCCGCGGCTATGACTCCGACCAGGGTAACATTTGGAAAGTCATAACCCTTGGTTATCATCTGGGTCCCTACAAGGATGTCGATCTGGCCCTCACCGAACCGCTTAAGCACCTTGGACGCCTCCCCCTTCCTCCGCGTCGAGTCCCTGTCCATACGATCAATTTCAGCCTCCGGAAGAAGCCGGCGCAGCTCGCTCTCGAGACGCTCTGTCCCGAATCCCATTGCTCGAATCCTACCGGTTCCGCATGACCGGCAGTGCTCTTCAGGCCGCATGCGAAACCCGCAGTAATGGCATGCGAGTGTGTCGTCCCTCAAGTGGTGAATAAGGGTCAGATCGCAGTTCGGACAGCGGACCGCCTCGCCGCAGCGCCGGCACAGGCAGACACGGTGAAATCCCCTTCGGTTAAGAAAGAGCAGCGTCTGGCACCCTCTGGAAAGGTTGCTTTCAAGCGCTTCCAGCATCAAGGGGCTCAGCACCCCCCCGGCCAGAGCCCCCCCTTCCTCAACCTCCTTCATATCCACCAGTTCCACCTGGGGCATGGGCCGGCTTTCAATTCGCCGGGGCATGCTCAGCATCACGTATTTGCCCCTAACTGCGTTGTGGTAGGACTGGATCGAGGGAGTGCCGGAACCAAGGAGAACGACTGCACGCTCAATCTTGCCCCGAACCACGGCCGCATCCCTGGCCTGGTATCGGGGGGCTTCCTCCTGTTTGTAGGAAAAATCGTGCTCCTCGTCCACCACGATTAGACCGGGATTCGGCAGGGGGGCGAAAAGCGCCGAACGGGCCCCAATAACCACGTCCACTTCTCCACGGGCGATTCGGATCCACTGGTCGTAGCGTTCCGCTTTGCTCATTTCGCTGTGGTAAACAGCGACGCGATCCCCCAGCCGGGAACGGAAAAGGCCTTCCATGTAAATGGAAAGGGAGATCTCCGGGACCAGGATAAGGGCCTGCCGGCCCAGGGCGATGGCCTCGCGGGCGGCCCTGTAATA
>CAZEIA010000197.1:0-6022 GCA_964512335.1 uncultured Desulfobacterales bacterium
CGCTGTAGCTTATGCCGAAGACCATATCCACCCGGCGCGTTCCCTTGCTGGAGTAATTGACGATATTTCCTCCGGTCATGTTGGAGTTGGGAACTATGACCGTCTTGTTGTCCGGGGTCTTGAGCTGGGTTGTGAAGAGCTGAATCTTTTCTACGGTGCCCGCGGTATCGCCTCCCTCGATGTATTCGCCAACGCGAAAAGGCTTGAAGATGAGCAGGAGAAACCCGGCGGCAAAGTTGGACAAAGAGCCCTGAAGGGCCAGGCCGACAGCCAGGCCGGCGGCGCCGATCACCGCTATGAACGAGGTGGTTTGAATGCCCAGTTGCCCGAGGGCTGCAAGGATGAAGAAAGCCAGCAGGGTATAGTAGGTAGAGTTTCCGACAAAGGTGGATACGGTTCCGTCCACCTTACGCTTTTCCATGACCCTGTCGACTATCCTGTGGACTAACTTGGCGACCCAGCGCCCGATAACAAAAACAGCGACTGCGGCAATCACCTTGATTCCATATAACACGAACAAATCCGCGAACCGCTCGATCGATACTTCCATGTCGCAACCTCCTCGACTTGAATTTCGTGAAGAAATCAATGATGATATTGGATGGACCCGCTATTCAGATCCTGTCATCTCGGCTTGGTCCGCAATGATATGCAAAATCCCATCAGAACACAAGAAGCGGCTGTGGTATATTGGGAGGACACAAAATGTCCGCAGTTGTAGCACATGAATTGTCCGGTTTAGTTTAGGCGCCGTGGAGGTGTTTTATGAGACGGACAGAGCTGTTACAGGAGGTGTGGATGCTTGAACAATACCGCACGCAGCCGGCACGTAGGCTGGAGTGCGAAGCACTATTATGCGTAATATCGGCGGGACGGTGGTTCATGCAGCTATATTTGAGTGAAGAACCGTTTGCAGGAGTCGGAGCTGATCAAGAAGGCACCGGGTCGGGAAAGGATCAAGTTCCCTGCCCGCAGAAGCGGTCCCACCTCATGATTGCCGCGGCTCCGGCGATTGTGCTGCCGTAGAAGAGGGCGGGCGTGTCTCGAAGGAAGTCTTTGATCGTACCGTTTACCAGGGTGGTGCCGGTCACCAGGAGGAGATCGGCCCAGTTTATAACGTCTTCTTGGGCATCGGCCCCCTCAATGATTACTCCTCGTTTTTCGGCCCCTATGTTGTCCGGGTCCAGGTCCAGTACCCGGAGGGGAAACGTTGCAGCCAGCGCCCCCACCATGGCTGGCTGAAAGCCGACCTGCCCGATCTTCACTTCGCCGTAACGCTCCCGTATGTATCGGACGAGGTCCGCAGAACAGATGCCCGGCCCCTGGTCACGGCAGTGGATAGTGCGTTCTGCGCGTCCCAGGGACCTGAGTGCCGCGTTCAGCGTGGCCACGAACACGGCGCGTCTGAAATTATTCTCGAGAGGCATGCTGAAGATCTCCTCCAGGGTTCCCTCGAAGTCGCCGTAGCGGTCGGTGAACGCCTGTCCCAGGGCCCCGTCAAGCTCGGCCTGCATGAGGCGCTCCTTGCCCTGTTGCAAAGGGAAATCGTTTCCTTCGGGGTTGCCTATGGCCTCTTCAGTGCTCAGTGCGCGGGCCTCGACCCTGATCCGTCTGTCCATCAGGCCTTGTGCCTTGAGCACAGGGCGGGCCTTCTGCTTGATATCATCGTAGATGGGCGTCATGTCGGTTTGATCTCCTCTGCAAACGGTCGGGCCTCCTCCTTAAGCCAGCGTTGCCAGGCCTCTGCGGTGGCGCGCTTGAACCCGGCGGTGAGAAGCCGGTGTGAGTCTTCCTCCTGTGCAAGGACGGTTTCCAGGCGGTTGAGTGTTTTTTCGAGAACTCGGCTCTGCTCCTGAATAAGGCGGGATCCGTCCAACTTGAGCTTTCTTATGAAGAAGAGCTTGGCCAGGAACTCCACCCGGAGGTCGCGAACGTGCCTGGCGGGTGAAAGGACCCATGTCGTGAAGGCCTCCCGGCCCTTGTCCGTAATCTCGAACACGCGCCTGGACGGACGGGTCTCCTGGGCTTCAAGGCTGGAGTACAGGTGCCCGCGCTCTTCAAGCCGTTTCAGCTGGGCGTAGAGTTGGCTGGTGGGGATGTGCCATGTGGGACCCAGGCCTTCCTCCAGAAAGGCTCGAATCTCGTAGCCGTGGCGCGGTTGCGTCATCAGGGCGCCGAGCAGGGCGTATTCGGAGGCGGGTTGGGTCTTCATGTCCGATCCTTGTTTCTGCTTCCATGACATAATATTCCAGATTGGAATATTATGTCAAGCTGAATAGGCATGAGTGTTGGGAGGGTTGATGAAAAAAATGAGGTCAACTGCTGGAATGGGAGGTAGTCGGATTTTTGTCTACCGACATGGAATTGTCGCCGGGGTGCATCAATTTCAACTCCATGTACCTGGTTGTGGGATCCGGATTGAAACGATAAGGCTCGATTTCCTTGAACCCCAGGCTCTTGTAGAGGCTTATTGCGGCATTCATGCGTCCGAGGGTGTCAAGCCTGATTTTCTCGTATCCCATATCTCTTGCCCTACGGATGAGCGTGTTGCACAGGCTGCGCCCTGCACCAGCACCCTTGAATTCTTCATAGACAAACAGGCGCTTCATCTCGCAGACTTTGTGCTCGAAAATTCTGAGGCCCACGCCACCCACAAGGACGCCCTGAAGCCGTGCGAGAAGAAACAAACCGGCTGGAGGGCCGTACACCGAAGGGAAGTTGGATAGCTCCTCATCAATATTTTGAAAGGAAAGATCCATGTCGAGCCATCGAATGTAGTCCTTTAGTATCTGTATGGCTGAGGAAAAATCCAAGCCTGTTGAGCAGCATTTAATTTCAACCATGTCTTCTTGCATGCCAAAAAATCTGAGTTCACATCTGTCATCATTCATGATCGCTTTGAGTGATCCAAACGATCTTTTGGTTAAATTGATTTGGCAAGATTAGCCCCAAGTTTTGTGGCCTTAGTTAAAATACCATTGTTTTCTTTTATTTTTGCCCTGTCAAAAATGCCAAAGACAGGCAGCTCTCCAATTATTTCGTAGCCTAGTGCTTCTAAAGGAAGACGCATAGCGTCAAGCGTAAAACCCATATCGGATCTGTTTTCTTGCTCGCAGACTGCTCCCAAAACGGCTTTGCGCTGTTGACCCGCCAAACGACTGCTCCATTCCCTTGGGCGATTATTTACATCAAAATGATAAAAGCAATACAAGCGATCAATAAAGGCCTTCATCCACGATGTTATGTTATAGTTATGAGTCGGAGAAACAAGGACCAAGCCTCTGGATTCAATTATGTGGGGATAAATAATAGTCATTCCATCTTTAATACCTGTACATATTTTATCCTTTCTGCATCTCTCACAGCCTATACAACCTTGATACTGGAAGTCCCTCAACTGAACTATATCAGCATTTCCCTTGTTTTCATTGATACCCTTAAAAATATAATTGAGAAGTATGTCGGAGTTTCCTCCCTTTCTGGGACTTCCTCCGACACCCAGGACCCGCGATTGGGGTGTTATACTTTTGACGCTTTTTTTGATCAGTTCATCAAATGAGTGCATGGCGATGCATCTCCCTATTTTGCTTGTCCGCTGATACTTACTTTAACAAACCGGCTTTGGGGCACGGCTGTTGCCGGTCGGCCTGATTGAGCCTTTCACGAAAATACAAAAACAGGTATCGAAAGCAGTCACAGAATAACGGTTTTTACCTGCTTTCACAAGCTTCGCTTTTGATCCGTATCGAAATGTACATCCTACCCTCCTGACTTATAATCGACGGAAAAATTTTGGCCGGGAATTTGCAAAGTCTTTGGCCGAAGATAAAATAATGAGTTGAACATCAAGGAGGTTAAAGAATGGCCGAGTTAGCTGAGACCATGAATCAGGCAGTGCAGCATATGACCGAGAAGGAAGGAAAGTATTTGACCTTCACCCTGGCAGGGGAAGAGTATGGCATCGGGATCCGTAAGATAAGGGAGATCATAGGGATGATGCCGGTCACCTCCGTCCCCAGGACGCCCGAGTTCGTCACAGGGGTGATCAACCTTCGGGGCAAGGTGATACCAGTGTTGGACCTGCGTCTTCGCTTCGGGATGGAGGCGGTCGAGCACACTGACCGCACCTGTATCATTGTTGTGGAGATCCAGGGAGGTTCAGGGGAGCTGGTGATGGGTATTGTCGTGGATTCGGTATCGGAAGTCCTCAACATCAAGGGCTCCGACATCGAAGATTCCCCTGCGTTCGGCGCCGCGTTTGATTCCGGCTACATCCTGGGTATGGCCAAGATGGACGGAGACGTCAAGATCCTGCTGGATATCGATCGGGTGCTGGGGGCAGGAGAGATCGCAAAAATCGAAGGACGTAGATTTGAAACATGAGTTGAAGAATGTGACAGGCGTTGCATTGGATCCCATATTCGGCGGCGATGGCACCGCCGCCATATGATTCCTTTGCCAATCCTCAAAGATCAGGCCATTTTTGCCCCGTTGCTGCCTTTCCTGTCAGGCATGGCCAGGACCAAGGTGCATAATCTGGGCGCTGGACCGCTTGACGCCGATCTCCAGGCCGAAGTCGACTGTAATCTTGTAGGCCGGCTTCCCGGCTTCTGGAAAATCAGCGACCTCAATAATGGTACCGACCCGAAGCTCCACCCTTTCAAAATCATCCCAGCTTATTGTTTTCATCTGAGCTGTCTTTTCTGAGGCGCTAATTGAGTCCACCGCTACCCTTTTTATCACCAATTCACCATATAAATTCCCCCGGCCACACAAGCCAGCCCTATCCAAACCATAATTGTGATCGGCTCATTCAAAATCAATCCGCCTAAAATTACTCCAAAAAGTGGTACAAGAAAAGTAAAAGCAGCTAATCGGCTCACTGTATATCGATTAATCAACCAAAACCAAACTAAAAAAGAGGCAAAAGCTACTATTACACTCTGATAAAAAAGTGAAACCAAAACCACCAAGTTAAGATCCAGGGTTGCAGGAAACTCAAACAAAAACGCGCCCAGCGCCAGCACGGGAAAGGAGTAGGCGAGCTGCGCAAACAGGGTCTGATAATGGTCCAGGATCATTTTTCCCGTGATATGCTTAACATACAAGGTGGTGGCGGCCCAGAACATGGCCGCAGAGAGTTCCATCAGATCCCCCACCCAATACAAGGGGGGCAGCTCCGGCGAGCGGGCTTGAAATACCGATGCCACCCCGAAGAAGGCCAGCACCATACCGAAGACCTTCGCCCGGGTCAGCCGGTCGCCTTTTAAGAAGAAGTGAGCGCCCAAGGCCACCCAGAATGGATGGGTGTAAAGAAAGATGAGCGAACGTGAAGCCGGGGTAAAAGAGAGGCCCCAGTACACAAGCAGAAACTCCAGGCCGAACAAAAGGCCGATTACCATGGCATGGCGGTTCTCTCCAGGAGGGAAGGCCACCCTCCGGCCCTTTGTGCGCGCATAGGTCCAAACCAAGGTCCCGGCGACCAGGGAACGCAGGGCCACGGCCATGAGCGGCGGCATCCCCTGATTGCTGAACTTGATGCTCACAGCATTGACGCCCCACAAAAAGCAGACCAGGCCCAAAATGAGCCCTGCGCTTACCGGCAAACGTCCACCTGCCTGATCATCCTGCTGAGACATGTACACCTCCGTGCGGCGCAATCATCAATACTCCCTCAAGGTGGTTGACGGAGTCAAGCCTGCATGGGCTCAGAGCTTATCAATACGGTCTGTTTGTCCAGCCATATGGATCCACCGCCGGGGAGGGGTGCTTTTGGCGCTGAAAGGGATTGTTTTGGCCCGTATTTGTCTTGCCTTAAGATGGCTTTTTTCTATTCCATATGTAATCCTGTATAGTGCTGTCATGAGTTTTCAGTTGGAAATCCTGGGGCGTTTTGTGTTAAGAGGGAGTGCTGAGACAGAGCCTTGGAAGGAGGATCAAGGTAATGCCTGTTAATGACACGCTTACTGCTTTGTAATGCTTGACTGTGGGGCACTTCAGCGACACGGTAAACCTGACGGGG
>CAZEIA010000198.1:0-6009 GCA_964512335.1 uncultured Desulfobacterales bacterium
TAACTACCTACGCGCGGGCGACAACATTGAAGCGCAAGGGCGGTTCCATGAACTAGCCTGTTGATATGGTTCTTAAGGTAGTCGAAGACGAGCCTGACATTCCTTGTCCTTGAGAGTTTGCGCATTTCCCGGGCGACACATGAGACGCCCTTGAACTTGAGGACGCCGACAGCGAAGCGTCGCAGCCGAGTGATGTTTACGGGGCCATGTCCAGTTCGAATCCCTGAGCGGTCTTCATCGTAATTCCAGTCGATGATGTAGTGGCAACTGCCTTCAATGGTTTAATGACTGCGGTTGATGGTGAGCAGATCCTGGGCTGTAGCTTGATATGGAGTCTTGATATGAGGTTCGACTGGTGATGCCGTATGCGACTTCGTGAGTTTCTTTATGGTCTTTTTTTTCGATGTCGGGGATGTTGTAGCAAGCCTTGCTCTGATGCCCCATCGCACTCATGATATGGGTTTGATCTCCATCGGAATCGACGGCGTTTTTCATGGCTTTGCCGTCGATGGCCAGGGAGCTGTCCTCGATACCGTAGCTTTCATTCCATCGTTGCAGGGCTCTGTCGAGGGCATCCGGGTCGATCCGGATCAAGACATTGCGGATGATATCTTGGCTTGGTACAACGAAACGTCCGTTTTGTTTTCGACAGCTGAAGCGCTCTCTGGCCCTCTGGCTGAGATCTTTGACCCAATCCGGGATGGCGCTGTAGCCTCGTATTCTGCAAAGTATGGCCGCGGCTGAGATGGCCAGAACGGTTTCCAGGGAGTGGCGTTTGCCCTGAGCACGGCGCGGATCCGGGATGTGACGAAAAAACATCGGCAGGGATGCCATTCCTGCTGCACGAAGCATCTTTCTTCCTCCAGTGCGATAAAGAGGGTTGATGTGGGGACAGGACAAGACCCGAGGAGCCGAGGTTGGGCATATGCCACTCGGGCAGGATCAGAAAACGGCTGTTGTTGCCCAGCAGCTTAAGACGGTCGAACTGATGGCTGAAATCCCAGCCGATCCAGCGATCCCGCGCGGCACACTTCCAGACTGTAGGAGAGAAAACTGATCAGAGCGGTCCATTGGCCACGCCACGTGGCAACATACCAAAGGATCTGTCCGATCTTTCCGATATCGCCCAGATAGTGGTGCTTTTACATAGAGCCTTGGTAGGCCGGTTCTTCGAACTGCTTGACGGGTAGTACAATGAGTTCTGAGGGATCCATAAGGGTTGCCCTGAATCCCAGGGTTCAACAGATTCGGGGGAGAGCATACAGAAGAAGGCGGGAAGGCTTGTCCACCATTTTGTGCAATTCATTGAGGTCATTCAAAATGCGCACAAGAATAGAGTAGATCTGATCGAGGGCTTGTTCTCTTTTATATGTCTTTTCGGTATGTCCTTGCCGATTATTCAAGGAAGAAGGCCATGGTGACGAGAATCCAGGAATTGATATCAGGAAAAGGGGAAAAGGATCTGGTCCGGGAGGTGGAGAGGGCGTGAAACGCTGGTCCGGAAAGAACGGGTACAGGGATGTGCTGTCTATCAGCCTGCCTCTGGTGGCCTCCATGGGGTCAATTACCCTTATGCAGTTCACGGACCGGATGTTCCTGGCCAACTATTCCGTGGACGCCATTGCAGCGGCCCTTCCCGGAGGCATTGCGTCGTTCACCGCCATATCATTCTTCATGGGCGTGGCCGCCTATACGAACACTTTCGTGGCCCAGTACACCGGGGCCGGCGCCCATGAACGCGTAGGCGCTGCACTGTGGCAGGGCATCTATTTCTCGCTGGCTTCTGCTGTTTTCCTTGCATCACTGGTCTTTGGGGCCGGGCCGCTCTTCGAGCTTATCGGCCACTCTCCACACATTAGAGAACTGGAGGTGAGTTACTTTTCCATCCTCACAATGGGTGCCGGGCTGGTGGTTCTGGGTTCAGCCTTGGCGGCCTTTTTCACGGGTCGGGGGCTCACGCGGGTTGTAATGGTGGTCCACATGGTCGGCGCCGCAGTGAACATACCTCTGGACTACTGCCTGATAAACGGAGCAGGGCCTTTTCCTGAACTGGGAATTGAAGGGGCGGCGGCAGCCACGGTCACGGCATATGCCTTGATCGTCCTGCTCCTGGGGATGTTGATTTTTGGAAAGGCAAACCGCTCGGTGTTCGGTACTTGGCCCAGGAGGCCCTTTGACCGCGGGCTTTTCAGCCGGCTCATGCGCTACGGCGCCCCGAGCGGGGTCCAGTTCTTCCTCGAGGTCTTTGCCATCGCCTTTTTCATACAGATGCTGGGACGCCTGGGAGATCTGGAGCTGGCGGCCTCCAACATCGTTCTTTCCATCGAGACCCTGTCCTTTCTTCCCATGGTGGGGTTCCACATAGGCAACGCCATCCTCGTGGGCCAAGCCATAGGAAGAGGGCGACCCATGGACGGCGAGTACGCCACTACCAGCGCCTTTCACATAACCCTGGTGTACATGGGTTGCGTGGCGGCCCTCTTTGTCGGCGCCCCTGAGGTTCTTCTGGGGCTCTTCAAGGCGGGGCACCATACCGGAGTGGAATTCGAGGAAATAATGAAGCTCGGAGTACCCCTGATGCGCTTTGTGGCCCTTTACTGCTTCTTTGACGCTTTGAATCTGGTTTTTTCCGGGGCCTTGAAAGGGGCGGGCGACACCCGCTTCATCATGTGGACCATAGGGAGCCTCTCATTGGGTGTCATGATCATCCCCGTGTATACCGCGGTGGAAATTATTGGGGCCGGGGTCTATACGGTCTGGATTCTGGCGACCGTTTACATATGCGGGCTCGGTGTCGCCTTCTTGCTCCGCTACCTCCACGGAAACTGGAAGCGCATGCGAGTGATCGAGCCGGCGGAAGCCGAGGGTATAGGCTCTCAGTTCCCCGAGCCGACATAGGCCCCGTTTCTGAACTCACCTTCCTCTATGCGGCCGTCAGCGTGGAACAGCATTCCCTGTCCGTGGAAATCGTCGTTTTTGAATTCACCGGCGTACTCTGTCCCGCCCGGCAGTTTTATATGGCCTTGTCCCTCCATGCGGCCCTGCACGAACTCCCCATCATACACTGTTCCGTCTTCAAATGTGTAGACGCCCTTACCGTGCCTCAGCCCCCCGGCAACCTCGCCCTTATAGACGGACCCGTCCGGGAACAGGATGGTCCCGGATCCATGCTCTACCCCTTCCACGAATCCGCCCGTGTATTTCATATTGTCAGGCCTTGTGATGGTCCCGTGACCGTGAAAAGCTCCTTCCCGGAATTCGCCGGTGTAGGTGGTGCCGTCCGCTCCCTCGAATGTCCCTTGTCCCTCTATTTCTCCATCACGAAAGCCACCCTCGTATATGGCGCCGTTTGAAAAGATGATCTTTCCGCTGCCGTGCCTGTCGCCGTTTGCGAACTCGCCCGTGTATACGGAGCCGTTCGGGTAAGTCAGGGTGCCTTGACCGTGTTCTGTATTGTCTTTGAACCCTCCCTCGTAGCGGGATCCGTCCGGCATATGGATCACACCGTGCCCATGGGCCTTGCCGTCCTTGAAATCACCTTCGTAAACGTAGGAACCGTCCGCCTTGGTGTATTTGCCTCTGCCGGTCATTTCGTCGTTTCTGAAGCCACCTGTGTAAACATCTCCATTTGCAAAGGTCAGGGTGCCTTGTCCGTGTTTGATATTATTTTGAAATTCGCCTTGGTAGAGAGTCCCGTCGGGCTGCTCCATGACTCCTGTACCATGGGCCTCGTTGTTTTTGAATCCGCCCGTATACCTGGACCCGTCCGGCGTCTCCAGTGTCCCGGTTCCCGAGGCCCGCCCATCACTGAACGTTCCTCTGTAGATGCTGCCGTCCGGGTATTTGAGCGCGCCTTCACCGTTGATACAATTCCCTTCAAGGCAGTCGCCCATGGAGAGGGCCGGGAAAAGCAGTATGAGCACTGCGAACAAGCATGGCCAAGCCTTGATTTGTTTCATGGGTTGATTCCTCCTGAATCAAAGGTTTTGATTTTGAAGGGACGCGGCCAGGCGGCGGTCCAGATACGAGTACCTCTTGTCCATCCGGTCGTTTTTTACAACGATGGCGAACGCCTTGGCCGCTCCCACTATTACCACGAGCCGTTTCCCCCGGGTGACGGCTGTGTAGATCAGGTTGCGCTGGAGGAGCATGTAGTGCTGTGTCAGGAGGGAAATTACCACCGCAGGATATTCGGATTCCTGGGACTTGTGCACTGACACGGCGTATGCTGGCATGAGTTCGTCCAGGTCGGTTAAGTCGTAGGGCACCGGCCGTCCGTCAAAGGCCACCAGGGCCACACGGGTCTCAGGGTCCACCTCACTGATTCGGCCGACGTCCCCGTTGAAGACCCCCCGGTCGTAGTCGTTTCGAATCTGCATGACCTTGTCCCCCACACGAAAGCAGCGGGTTCCCCTCATCACGGAATCTCCCTCGGGGTTGAGGCAGTCCTGAAGGATCCGGTTGAGATTTTCCTCGCCCACCGTGCCCCGGTGCATGGGAGTGAGTACCTGGATTTCGTCAAGCGGGTCAAGGCCTAAGCGCGCCGGTATGCGTTCCCCGACCAGCTCCTGGATGATCCGAATCACCTGTTCGGGGTCCTCCTGTTGAATGAAGTGAAAGTCTTTCTCGGGCCCTGCCCCCCTGAGGGGAGGCATCTCTCCGTGGAGCATTAAGTGGGCGTTGACGATGATATGGCTCTCCCTTGCCTGGCGGAAGATCCGGTCCAGGGTGACCACTGGCAGGGTTTGAGAGTTTATGATGTCCCTGAGTACGTTTCCGGGCCCCACGGAAGGGATCTGGTTCACGTAGCTTACCAGAATAAGGGTCGCAGAAGGGGGGAGGGCCTTGATCAGGTGATGCATGAGAAGCGTATCGATCATGGATGCCTCGTCCACCACCAGGAGGTCGCATTCCAGTGGGAACCGTTCGTTTTTCTGAAATCCACCCTTCTGCATGCTGAGTTCCAGCATGCGGTGAATGGTCTTGGCCTCCACGCCGGTGGCCTCGGCCATGCGTTTGGCGGCCCGGCCCGTTGGCGCAGCCAGCAGGATTCGGATTTTCAGCCTGGAGACTGTTTGAAGGAGCGCATTGATGATCGTGGTTTTGCCTGTTCCGGGTCCGCCTGTGATGACCATGGCTTTGTTTTCCAGGGCGCGCCGTACCGACTCACACTGCTTTTCCGCCAGCTTAACGGACAGCCGGTCCTGCACCCAGTCAAGCGCCTTTTCAGTATTCACCGGCCGGATGGCGGGCCGGACGCATACTAAGGCAGCCAGGCGCACGGCCGCTGATGTTTCCGCTCGGTAAAAGGAAGCGAGGTAGACGGCTTTGGGTTCCTCCCGGAACGAATCAAGGGGTTCCTTGAAGTGATCGATAATGATTCGTCCTTCCAGGTTGACTGCTCCTATCGCCCGGGTTACAAGCTCGTCCGGCACGTCTAGTATCTCCCTGCACTTGGAGATGAGAATCTCGTAAAAATAAAAGACGTGTCCTTCGTCCGCCATGCGGTGCAACAGGTACAATATCCCCGCTTCCACACGGACCGGAGAATCCTTTGAAAACCCGAGCTTTTCAGCTATGCGGTCAGCCGTTACAAAACCGATCCCGAAGACGTCCGTGGCCAGCCTGTATGGATTTTCCTTCACCACGGATATGGAATCATTGCCGCAATGCTTGAATATGCGGGTGGCATAAGCCGAGCTTACACCGTGGGCCTGAAGGAAGATCATCACTTCCCTGATCTCCTTCTGGTCCTCCCAGGCCCGGCGGATCATGTCGATACGTTTTTTACCGATACCCTGCACCCGGGCAAGCTCATCGATGCGGCGGTCAATGACTTCCAGGGTATCCTCTCCAAAGGCCTTGACGATTCGTCCTGCCATGACCGGCCCCGGAAGATTTCCCACAACCGTGAGCAGGTCACTTTCTCCGGGAACGCGGACACGTGCGATGGCGTATCCGTTTTCCTCGTTGGTGTAAGTGAGACGCTCGATCTGGCCCCGCAGTTCA
>CAZEIA010000199.1:0-5908 GCA_964512335.1 uncultured Desulfobacterales bacterium
CGGTAAAGGCCCCCCGCTCGTGTCCGAACAGCTCGCTTTCCAGGAGGTGCTCGGGGACGGCGCCGCAGTTCACTGCGATGAAGGGGCCATAAGTCCTCAGACTTCTGGCGTGTATCGCCCGGGCCACGAGCTCCTTGCCCGTTCCGGTCTCGCCGCTGATGAGGACCGGCGTATCGGTCTGAGCCACCTCCTCGATCTGAGCGAAGACGGTTCGCATGGCATGGGAACGGCCCAGAAGGTCCTCGAAACCACCGGCGTCCCATTCGGCAAGGCGTGCCTGCATGACGTGATACTCGTCCATGAGATCCTTCTGCTTGGCCAATTTTTCAATGAGCAGCATGAGGTGCTCCGGGTCGAATGGCTTTAACAGGTAGTCGGTGGCGCCCTGCTTCATGGCATCAACAGCCGACTCGATTGACCCGTAGGCGGTGATCATGACGACCATGACACGGGGATGGTCCTCCCGGATCCGATGAAGCACTTCATGACCGTCCATACCGGGCATCTTGATATCCACCAGGGCAAGGTCCCACGAGCTTTGGGACAGCACCTCCAGGGCGTCGGCGCCGCTCGGAGCCAGACCCACTTCGTGTCCCGCCTTTTCCAGCCAGGCCCCAAGGGATTCTCTCATGGCCTCCTCATCGTCCACCACCAGTATGCGGAACGCGTTCATTGCTCACTCCTCCCGTTCTTTCCGACCATCCGGCAGGGTTATCCGGAAAGCGGCTCCCTTGCCTCTATCGCTCCGGACCGTAATGTGTCCGTGATGCTCCCTGATGATTCCATAAACCATTGAGAGGCCCAGACCCACGCCGTAGCCGTCCGCCTTGGTCGTAAAAAATGGCTCAAAGATGCTCGAGAGGTGTTCGGGGGCGATCCCAACGCCCGTATCTTCCACATCCAGAAGGACCTCACCTCTCTCACTGTCCCTGCCCCCCCGGATAATCAGCCTTCCCCCGCCGGGCATGGCCTCGATTGCATTGAAAATCAGGTTGATCAGGCACTGCTGGATCTGGGTGTAGTCGCCCCACACCTCCAGCGGGGGTTGGCGGATTTCCTTGCTAAGATCTATGTTGGAAAGTTCCAGCTTGTGTCGGGTAAGGGTAATGATGTCGTCAAGCATGACATCCAGGTCAATTATCTTGGGTTCCATTTTCTGTTGCCGGGAGAAAGACAACAGGTTGCTGACGATCCTGCCGCAACGCTGGGCCTCCCGAAGGCTGAGGTCCAGGTATCGTTCGAACCGGTTTACCTGTTCCAGCGAAGGCGCTCCCTCACGGAATGCGTCTCGAATCAGCTTGGTGAAATTTATGATCGAGGCGATTGGGTTGTTGATCTCATGGGCCACGGAAGCGACCATCTTGCCGAGTGCTATGAGCTTATCTTCCTGGACCAGTGCGGCCAGGTCTTTCTTGAGGGAACGCGTCCGGCGGTCCACCTCGTTATCCAAGTCCGTGGTGATGTCTCGAATGAACTCGACCACCTCAACCACCTCCCTCGCCTTGTTGAACAGAGGGAAGGTGGTTACGTCACAATAAACCGACCTCCCGTCGCCGAGTTGGTGCTCGTGAATGGCATGGGCGGTCAGACCCGTCTCCAGGGTCTCCTTCATCGGGCAGGGGGCTTCCGGGCTGGAACAGGGACCGACCTGATGATGGCTCACCTGGAAACAGAACCGGCCCAGGGCCTCCTCCTCAGCCAGGCCCGCCATTCTGGCACCCATCTTGTTAATCCATTTGATCCGGTAGTTAGTGTCAAGGACCATGGCCCCCACGATGGTGGCCTGGGCCACGGCCCGAACAAAGGACTTGGTGCGGTGGATCTCCTCGGCCTGCTCCTCCACGCGCCTGCCGGCGGTGAGGACATCGTGTATTATTTCTTGAAAGAGGACCGCAGCAGGATAAGGCAGGACTGGAACCCGGGAGGGCGCTGCACTGGTGATCTTTGAATACAGGTCCTTGTCGTCCGTAAGATTGATGACCAGATCCACCCCGGGCAACTCAAAGAGGCGGGTGTAGTCGGAGGTCGTAAACACACCGGATTCTCGGGCGTAACAATAACCCGCCGCATTCGAATCGATGTCCGCAACCCCTACGATCCGGGCCTTGAAGGCCCTTTTCGGATCATCTGATTCAAGCACCTGAAGAAGGGACAGGCAGCGTCGCCCGCCACCTATCACGGCGATCCTGAGGCCGGAAGACTGACCCGGGGTACGGGTCTGTGGAGCGGGTTTCATGTTGCCCCTCCTCACAAAGTTCTATTTTACCGGGAACGGGCAGGGAAAGAAAGGCCTTCGAACAATACGTGCATGTCGAGGCCCTCAATACCGATGAATGTCAAGCGGTTCACGGATTTCCCGGTCGGCTGTGAATTATGCCGCGTCAGCGGCTGCACGATCCTCAACAGACCAGGAAAACAGGCGCTCAGCCATGGGAAAGGCCCTGTTCAAGGTGTACGCAGGCCCGATTGTAGATCTCTATAACGCGGGCGGACCTTCGGGGAAGAGTTTCGTGGATTTTTTCGAGGTATTGTTTGTCACTAATGATCTGAAATGTCCTGGAGAAGTTTATATCGTAGATCCATCCGATTTGGAGCAGCTTGAAATCATTCAACGTCTTAAGATCGGCCATTTGAACAAGCCTGCCGTTCATCAGGGCCTCGTAGACCGCATCGGAAACCCCTTCAAGGTCAGGCAGGTCCAGCTCTATAGTCCGGTTCCGGCTGTTTTCTATATTTTGGTAGTATTCCGTCACCACCCGCCAGATATCCACCTTGTCCGCGTCTCTGAGCAGCTTCAGGAAGAACAGAAACCGTCTTGGTTCGCCAGCAGGCATAAAGGCTCGGTTATGGCACCCAACCGCCGAGAGAACGATCTCGGCCGCACCAGGGGCGAGGCCGCTCAGGACCCCTTCGGCCTGGATGACCCTTACACCGAGTGCGGCATGGTCCTCGGATCTGTGATCGGCGAATGTCCGGTACTGCCTGTATTGGTTGAATCGGCCTATATCGTGAAGCAACGCGGAGGCTTCCGCAATGCAGAGATCCTCTTCGGACAAATCGAGACTCCCGCCGATATCCAGGATCGCCTCGCATACCCTGAGGGTGTGCTCGGCCTTTAAATCCATGTTTTCCTGCACTACAGGATCATCGGAGGAAAATCGAGCGACATAATCCGCGAACCAGGCCTTCAGCCTCGATATATAGCCGGGACCCATTTAATTGCTATTTATTAACTTTAAATACAAAAAATAATTCACTTATTTATCCTTTGTTTCTCTAAATATGTATTTTATTTTTTATTAAAATAGCATTTTTTAATCTTAAAGTGGCTTATTTTATGGGGTTTTTCTTTCAAATACACAGGATGGTTACAGCAGTTATTGCACATGGCGAGTTCCCCTCCTTTACCCGGATTCTTATTAATTTTAAGGATAATGCCCATCCTGAGTCCAGACTGCAAACCATTTTTCTCAGAATATAAACTGTGTGGAATTCTGTTTTTTGATTACCAGGACCTGCTTTATGGTGTAAGTTGCGCCCTTGATACCAGACGCTAAACCAGATATAATGCTAAATATTTAAAAATTATTTCATTACTGTTTATGGGGCTAATTATGTCACGAAATTATTTATTTCTGCCATGTATCTTTATATTAACGTGCTTTCTTGCCTCCGGTTGTGTATTGGCCCGGTATGGGAAACTTCGAATTCCGGAAAGATTGGAGGCCGTTACAATTGAGACTTTGCTGAACAGCTGGGAGGACTATGAAATCCATTACGCGGGCCTTAACCCAGCCCACCCCTCAGCAATCCTCTTCGACAAAAAGGGCGATGATCGGGGTTTTTTGACTGAACGGTGGGTCAGGGTCAAAGATAAGGACATGCTGGACCGTTTAGTGGATTCCATTCAAAGGCAAATGTCCGTTGGCAGCTATTATCCCAGACTCTGGAAGGTTGTCGGTCCGCACTCACATTTCTATGGATACATGTTCACTTCGTGGGACCACGTGCTCCTGAAAGTTGAGGATGATAAGACAATGTTTGTCTGCGATCTCCCGCTGCCACCCTCCCTTGAGATCAATGAAGGCGACTCCGTCCGGATTAATCCTTGACGGGGTTTTAGGCTCATGCCAGTATCTGTCCAAGGTTTCGGCGGGTTCCGTGTTTCAAATCAGGACCCGGGGCACGGAAATAACAAAAACCGTGCAGGTTTAATTTTGTTTAAAAAACAAGAAATTAGGTATAGAGTAGTTTAGACTTCACATCATACATCCAAGAGCCGGAACCAATGCCCAACAGAATTCCCTTCAGGTTTTTTTGTCTTCCCCGGTCTTTTGCCTGGTTTTTGGTGCTGTGCCTTTTTCCGGCAGGTATTCAACCTGCTCAGGCCGAAGAGCGACAGTTGAACATGGAACAGGCCTGCCGCTGCATTTCAGGGAAACTGGCCAGCGTCAAGCTGGGGGATTGCCTCGACGGCGGATTGATATTGTCCGGCGCGTACTCAAATAATGGTGTCCCTATTCTGGCCAAGGAGTACGGCCCTCTTGAGGCCCGGGAACCCCAAGCGAGGGTCCTACTGGTTGGGGGGACCCATGGAGATGAGTACGCATCGGTCAGTGTTGTGTTCAAGTGGATGCAGATACTTGACGAACATCATTCCGGGCTTTTTCACTGGGTCTTTGTCCCCCTGCTGAACCCCGACGGCCTTTTGTTGAAGGATTCGACCAGGACCAACGCCAGAGGAGTAGACCTTAACAGGAACATGCCAGGGCCTCTCTGGCAGGAGGCCGGCTACAGGCGATGGCAGGAAGATGCGGGGGAAAATCCCCGCTATTTTCCGGGGCTGCTCCCCATGAGCGAACCGGAGACCGGTTTTCTGGTCAAACTCATTAATGACTTCAGGCCTCAGGCAATTGTTTCAGTGCACTCGCCGCTTAATCTGGTGGACTATGACGGGCCCGGCTCCCCACCCTCGAGCCTCGGGAGCCTCAAGCTCAAACGACTCGGAAACTTTCCGGGTACGCTCGGTAATTACGGCGGGGTTCAGAACAGGATTCCGGTGATCACAATCGAGCTGGCCTCTTCGGGAAGGATGCCCTCCAGCGAAGAGATCTCCTCCATCTGGCGGGACCTTGTGAGGTGGCTCATTAACAACACCCCGGTCGACCCGGGGGTGGATCATCTCTTCGCTTCCGAGGAGGATATGCTTCTGGGCAAGGAACTGTTCGGGAAATAGGATGCACACTTGTAGCCGTGCCTGCCGGAGCATTATCGGGTTTGGCGCACCTCAGAAGTAATATCCGGCTCTCAGCTCCAGGCGGTAGTCATTCTGTTTTTCGCCGTATTCGGAGAACCGGTCGCCAATGAGTTTTGATCCCTTGAGCCTCAACTCCAGGTTGTCCATCCCGGTGTAGACCAATTCGGGCGAAACAGAGAGGCTCTGATCATCAATATTGTAAATGCAGGTAATGGATGGAGTGAAGTAGAGGATGTCAAAGGGCTCTTTTTGGCTTACCCTGAGATACAGGTAGTTTATCATGGGGTTCATCCGGCCGTACCCCCCTTGAGCCAGCTTTGATGCCCTCATCAGCATGGCGTCGTCGCCTGTTCCGAGAAACCTGTCATACCCCCTGTCTATAAACGAGAAGTAGTCCGCCATCTCTGCTTCGGTGAACCCGGTGCCGTTGCGAAAGTACTCCAGGATATAGGTGGTCTCCCGGGCGGTCAGATAGCGAATCCCCAAAAGGCAGCTCCATGCGCTGGATCGGGTCTCAAAGGGCCTTCCATCTTGATCAATGGAAGTCTTGTGAAAGTCCTTGATCCATGAAAGCTCACCGTGAATCTCAAAGTTGGATGTGATGTTGCGGGAAAAATCAACCCCGTAGCGGGTGGGCTTGCTTCCGCCTGA
>CAZEIA010000200.1:0-5778 GCA_964512335.1 uncultured Desulfobacterales bacterium
GAAAAGGCATATTTATGAAAAATTTATTAGGATATTGAAAAACGGGCGTGCGACTACAGATCTTCGGCGGTCTAAGCGGCCTTTTCAGACCTCTGGAAGAGTCTTGGTAGAATATTTCCAGATATTTCCGCTTTCCTGGAGCCCGGCCTCTATTTTAGACCTACTGTTATTTCGAAATCTTTAAAAACCTTGCGTTGATCGCGACGATCACCGTGCTCAGGGACATGAGCACCGCTCCCATGGCCGGGGAGAGGATCACGCCGTAGGTGTAAAGGACACCCGCCGCAAGCGGAATGGCAAAGGCATTGTAACCGGTGGCCCACGCCAGATTTTGCAGCATCTTTCGGTATGTGGCGCGGGAAAGTCCCAGGATCGCCACCGCATCCAGCGGATTGCTCTTGACCAGGATGATGTCCGCTGTCTGAACGGCCACGTCGGTTCCGGCACCCACGGCGATCCCCACATCGGCCTGCGCAAGGGCGGGGGCGTCGTTGACCCCGTCTCCGGTCATGGCCGTGATCATCCCTCTGGACTGCACCTCTTTCACCTTGGCAGCCTTGTCTTTGGGTAGGACCTCCGCAAAATACTCGTCCAGGCCGACCTCCTCGGCGACCCACTTAGCCACCAGCTTGTTGTCCCCGGTGAGCATCATGCAGCGGATCCCCATCTCCTTGAGCCTGGAGACCGCCTCCTTGGATTCGTCCCTGATAATATCCGCAAGGGCAACGGCCCCTTTGAGCTCCCCCTCCACCATGACAAAGACCACCGTCTTGCCCTGGCTGTTGAACTTTTCAATCCTTTCATCCTCCGTGGAAATGTTGTTCTCCTTGAGGAAACCCGGGCTGACGATCTTGATCTCCTTGCCGTCCACCGTGCCCTGGGCGCCCTTGCCGGGAATGGACTTGAAATCCTCCACCCGGGGAGGCTTATCCACGGCACCGGCGATCCCCTTGGCAATGGGATGCTCCGAGTGGGATTCCACGGCCGAGGCGTACCGAAGCAGATCCTCTTCCTGGACACCGTCGGACAGAGTAATGGTGTCGGTGACCCCGAACTCCCCCTTGGTGAGTGTCCCTGTCTTGTCAAAGATGATCGCCTGGATGTTCCTTCCCCGCTCGAAGGCGGCACGGTCCCTGATGAGGAGGCCGTTTTTTGCGGCAAGGGCCGTGGAAACAGCCACCACCAGGGGCACGGCAAGGCCCAGGGCATGGGGGCAGGTGATCACCATGACCGTCACCATCCGCTCCAGGGCAAAGGCGAACTCCTCGTTTATGAGCCACAGCCAGACCACCAGGGTGACGGCCCCGGCGCTCAAAGCAATAATCGTGAGCCAGAGGGCCGCTCGATCCGCCAGATTCTGACTGCGTGACTTGCTCTGCTGGGCCTCCTCCACGAGGTCGATCATCTGGGACAGGAAGGAATCTTTTCCGGTCTTTTGCGCCTCGATGGTCAGGGAGCCTTCCCCGTTTATCGCCCCTCCGATCACCTTGGACCCGGTCTCCTTTTCCACGGGGTTGGACTCGCCCGTGAGCATGGCCTCGTTGACCGCAGAGTTGCCTTCCAGGACTTCCCCGTCCACCGGGACCTTTTCCCCGGGCTTGATGAGGACTTTGTCCCCGGGCTGCAACTCTTCAACGGAGATGTCCTTTGTGCTCCCGTCCGGCTGCACCTTGTGGGCGTCCGAGGGCATGAGCTTTGCCAGCTCCTCCAGGGCGCGGGAGGCCCCCATGACCGATCGCATCTCGATCCAGTGGCCCAGGAGCATGATATCAATCAGGGTGGCAAGCTCCCAGAAGAAGACCTTGCCCTTCAACCCGAAAACCACAATACTGCTGTAGGCGTAAGCCGTGGTGATGGCAACGGCTATGAGGGTCATCATGCCGGGGCTTTTGTCGCTCAGCTCGTCAAAAAGGCCTTTTAAAAAAGGCCACCCGCCGTAAAAAAAGACCGCAGAAGAAAGCACCCAGAGGACATAGAGGTCCCCGGGAAAGCTCAAGCCTTCCTTGATGCCCAGAAAGGACTGTATCATGGGGGAAAGGACAAGGATGGGGACGGTGATCACCAGGGAGACCCAGAACCGCCTCCTGAAGTCCGCTACCATGTGGGCGTGATGATCGCCTTGCTGATGACTGCCATGGGATTCGTTGCTACCCTTTTTCCCTTCACCATGGCCCTGGTGCCTCTCATGACCTTCGTGCCTAGCACCAGACTCTGCGGCTGAATCGAGCTCTCCTTGTCTGTGCATGTTCTGCTCCGCCATGATTGCTTACTCCTTTCCGGCAACCTGCGATCGTCCCTCTTTTTTGAACCTCTTGTTACTCATCCTGCCTGGTGCCGCCCTCCGGCGAAGGTCTTCCCCCAGTCCCCGAGTCTGGGAAAAAACATGGACGTCCGCCGCATGTAGGCCTCGTACTCCTCCCCAAACCTGTCCAGCAGGCGGTTCTCTTCCTTTTTCGCCAGGTGGTAGTACAACCAGACGATCGCCGGAAAGAGCAGGAGGGTCGGCAGGGTCGACTACAGATGGCCCTTGAACTGGTAGGGGGAAGACTGCCCTCGGGCACGAACGCTTGAATCATGGCGCTGATAAAGCATCCTAGCACAAAGGCTCAGCCCGATTTCCAGAAGAAGCTGATGGTCGTTTAGGCCGCCCCCCGAAGAAGACCCATGATTGCGCGGAGAACAAGGTCTCCATCGTTCCTGTGCCGCTGGAAGATAATTGCCGGGGATGCCGGAAGGGAACAATCCCGGCGCTTCTCATCATTCATACACAGATCTCATCCAGCCGGTCCGCCGATCGATTTGTACGCGATCCACGAGATCACCCTCCTTGCGGGTCACGATATCGGCCTCGAACACCTCGTCCTTTTCATCAATCTCGCCGACCTTCAGGTTAGGGTTTCTCGACGAGTACAGGTATCGCTCGACAATGCTACGGGCCTCTTCCATGTTCAAAGGCTCCTCGGGGCCCTGGTAACCGTAACCGGGACCGCGGCCGGGCGCATATTGGGGAGCCCCCTGCCATCCTCGATGCATGGGTCCGTAATCGCCTCCCCAACGTTGCATCATTCCGGCACCGCGACGACCCATCATACCGCCTCCGCCGTAACCATACCCGGAACCCATGCCCCAGCCGGGGCTGGCCCCCTGGTTTCCCTGCCCGTGCCGGGCCCCGCAGTAAGGGCAGAACCAGCCCTGACCCTGGGGCGGAGCATAACCATAGCCGCCCCCGCTGTCGGGATCCATCATGCCGGGCCCCCTGGTCTGGGCCGAGGCAATTCCAACGGTGAAAACTAAAACCGTTCCGATGAGCAAGGCCGCTTTCACAACGTTCTTCATATTTCCCTCCTTTTAGAATGGGGTTATCGGTTTCATTTATTTCATTATACTACTTTTCCAGTCGACTTTGGCTAAAACTTGCAAAATACAGGATTCCATGTAGCACTGCTCAGAATGGCGAGGTTCGATGGCCTGAATTCCCGCAGGGGAGTTTTGGATTGTCCGAAACAGAGGTGAGCCGCCCAGGCAGGCATCATCGAGCCTGCTGTCGCGAAGAGGGCGGTTTTCATGAAAGCGCGTCGATTGATGTTCATAGGGCTCCTCCTATCTTTTGCGACAATGGATCTGATACCTATCATCACTATAATCCCTCCCGACCCGGCGATAAGTCGGGAACCGCAATTTACATGATTGCATGTAACCGGTTACGGCGCTGCCTTCTCTGTCCCTGCGCAATCCGCATGGCACAGCAAACCTTAGGGAATAACTTATTGACATTCCTAATGCTATTTTGTGAAGACCTCCTGTCTAATCAGGCTTTCCTGTAAATAGGATTCCGGATAATTTCTATGCAGGGTGTAAGAAGGTTTCGTAGCGTTTCTAAGGGAACTCGAAGATATTCTTTTCAACCCATTGGAGGAGGCAGGAACATTAAGACTCTGTGGAGCGGATTGCCGTTGATATCTTTTGCGATAATTAAGAGAACATACTCCAATTCTTGGCACAAGCCGATTTTCCATGATTCGATAAGGACACCCCCACCAGGATCAATAGCACCGCCCTTCCAAAGACCGGGCTGATCGCAGACGCTTCATGGCTATGCCGATGGTGGCTCTGCTTCTCCGGAAACTCGATCAGCTAATCAAAAAATCTTCTTCACTCGACAGACCGTAAGCAGGAAGGCCTGTTGATGGGTGTTCTCTGCCCATGTCTGCTTGTTATGGGAGGCCGATAATCCTTGCGGTTCAAGGCTCTTGAATGCTGGTGTCTGGTGCTAGGCTTGACCGACTAATGTAAGTTGGTGGGAACAGGAGAAGTGAGTAGTGGCATGTATATCAAGCGAAACGCCTGAAGGGTAAGGCTGAGATGAGTATAGAATTCAATCACTTCTATCATTGGCTGTTCTTTTGGCAGCATTTAGGCAATCAGCCCTATAACTAGCTGAATTTATTAGGTGGGTGGTGGAGAGAGAGGGATTCGACCCTCGGTGAGGCTTTACAGCCCACAAAGGTGTTGTGGACCATCCGGGCTTTCACGTGGTCCAAGTACTTGTTTGTGAGGTCGAGACAGGTGACCGTATCGATCATCCTCGCCTGTCTCTCGCGTTCCAACTCATCCCGCTTTTTCTGCTCTTCCTTGCGGGCCTCTTTGAGGGTCTTGAATCCTTGCTTTTGATACCATTCCCCATCCAGCAAGAACCTGTAACCCGCTGAAATAACCTTACCGTGTCGATTTTTTCTCTACTTAACAGTCATTTTGATATCTCATAATACCACAAAATAATACTTTCGGATGTGTTTAGCTCCTATAACCAGATATATATTATCAAAAAACTTAATCAAGTCAAGTTTGGCCCCATCGCCCTGCTTTTCCCTCCCAAAATCCACCTTAGCACTTCGTCTGTCGGGCTGCTGAAACTTGGAGTTCGTAATTTGCAATCGATATATAGCCTTGGGCGATTGGCTTCAAGCTATTGGTTTTACCCCATATTTATCCTATTAAGAATAGTTTTTATAAATTGCAATCGGACTCGATTTTGATAATTTTCACTTGCTGGTATGCTGTTTTCAACTTTTTGAAGGTATGATTGAACATGAATTGCAGGGATCTTACTACCTGAAGATTATAAAGCCAATAATCGAATATTATCAAACTGTAAACGAAGGGGGGCAAAAATGAATTAGGTTCATTCAATCTCTATTAAGAATAAAATGCCAGAAAGTATCATCCTAGAGTATACTGGAATTGATGTTAATAATGCTGTTAATAAAGAAGAGCACGATGATATTTTCACTTACACCATGTGACCTTCATATCGCTTTTATGGTGAAACGCTTTTTCAATATTTCAGGCAACCGTCATGGGATAATTGCATTATGGTTGAAACCGGTATTACCCATCCTTCCGATTTCGGAGTTGATACAATTGATGAATTGAAATGGGAGGTCCCACCAGCACCGATTCCCTGGCTTGGAAAATGGGCTTCGATTGGGCTCTCGACTCGGTTTTCCACTCCCCCTCTACTTCTATTTGCAATTGGCTGTAAAAAGAGGTTTTTCAGTTCCATGAGAATGAAGCTGAATTGCTAAATCCTTTTCGAAGTCTTGAAAAAATGGAGGTCGTAAAATCTGCAGTATGGCAATGCCATCATAGACGAGGCAGTTTCCTGGAAATAGATAACCCGCGCCCTGAAGCGATAGAAAGGTAATCTGTTATCCTTGAGATATCCTTTCTATGGAGCTTGACAGCTCTTACCTTTGCAGCCATAATCCAGATCCAGCG
>CAZEIA010000201.1:0-5743 GCA_964512335.1 uncultured Desulfobacterales bacterium
CCATCGTCGGGTTCAAATCCTTCATGGACCGCATGGAAGTCTCCCTGCCCGAGGGAATCAGCGCAGTTGTCGGGCCTAATGGTTGCGGTAAGAGCAACATCGTGGACGCGATCCGCTGGGCCATGGGTGAGCAGAGCGCCAAACAGCTGCGCGGTCGTCAAATGGAGGACGTCATCTTCAGCGGGGCAGGCGAATTCAAGCCCATGGGTATGGCGGAGGTCTCCATCCTGTTCGAGAGCGATAGCGGCTCGTTTCCCCGGGAATATGCGCAGTTTACCGAGCTGGCCGTCACCCGGAGACTCTACCGGTCCGGTGAGAGCGAGTACCTGATAAACCGCGTCCCCTGTCGCCTCAGGGATGTCCAGGAGATCTTCATGGACACGGGCCTAGGCAGCAAGGCCTACTCCATCATCGGACAGGGCCGGATAAGCAGCATTATTGAGCAGAAACCCGAGGAGACGAGGGCCATGCTCGAGGAGGCGGCCGGCATTACCAAGTACCGGAAAAAGGTCGATGAGTCCCGGCGTAGGGTGGAATTGACCAAAACAAATCTCCAGCGGGTCGAGGACATTCTCGCCGAGGTGGAGAGGCAGATGCGCTCTCTCAAACGGCAGGCGGCCAAGGCAAAGCGATACAAGCTCTTGAGCGAAGAGATTGAACGGTTGGAGTTGGCCCTTCATGCGAATGCGTACAGCGAGCTCCGGGACGAATCGGAAAAAAGCATTCGGTCCACTGAGAGTCTTCTTCAGGAAGAGGGAGTGCTCGCTTCCAGGTTTTCTGCAAGACAGACCGATGTGGAGCGTATGAACCTGGAACTTGCACAGATGGACGAGGAAATCGACAGGCTTCGTAATCAATTCCTGAGCAGAAAGGAATCAGTGACCCGGAAGGAGTCCGTCCTGGAGTCCCTGGCCGGTGAGAAGCGGATGCAGGTCGCCCTGGAGCAGCGGCTCGGGGAAGAGAAGCAGGACATCGATCGAAGGCTCCGCGGGTTCAGCAAGGAGCGGGTGGAGCTCGAGGACCGGGTGGCTGTCCTGCGAGAAAACGCGGGTGTATTGGAGGGCGAACTGGCCCTCCTTGACCAGCGTCTCAAAAGGCGCAGTGCTGTTCTAGAAGAGATCCGCACTGAGTATGAGCGGGCACGAACCGATGTCAACAGCGGAGTGACCAGGGAGATGGGTCTGAATCAGGAGTCGGGCTACCTGAATCAGCGCATCGGAGAGATCACTGACGGAAGGGCCAGGCTGGAACAGGAAAAGGCGGAGGTTTCCGAAAAGATCGAGCGCATGGTCGAGGCGTCGCGCAGGAAGACCGAGACGCGGGAGGCCTTGGCCGCTAAGCTTGCCGGTATCGAGGAGGACCTTGAGCTGGAGAGGGAGAGCCGTGACGAACTGGAGCAGGTTCGACGCAGAGGGGAGACCGACCTGAAGAAAGCGGAGACCGAGCTGGCTAATCGGGATTCCCGGTTGTCCAGCCTTCACTCCCTCACGGAGAACTTCGAAGGATACAAGGTGGGTGTTCGTACCATCATGAAGGCCAAAGATCTCGATGTGAGGAATCAGGGACGTATCCTCGGGCTGGTGGCCGATATTATCCAGGTGGCGCCGGAGTTCGAGCAGGCGGTGGAGGCGGTCATGGCCGATCGCCTCCAGTACATCGTAGTTGAAGGTCTCGAGGACGGCAAGGATGCCGTGGCCTACCTGAAGGAGCGGGCCCGGGGCCGCAGCAGCTTTGTTCCCTTGCGTCATTTACGGTCCAACGGCAACGGCAACGGTACCGGAAACGGCCTTCCACTTCTTCGGGACCGGGTTTCGGCCCCTGAGGCCTACCGCCCGCTGATAAATACCCTTTTGGGGGATGCGGTGATCGCCGAGGACCTGGACCAGGCAATAGCCGTCTGGTCCCGAAACGGGATCAGGCAGTGTCTTGTGACTCCGGACGGCGACATGATCGACGAGCGGGGCGTGATAAGCGGTGGGAAAGTGACGCAGAGCTCCCATGGGCTTCTTGCTAGAAAGCGGGAGATCTCCGAGCTGGAGCAGCAGGTGGCTGCGGGCCGGAAAGAAGTTGAGGCGCTTATTGCAAGACTTGAGCAGATCGATCAGGATGCACAGGAGAAACGGGCCCGGATGGAATCCCTGGAATTAGAACGGGAGGAGTGCCGGGAGCAGATAAACGGGCATGATCGGGCCATTCTTCGGTTCGGCCACGAGCTGGACCAGTTGGAACGCTTTTCGGATCGAATAACAGGAGAGCTGGAGCAGAAGGACAAGGAAAAGGAAAAGCATAGACAGGCCCTTACGCGCATCGAAGAGGAGTTGGCCACGTGTAAGGAGAGGATTCGCGAAAGAGAGGTCTATTTTAAAGGTAAAGAGGCTGAGCTGAAGGAAAGCGAAGAAGAGGCCGAGCAATTCCGTAGCGAGCTGGCGCAGCGCAGAATGGACCTGAACCTCGCAAAGGAGGAGGAAAAAGGTCTTCTCAGGCAGCTCGAACGGATAGACGAATATACGGACGAGGCCCGGGAGAAGCTTGAGAAGATCGGCCGGGACGCCGAGGCGGCCCGCAAGACCTTTCATGAGTGCGAGGAACGGGAAAAGAGCGTGAGGGAAGAGCTGGCGGAGCTCCGGGAAAGGCTCGCCGCGGCAGAGGAAACCGTGAACAGTGCGGACCTGGAACGCGGATCCTTCAAGAACCAGATTCGCGAGAAGGAAAAAGAACTCGGAGCGATTAGAGGAGAACTGGATGACCTCAAAGAACAAATCAGCCGCGCCCGGATGCAGCAGTCCGAGATAACTCACCGGATGAACAGTCTTGTTGAGATTGTCCGGGACAAGTTCAGCCTGGAACTAGCAGAGGTTTACAGCCAGTATGTGGATGAGGGGTTTTCATCGTCGGAGACACGGGATATGCTCGAAGAGCGCAGGCAGGACCGGGAAAAGCTCGGAGAAGTAAACCTGGCCGCCATTCATGAACACGAAGAGCTGAAAGAGCGCTACGTCTTCATTACAGGACAGAGGGATGACCTCCTGAATTCCATCGAATCACTGAACAAGGCCATAAGAAAGATCAACCGCATCTGCCTGGAGAAATTTTCAGAGACTTTCGTCGAAGTGGACCAGAAGATCCGTGAGGTGTTTCCCATTCTGTTCAAGGGCGGGAGCGCCGGCCTGAAACTAACCGACGAGAGCCGGCCCCTGGAGAGCGGCGTGCTCGTGGAGGTGAGACCTCCCGGAAAGAAGCTGAGCCACATGGGCCTTCTCTCGGGCGGGGAAAAGGCGCTGGTGGCAATGGCCTTGCTCTTTGCCATTTATCTGATCAAACCGAGCCCCTTTTGCCTTCTGGACGAGGTAGATGCCCCCCTCGATGAGGCCAACCTTGATCGTTTCAACAACCTGCTGGGCGAGATCCGCAGGTATTCCCAGGTGATTTTGGTCACCCACAACCGGCGCTCCATGGAGATCGCGGAGCGGCTCTTCGGGGTGACCATGGAAAAGGCCGGCGTGTCCAAGTTGGTTTCCGTGAACCTGGGCCAATCCCAACTCCTTGCCGCCTGATCCGGGGCCATGGCTGTCTGTCATGTGAGCTCTGGTTGGCCAAAAATCCCTTGAAAGCCCGAAAAGGTTGGTCTACAAACTTTTCTTGCTTCACTGTCCAGATGGACCGGGCCACGTGACCCTGAAGCCTCGTGCCTGAAAGGGATCTTATAAGACAATGATCAACTGGTTCAAAAAGAAGGACAAGGAAAAAGGGACCGCCGAAAAGTTGATGCCACGGCCGGAAGAGGCCTCTGACTTCAGGCCGTCAGACGAACCAGATGTGACTTTGGAGCATGAAGGGGAACAGGCGCAGGCACCGGATAGGCCTAAAGAGGAAGAGGACGCAGGAAAGAGCACTGAGAACAGGGGGTTTTTTCAGCGGCTCAGGGAGGGACTTTCCAAAACGCGGTCGAGTCTTGCAGGTCGTCTGGACAGGCTTGTTTTCGGGAAGAAAGACATAGACGAAGATCTCCTGGACGAGCTCGAGGAAATTCTCTTTACGTCCGATCTAGGCGTGGCCGCGACCCAGGAGATAATCGACCGCGTAAAGGACAAGGTGGCGCGAAAAGAGCTGAACGACGCCGGAAAGCTCAAGACGTCACTGAAACAGGAGATACTTTCCTTTCTCATGGCGCCTGAGGTCCACCGATCCGAGCCCGGTCCTGGTGAACCCCGGGTCATTATGGTCGTTGGCGTAAACGGTGTGGGAAAGACTACCACCATCGGTAAAGCGGCCCACCACTTCAAAGACGAGGGCAAGACCGTCATGCTGGCGGCGGCTGATACCTTTCGGGCTGCGGCAGTGGAGCAGTTGGTGATCTGGGGTGAGCGAACAGGCTGTGAAGTGATACGGCAGCGGGAAGGGGCCGATCCATCGGCCGTTGCCTTTGACGCTGTCTCTGCGGCCGTTGGAAGGAACGTCGACGTGGTCCTTATAGATACCGCAGGACGGCTTCATACCCGGAGCAACCTGATGGAGGAGCTCCAGAAGACACGCCGCGTGGTCGGCCGTAAGCTCCCCGGCGCACCCCATGAAATCTGGCTGGTTCTGGACGCCACGACCGGGCAAAACGCCGTGAGCCAGGCCCGGATCTTCAACGAATCCCTGGGAATCTCCTCTATTGTGCTCACCAAGCTGGACGGAACCGCAAAAGGCGGCGTAGTTGTGGGGATTTGCCGCGAGCTCGGCTTGCCTATCCGGTACATAGGCATAGGGGAGAAGGTCGACGACCTCCGTCCGTTTGATCCGGAGGCGTTTGTCGATGCCGTTTTCGACTGAAACAATACTATTCGGCCCTTGGTGCGAATGGTAGAAACGGCGCGTATGAAAAAGTTATCCGGAAGAAGATCATGCGGGGTGATCCGGATTCCCTTGGGATCGTGTCTTATCCGCGCTGCTACTAGTGGGTCGGCGCATGCTGGAAAAAGCCGTGGATGGCGAGCCTCGGTAAATTAGAGCGCCCGCATCCAGTCAGGACGCAGACCCACCTCTCCCCTGAGTGCTCCGTCGATCAGATCTATCGCCTCCTGCTTGCCCCTGGGGAACCGTGCTTTTATGGGAAGATAGTTGGATGCGTGATTGGAAAAAAACATCCCGCGGGTCAATTCCGTGTGGGACAACATCTCCCTGAGTTCCAGAAGGAGCCCCTCCGGTTCAGGAAGCTGGAATTCCCCGCGCCTATACGCGTCGTACAGCGCGGTCCCGGGAATGAGCATCACGCTCAGGGCCCCTACATAGTCGGGATCCATGGCGCTCAGCAGTTTTCCGGTCGCCTGGGCGTGTTCAAGGGAACGTTCTGTTCCCGCTATGCCCAACAGCACGGTCACTGAGAGTTTGATTCCCGCATCCTTGACCTTTCTCCCCATTGCGATCAGGTTTTCCGCGCTCGCGCCCTTGCGGATTTCCTTCAGCAGGCGGTCGTCCCCTGTTTCCACGCCAAGATACAGTATGCCCAGCCCATTCTCCCTCAGAGCGATCAGGTCTTCCGGGGATTTGAGCCGGATGCCTTTTGCATTGGCGTAAGCGCCGACCCTTCGAACCCAGGGGAGGTGTTCTTTGATACGATCGAGTATCCACATGAGCCTTTTTTGAGGGATGATCAGGGCATCCCCGTCCATAAGAAAGACGCGGTCCTGGCGGCTCATGGTTTTGGCCGCGAAAAGGATATCGCTCAGGATGGTCTCGTCGTCTTTTATGGTGAACCGCT
>CAZEIA010000202.1:0-5647 GCA_964512335.1 uncultured Desulfobacterales bacterium
CCGGATGCCCATCTCGCGGCACTCGGCGATGTTCTTGATGGTCTTGTCCTGGTTGCCCATGTCCTGGGTCAGGAGGGCGGCCATGAACTGGACCGGGTAGTGGGCTTTCAGGTAGGCGGTCTGGTAGGCGATCCGGGCATAAGCTGCGGAGTGTGACTTGTTGAAGCCGTAGCCCCCGAACTTGTCGATCAGCCCGAAGATCCGCTCGGCCGTGTCCCTTGGGATGCTGTTCCTCTCGGCCCCTTCCAGGAATCGTTCCTTCTGCCGGGCCATCACGCTGGCCTTTTTCTTGCCGATGGCCTTCCGGAGAGTGTCCGCCTCACCCATGGTGTAGCTGGCCAGCACCTGGGCGATCTTCATAACCTGCTCCTGGTAGAGGATGACTCCGTAGGTCTCCTTGAGTATGGGTTCCAGCACTGGAAGCAGGTAGTGAATCTTCTTGCGGCCGTGCTTGCCGTTTATGAAGTCCTCCACCATGTTGCTCCCCAAGGGGCCGGGACGGTACAGGGCCACCAGGGCGATCATGTCTTCAAAGGTCTCCGGGCGGAGGCTTCGCAGCATCTCCTTCATGCCGGAGCTTTCAAGCTGAAAGACTCCGGTGGTGCGGCCTTCACTGCAGAGCCTGAACGTGGCCTCATCGTCCAGGGGGATCTTTTCGATATCGATCTTGCGCTTTGCCGTCTTCTCTATCAGGGATAGGGCATGCTTTATCACGGTCAGAGTCTTGAGACCCAGAAAATCGAACTTGATAAGGCCCAGCTTCTCGATCTGGTCCATGGGGAACTGGGTCATGACCTCGTCGTGGGCCCCCTTGTAAAGGGGCAGGTACTCCACCAGGGGCCGGTCGGAGATGACAACGCCCGAGGCGTGGGTTGAGGCGTGCCGGCTGAGTCCCTCCAGAGATAGGGAGATTCGCAGGAGCTTCTGTTCCCGTTCATCACCCTGGCTCAGTTTCTTGAGTTCCGGCTCTTCCTCGAAGGCGTCCTTCAGGTGGACATTGGGGCCTTCGGGCACCAACTTGGCTATTCGGTCCACCTCTCCGTAAGGAATGGACAGGGTACGGCCCACGTCCCGTATGGCCGCGCGGGCCTTCATGGTCCCGAAGGTTATTATCTGTCCGACGTTCTCGTGCCCGTATTTGTCGGCTACATAACGTATCACGTCTTCACGGCCGTGGATGCAGAAGTCGATGTCGATATCCGGCATGCTGATTCGTTCGGGGTTTAGAAAGCGTTCGAAAATGAGGCCGTACTTGATGGGATCGATATTGGTGATGGTGAGGCAGTAAGCTACCAGGGATCCGGCCGCGGATCCGCGGCCGGGGCCTACCGGGATTTCGTTCCTGCGGGAGAAGGAGATGAAATCGGCCACTATCAGGAAGTAACCGGAGAACCCCATTTTCGTGATGACCCCCAGCTCGTATTCCAGTCTCTCCTCATATTCCTTTATGATTTCGGGTGACAGGGGGCCGCCACCTTCTTTCTTTTCCCGGAGTCGTTCCTCAAGCCCCTCCCGGGCCTCCTGAACCATGATTTCGTCGAGGCTCCGGTTGTCGCCGGTCTGAAAGACCGGATACTTGTACTCTCCAAAGACCATTTCAAAGTCGCACCGGCGCGCGATATCCGCAGTATTGCTCAGGGCCTCCTCGTATCCTTCAAGGCATTTCAACATCTCCTCTCCGGACTTGAAAAAGAATTCATCATTGGAGAAGCGCATGCGGTTGGGATCGTCCAGGGTCTTTCCGGTCTGAATACACAGCAGAGCGTCGTGGGCCTCTGCGTCTTCACGATGCAGATAGTGGCAGTCATTGGTTGCCGCAAGCGGCAGAGAAAGTTCTTCCGCGAGTCCTTTCAGCGCCCGGTTCAACTGCACCTGTTCGGGCATCTCGTTTGCCTGAATCTCCAGGTAGAACCGGTCCTTGTCAAAAATTCGAGAGAGTTCCACCGCCTGCTCACGAGCCTCTTTCAAGCGGTTCAGCCTCAGGTGGTATGGCACTATCCCTTTGAGGCAGGCCGATAGGGCTATGAGGCCTCCGTTAAATTCCCTCAGGCATTCGAGGTCGACGCGCGGATGATAGTAAAACCCCTCCAGGTGGCCGAGGGTCACGAGGCGGTTCAGATTCCGGTATCCCTCGTCGTTCATGACAAGAAGGACAAGGTGAAAGGCGGTCGGCCGGCCGTCGGCCGGAGCGGACCTTTCCTTGCGGCTCCCCGGTGCCACGTAGACCTCACAGCCCAGAATGGGCTTGATGCCGCTCTTCCCGGCCTCCTGAAAGTGCTGTACCGCTCCGAAGATGTTGCCGTGGTCCGTTATGGACACGGCCTGCATTCCCAGTTTCCCGGCCTTTTCATGAAGCTGCCGGATGCGGATGGCTCCGTCCAGCAGGCTGAACTCGGTGTGCACGTGAAGATGAATGAAGGATTCTGAGGGGGGCACGGGGTCCTCTTATTAGCTGTTGAGCTGGAAAACCATTTCCCATCGGCTATGGGTATCGAGCAATGGGCCGTAGGACATCATGATTTACCACGAAGGGCACGAAGATCACGAAGAAAAAATCACAACTTGCTCGAATTGCAGGAATAAGGACAAATAACAAGGTCTTGGGCTTTTAAACCCAACCACCCAACCCCCTAACCACTTAATCACATAACCACAATTCTTGAATCAGCAAGCAGGAGACAGCGGGAACAACCGCAACGAAGCAGTCCTTTGTTGTCTCATCAAGTGTGAGTATGATACGGTATCCAACTTCACTCATCAAGCCCTTTCAGGGACGCTCCCAAGGCTCCCACCCGGGGAGGACCCTCAATCCAATGGCGCCGCTTATAACCACAGAATTTGAGAAGCAAATTGAGGGTCTCAAGGCGGAAAAACAGCAGCTCCGGGATGAGGTTCGGGCACTTAAGGCCGAACTCGAAGCCGGCCGTGTCCTGTTGCGGAATCGGGAAGAGGTTTTCCATGCGGTTCCCACGGTCATCGTATTGGTCCGGGAGGGCCGGATCAGAGATGTCAACAACACGGTTACGGAACAGCTTGGATACGAGCCGGACGAGCTCCTGGGCAGGGACTTTCTGGAGATTGTGGCCCCGGAATACAGGGACATGGTCCGTGAGGTCCATACCCGGCGGCTGGCGCGAAAGGCAGTACCCGAGCAGTATGAAGCGGCCCTGTTGACACGGGAGGGGCGATCCTTTCCGTTTGAAGTGAGAGTGCGGAAGATCCTGATGGGGAGAAAGCGGGCCTTTGTGGTCAGCCTCACGCCCATGGACAAGCGAAGGGAGCGAGAGGAAAACCGGCTCCGGTCCAAAAAAATGGAGGCCGTATTGACCATGGCCTCGGCCCTTTCCGGACGGTTCGGGCGGTACTGCAAGGCCTTGCAGGAGAGGATCGAGCGGTTCCGTGAGGCGGCTCCGGCTGACGGTGAGGACATGGACCCTGAACTGCAGGCCCTCGAAGCGGTTGCCAGGGAAGCCTTCGAGACCACGGACCAGTTGAACACCATCGCAAGGGACCGAATGGATCCCTCGGAAGCAAGGCTGTTCGAGCTGAAGGATGTTGTCAGGGAGGCTGTCTCACTAGGCAGGTCCTCCGTGGAAGGGGATGCGCAGGATTCTTCCCCGTACCAGGTGAAGACATACCTTCGATCAGGCTCCCGAATCCTTGGAAACCACGAAGAGCTTCGAGACATTCTTGCACACCTCGTTCAAAACTCCCTGGAGGCCATGCCTGAAGGCGGCTACCTCTATGTAACGTCCGAGGAAATCGAAGGCCAGGCGCACCTCACTATCATGGACAACGGCACGGGGGTTCCCGAGCAGGTAATAGACCGTATTTTCGATCCCTTTTTCACCACTAGAGGCGGGAAGGCCTCGGGGCTGGGTCTGAGTGTCGCCTATGCGGTAATTCGAAGGCACGGGGGAAAGATCGAGGTCACCAGCGAAAAAGGACTGGGAACCGAGATCCGCGTAATGATTCCTGTCGCCTCTCCAGATACGCAGCGTCCCGAGAGGCTGCCGCAACGCTCCAAGAGGCCGGAAAGGATTCTTGTGATCTCCGTGAACGAGGCCCTTCGAGAACTGCTGGACCGGCTGTTTACCGCTCGTGGCTGGCATGTAGTGACGGCATCGAGCAGGGCCGAGGGCCTGGCACGATTTCAGCGGGAGACTTACGGCGGTATCATCCTGGAGAGCAGCAGCCGGGACCACGCGTCGTCTGTGTTCCTGGGTCGAAGGATAAAGGCGGGAGACGGTCATGTGCCTGTGGTCCTGATCACGGACCACGGGACTCCGACCTGGAGCCCGCACCAGGGGGGTGATTGGCCCTTTGATCTGGTGGCTCCTAAGCCCCTTGTGATGGAGGAGTTCCAGAGCCGTGTAATTCGACTCTTTTCGACGGCATGAGCCGCACCGGAAATCGTGGTTCGTGATAAAATATTGAATTATTCACCACGAAGGACACGAAGAGCGCGAAGGAAAAAGGATAACATAGCGGCGGGGAGGTGCAGAAGCATGACTGAAAGCCCGGAAGAGTCCCGAGTCCCTTTGGCCGAGCGCATACGCCCTCAAAGGGTGGAGGATATGGTGGGCCAGCGTCACCTGATCGGCCCGGGCGCGCCCCTTGTCCGGGCGTTGCGCGCAGGGCGGCTGTTCTCCATGATCCTCTGGGGTCCGCCCGGGACCGGCAAGACCACACTTGCAAGGCTCATGGCCCGGGAGTCCGGAGCCCCGTTCAGGGCCCTGTCCGCAGTCACTTCCGGTCTCAAGGATGTGCGGGAGATTATTGCCGAGGCCGGGGACACTTTTCTTAAGGATCACAGGCCGACAGTCCTGTTTGTAGATGAGATCCACAGGTTCAACAAGGCCCAGCAGGACGGATTCCTGCCCCATGTTGAGAGCGGGCGCATAGTGCTCATCGGCGCTACCACTCAGAATCCCTCCTTTGAAGTGATATCGCCGCTGCTCTCCAGGGCCCGGGTCCTTATGCTTCATCCCCTGGAGCGTGAGGACCTGGAAACCCTTATTCACAGGGCGCTCAAAGACACGGATGCGGGTCTGGGTGGCCTCGGAGCCGAGGTCACGCCTGAGGCGGTCGCCCACATCATAAATGTTTCGGGCGGGGATGCCCGCGTGACCCTGAACAACCTTGAACTGGCAATCCTTGACACCCTTGATTCGGGGGAGGGTGCAATAATAGTGGGCCTGGCCGAGGTGGAACGGGCGCTGAATCGAAAGGCCCTCTCCTATGACAAGGACGGGGAGGAGCACTACAACCTGATCTCCGCCTTCCACAAGAGTCTTCGGGGCAGCGACGCGCAGGCCTCCCTCTACTGGTTGTACAGGATGCTCGAGGCCGGGGAGGACCCCCTGTTCATTGCAAGGCGGATGATTCGTTGTGCCTCGGAAGACGTGGGCATGGCCGATCCTAACGCGCTCAAGATCGCCCTGTCAGCTTTTGAGGCGTGGGAGAAGATAGGACCTCCCGAAGCCGAGCTTGCCCTGGCCCAGGCCGCGGTGTACCTCGCATCGGCCCCCAAGAGCAACGCCCTTTACATGGCTGAAAAGGCGGTCAAGGTGGAGATCAACGAGACCGGGGCATTGCCCGTGCCCATGCACATTAGAAACGCGCCCACAAGGCTCATGAAGCAGGC
>CAZEIA010000203.1:0-5497 GCA_964512335.1 uncultured Desulfobacterales bacterium
CTTAACACCTGGAGCCGCTAAAGCTCGCCGGCTCAACAGCTTTTATGTTATCTCATACCTTCTCCACCACCGGATTTAGTGGGAGAAGGCTGTCGTCCACCAAGATCTCCGGCACTGAAGCACCGGTTTTTCCAGCCAACGCCTCGAGCCCCTGGTTTCGGTAGCCCCGAACCAGGGACACATCCCGGGGGTTGACACGGATCCGGAAGGTTTCGGCGTCCTCGGGAAGAAGCCGCTCGATCTCCCGATGATAGACTGCGGAGCGGACCAGGAAACCAAAGGCGGGATGCCACGGACCCGCCAGGATACCGCCCTCGGCCACAAGATCGTCCGGGGCGAGAAGCCCGATTCGAATGACAGGAATCCCTGTGGACTCAAACCGGACGCAGGCCTCGGTGCACAGCTCCACCGCATCGTCAAGGGACAGGGGCCGGTAACTACCGCATCTGTACCAGCGGGCAAGGACCGTATCCCTCAGGACGACCGTGGGATAGAGGCGAACCAGATCAGGTCCGAGCTCAACAGCCTTCTCCACGGTTTCAATGAACCGTGCACCACTGTCCCCAGGAAGCCCCGGCATAAGCTGAACACCCACCTTGAAACCGAATTGCCGCAGTAAAGCCACGGCCCTTTCTACGTCCGCGGACAGGTACCCTCTCCGGGTCCGCTGAAGCACGTCATCGTGGAGGGACTGCACCCCGAGTTCCACTGTGGCCACACCATGCCGCCGCATCAGGGACAGGCGCTCCTCGTCCAAAGTGTCGGGGCGGGTGGATACGCGCATGCTCTGGAAGGATCCATCGGCCACCCAGGGAAACGCGGCGGACAGAAGGCCCTTCATGGATTCCAGGGAAAGGCCGGTGAACGTACCCCCATAGAAGGCTATTTCTCGATCGAAAGCGGAGCCGAACCTTTGTGAGTGAATCGCCGTGTTAAGTGTTTTCCTGATCTCTGAGGGCCCCGGCAGGTGGCCTCCCGTCCCCGTGACGTCTTCCTGCCGGCAGTATACGCAGCGGTAGGGACAGCCCTGGTTGGGAATAAAAACAGGGACAATCAGAGTCCCGACATGTCTTTCTTGAGACATTGATATGCCTTCCTGGCCACCTCCTGTTCCGCAGCCTTCTTACTCCTGCCCGCCCCCTCGGCCAGCACACGACCTCGCAAGCGGAGGGCCATTCGAAAGACACGATCATGGGGAGGGCCGCTCTCGCCCACAAGCACATATTCGGGCCGGGTCCCGTAGAGGTGCTGAGTGTACTCCTGAATAAGGCTCTTGTAGTCGTGGGAAGATTCTTCCAGGTCTATCTCCCGGGCCAGCCCCGCGAAAAGCCGTCTGATAATCTCATCCGTCTTTGCGTACCCCCCGTCGAGATAGACGGCGCCGATCAAAGCCTCTACTGCATTGGCCAGCAGGGAAGGCTTTCGGCGGCCGCGTGTCCTCTCCTCACCGCATCCCAGGAGAAGGAATTCGCCGAGATTCAACTCCAGGGCGATTCCGGACAGGCTTCTTTCGTTGACCATCATGGCCCGAAGCTTGGACAGCTGTCCCTCCCGCGCGTCCTTGAATCGATCCATCAGCAGATGGCTGATGGACAAGTCGAGGACGGCATCTCCAAGGAACTCCAACCGTTCATTGTCCCGGAGGGCCGTGGCGCCGGCCTCGTTCACGTAGGATGAGTGACGAAAAGCCTCTTCGAGAAGATCCCGGTTCTTAAAAGAGTACCCAAGTTTTTCCGCCAGTCTGTCCAGCTTATCTTTCATGTATGGGTTGATGACCTCGAAAGTCCATGCATGTGAGCCTTTTTATCCTTGTTTTAACATTTATTTTATACTATAATTCTAACTTTTTACGTGCCGGAATTGCAATGGAATTTCCATCATGAAGAAACAGGTAATTCTCAGGCGGGAAGAGATCGCCGAACGAATTCGGCGGATCGCCGAGGACATTCTGAAAAGAAACCCCTCAACGGATGATGTGGTCCTGGTGGGCATCCGTACTGGCGGGGCCTTTCTCGCCACCCGGATTCAGGAGGCCATAAACGGCATAACCGGCTCCAAACCCCCGGCCGGCGTCCTGGATATAACCCTCTACCGGGACGACTGGACACGAATCGGCCCCAAACCCATTGTGGGCAAGACGGAACTCCCCTGTCCAATAGAGGATAAGACCGTAATCCTGGTGGATGACGTTCTCTTTACCGGACGAACCGTCCGTGCGGCCATGGACGCCCTTATCGACTACGGGCGCCCCAAAAAGATCGAACTGGCGATACTTGCCGACCGCGGGGACGGAGACCGCGAACTCCCCATCATGGCCAACTACGTGGGCGGAGTCTGGACGACCTCTCCCCATGAGACGATTAATGTCTACCTCGAGGAAGAGGGCTTCGAGGACCTCGTCACCATTGAAAGGAAAGAGGCGGCCTGAAACACCGTGTCGAAGAAGAAAGGCCCCAGAAAAAAGAAACGGGACTCCTCACCTCTCCCGCCTGAACGCGCCGGGATTCTCAGAAAGCTCCTGGAGGACCCCGCCCGCACTGACGCAGCCGACACCCTCATAACCCTTTCCGATCCCGCACTGGCCGCCGCCTTCCTGGAAAACCTCCCCGCAGGCGACCCCGACCTGGTCCCGGTCCTGACGGCTGTCCGCGAGGCCTTCGATGAAAAGGCCGTACAGAAGGCCGCGCGCAGGGCCGTCTTTCGATTCGGACAGAAAGGAATTTCCGTACATCCCGGATCGAAGCGGGAGAGAAGCGCTCTCCGCCCGACAAGCCGGGAAGAGGAGCGGCCCTTTGCATTTCTCACTCCTTTTGACAGCCTCGCCGTCCGGGGGATACTGCTGGGCATTCCTCGTCCGCCCATTGGAATTGATTTGGGTGCAGCGCTTGCGAGCGACGAAGATGGGATCATGCAGTTTGCAGGAGGGTCTTTCAGCAAGAAGAAAGCTCTGGGAGCAAGAGACCAATTTCTCGGTGAATTTCAACACGTGGTCACCACTTCTTTGCAGCATGCGGTAACGGTCCTGGAGCGCGCCCATCGTGCAAGGCCCGACGGACCCGGATCGGTCGACTACCTGAAAATGAGGCCGTGGATCCTGGACCGGTTCCCGCCCCTCACCGCCCCGCCCGTTTACGACGATATCCCTGTCAGCGAAGTAACCAAGCGCCCCTTCACCGAGTCCATGGCCGCAAGGCTCCTCGATCATGAAATCATGGCCGACTGGATGGTCGACCCCCAACACGTGCAATCCCTGGCGGAAAAAATCCGTGAAGCAGGGGAAAGCCGGATCTACCTGACTGAAGATCAGCGGTTTCAGCGGATCGATGAGATCAAATTGGAGTGGCTTCGGGGCTACTTCAAAGGCCCGATCCGGGACAGGATTCGTAATCGCCTTGAAGAGACCGCTTACGTGCTTCTTCGGCTGGAAGATGAGGAGTACGCACGCCTTGCATGCGTTGCGGCCCTCTCTCTTGCGGAACAGGAATCCTTTCTTGGCGGACATCCCCTGCTGAGCATGATGACCGATAAGGCGCTCCACCTCTTCCCGGATGGGGATTGTGAGCGTTTTACCGGGCAGATGGAACCGGAAGACACCCAGGGCAAGTCTCCCGGAGGCATCATCATCCCCTGAGCCCTTTAACCCTGCTTGATCCCGGGCCTCTTCGGGGTCGCCCTGGAAAATCAGGAGGTTTATCATGCCGATGGCCATACAGGTCAAAACCCGGAGCAGAAACCAGATGGTGGACATCACCAGCGATGTGCAAAAGGAGATCTTAAACGCCGGCGCCATGGAAGGCGTCTGCACGGTGTACGTGCCTCACACCACGGCGGGCGTTACCATCAATGAAGGGGCCGACCCAGCGGTCTGCCGGGATATTCTGAAGAAGCTCGAGGACCTGATCCCGCCCGACGGGGACTACCGCCACCTGGAAGGGAATGCGGACAGCCACGTTAAGGCCTCTCTCATGGGAAGTTCGGCGTTGGTGATGGTGGAAAACGGCCGGCTGGTCCTGGGTACCTGGCAGAAAATCTTTTTCTGCGAATTCGACGGCCCCCGCGCCAGAAAGGCGTATGTGTCATTTTCAAAATGAGCCCCGCAGCAGCCAGCCGAAGGGGAAAGCACCATCACGAAGGATATGAATTCCCCGTGGTGTAAGATGGAAGATCTTACACAAGCCCTATGCGCCTCGAATCCAGCCCGCTTTCCTCGAGCCACTCCTTGACCGCCTCGAACAGGAGCCGGTAATATGCCTCGCCGCCGCCCAGCCCCCGCCGCCCGAACATGTAGTTGATTTCCAGAATCAAGGGCTCCGGTTTGCTTTCATGCATGTTGAACACCATGTCCACGGCGGCCAGATCTATGCCGAGGTCCCCTCGGATCCTGCGGGCCAGGCACCTGCCCTTCTCCTGAAGGTCTTTCCTCCACAGGACATCGACCACGGCCCCTTGCCCGATGGTGGTGATGAAGGCGCCACTGGATCGCTTCCAGTATGTAAGAACACTGCGGTTCAGAATGACCGCACGGAGGACGTTCCCCCCGGCGGGAATCAAATCCTGGGTGAGGATCTTTTCGCCGTGCTCCCCCTTCCGCCTCCCAACATCGGCCAGTGCGGACTCCAGGTCATGGCGGCTGTGAATTACACAAATGCCGAGCCCTTCATGGTCCGTGTCGGTCTTTATGAGAAAAGGGGGATCGTGAGGAAAACCTCCTGAAACACGGAGGGCCTCCTGCAACGAGTCGATCGAGGCCCATATCCTGGTGAGCGGATGGGGAAGTCCCCGCTCGGAAAACAGGCGGGCCTGGCCGGTTTTCCCGGGATAGGCAAAGCGCAGATCATACGAGGGGAAAATTTTGGCTCCGCCGTCCCGGCAGAGCTCGTAAAGAGATTCCCGGCAGGTCTGCGGCAGCAACACGGCGTCTGCGCGTGCCGCCAGCCTCGCTTCTTGCAGACCGGGTGAACGAGACCCCAGAATGATCTGACAGTCCGCTGTTATGCATGGGTGGAAGGATAAGATCATGGGCCCTTCGGTGCCACTCCAAGGCTGATTTGCCCTTGTACCTTTCTCTCCGTTATTTGCTGCACCACTGAGAACGTGCCGCCCACGTGAGACCTGCCTGCTCAAGGTGTTAAGGTATTGGCCGCGCTCACGAACCACGAGTCACGAGTCACGAATCACGGCCTTTTGCCATTTGACTTCATATCCGGCAGGTATTATAGTGCAAATGAACGATATCACAAGCTGACGAATCCCCTGCAGGGAGAAAAATATGCCTATTTATGAATTCCATTGCGCCGGGTGCGGCCGGGTTTTTGAAATGATATTCAAGAGTTCTGACGAGCAAGTGGATCTCCAGTGCCCGGACTGCGGGTCCACGACCGTAGAACGCGTGGTGAGTGTCACCAACCATTCAATGGGAACCGGGTCCGCGGGAAAACAGGTCAAGCTGGACACCAAGTCGTGCGGCCCCGGCAACTCGTGCACCACGCTCGAACTC
>CAZEIA010000204.1:0-5459 GCA_964512335.1 uncultured Desulfobacterales bacterium
CATTGCCCGTGCCCATGCACATTAGAAACGCGCCCACAAGGCTCATGAAGCAGGCGGGCTACGGCCGGGGCTACCGCTATCCCCACGATGATCCCAGGGGGTGGGTCAGGCAGGAGTACCTCCCTGAAGGGCTCAAGAGGCGTGAGTATTACACCCCTACGAACCGGGGGATCGAGGAGCGCATTATGGCACGCATGAGGGAGATCAGAAGACGAAATAAATAACCGCAGAAACCCCGGCTATTCCAGGCCTTCCTGCGGTTATAGTATCCATGTTCATTTGTGGTGACAGGCGGGTGCCCGCCGGAGCTCAACTCCTATCTCTTTCCGCCGAAGACGCCTGCGGCGTGATAATAATCAGACTCACCGCCCTCCATGGCCCAGTTTCCGCCGATCTCCTCTGCGTTAGGGCCGAAGAAGCGGCCGTAGCCTTGGCCTACCACAGAACTCAGAGAAGTTTCATCTTTCGTCATGTTCCAGTCCCCGCCTGAAAGGCTGAAGGTCCCGTCGGTACCGATGCTTCCGCTGGCCCCATCGATTCCTGCAGTATAATCGCCTCCTCCTACGTTCATGTGAAAGTTCTGGACTGAAGCGGTATCGAAATTCACCGTGGTGCTGAATGAGCCGTCCATCTGGGCTGTTTCATGCCACCCGCTCCCGTAATAAACCATTGTTCCATAGGCCTCGCCGCTGTAAGTACAGCTGCCTTTTTGGGATGCAATGGCGGAATCCGGTGTGGCCCATCCTTGAAGCCACCAGGCGTGGTCGACAAAACTGTATGTGCTTCCGCCGTCGGTGAAAGTCCCTGTGTGCGTCCATTTCCCGAACTCAAGATAATTATACCCGGAACTAACCGTTTCGGGCGTGGTGGTCACGGATATGTTGCCTTCGTAGCCGGCAGTATGCACATAGGTGTACCCATCGTCTTTCCAGATTAGATATCCGATTTGGGGATCCTGTAATGTGTCGGCCCGGTGTTCCGATCCCGGCTTGAATTCACCGGGAGCCTTTGTCAGAAAGGTATCCTTGTAGTTATAGCCGCTCCCGGAATCGTATCGGAGCATGGACGCGAAATAGCCGCAAAAGGAGAGATCTGAAGTTCCTTCCCCCAGACTCGAGTCACCCTCGGTGCCGGAGCCGGTCTGGGTGCTCGTAATGTTGGTAGTGGTGTCGCTCAGGTCGCTGCCAAGGCCTCCATCATCACCCTCACCTTCACCTTCACCTTCGCCTTCACCCTCATTACCGTTTTCGCCGCCGGTGTCACCCTCTATCCCGCCGAGCACATTCGGGTCGTATCCCACGGTCCCGGAGAAGGTATTGTAGTACTGCCCGGGACCGAGGGTCACGCCGTTCACGGTTACATACCCGTCTCCGACTGCGGCAACCGTGACCGGCGTGCCGTTACCGCCACCGGCCTGGGCCAGATGGGGCGCGAGGGCCCTGCCGCTGTCGGCAACCTGAACACCGCGGCCGTCCGCTGTCTTCTCGTCGATCCAATACACATGGGCCCCGAACTTGGTCCCTCGAACGCCCATTACGGCTGTGGGGGTCTTGACCCGGAATCGCGCTTGCTTGAACTTGAAGAGCCGCATGGCATAGAACATGGCCTTGCCCTTGACCATGCTGAAGAGGGAGGTCTTCTCACCGGTATCTTCCTGGGAGGTGTAGGAGTCCACGCTGAAAAGGGTCTCGGGAGCCAGGCTGACCACGTCCTCATTGACGAACCTCAGCCGGCACCTGGAGTCGGGCAGGGTGTAGAACTCGTCGTTTTCGTGAATGGTATCGCCTTCGCTCCCCAGGTATGCCTTTCTGTCCGCACGGTGAACAACCACCACGGTTCCGCGGAGGGAGTGAATGGTGCCCACGTTTGGAAAAGGAGAGGGGCTGTACTCATCCTCGATTACAAGGTCCCTCATGGCTTCCGGAAGGACTTCGGGCGATATTTCCGCCGCCGGCTGCCGGGCTGTGACAGGAGAACATACAGCCAGGAGGCATGCCAGGAAAAGGACCAGGGTGATAACGGGAGAACTCACGGGGTGGCATCTCATGGGCTACCTCCACAAATGTCAATAATTACTTATAATTATGCGAAAAAACATTTATTTGTTTTTCTTGGCGCTCCCGAAGTCTTTGCGAGAGAAAAAATTATGGAGACACGAAACGGACCGCCTCGGTTACATCTCCGTAAACGTGGATCTCCACTCGCCTGTTCAGGCTTCTTCCTGTTGACGAGTCGTTTGGTGCAACCGGATCGGCCGGTCCGTAACCCTCGGCTGTGATTCGATCTCCGTCCATGTAATATTTTTCGATGATGGCCTGTCTCAACGCCTCGGCTCGGCCGCGGCTGAGTCGGATGTTGGTTTCTCTGTCTCCGCTGGTGTCCGTGTACCCCTTGAGGACCAGGCGGTAGTTTGAGCGAAGAGGCGTCTTGATCACGTCCGTGAGTTCCAGGAGATATGGGTGGTACTCTTCCGGCGCCTCCACAGAGTAAGGTTCGTAGCGGATCGTGAGTACCTTGCCAAGGTACACTTCTCCCTCGGCGTCTCGGTTGGCCCACTCCCTTGCCTTAAGAAACTCCAGCGGGGTCGGGTCGGTCTGGGCCCACCCGAAGGCGGCAGGGAGCAGAAGGAACGCCGCCGCTAAGAGGCACGATAGAGGTCGAAGGTTCATGATGCACCATGCCTTCTGTTCAGGTGCCGGTGGATCCATGCCCCGGCTTCCTGAAAACGATCCTCACGAAACAGGTGTGTTTTATCGCAAGGCAATTTGTTTTTGCTCGGCGTTCTCAGCGTCTCTGCGGGAGATGGTTAAGGTTTAGAACTTGAACCCCACAGTAAAATTGTAGATCATTTTGTCGAAGTCGTACAGGCCCACATTGGAGCTGTTGTCGATGTAGTTCAGTGAGATGGAAGAGAAATAGTGCTTTGCGAAGTTTCTACTCAGCACCGTGTAGAAGTTATGCCGCTTGTCTTTTCTGTGCTCATTTACAGGCCAGAGAAGCGCCGCCGCTTTGTATTGCTTAAGTGTGTACCTATACCTGGCGTAAAACTCCATATCCCAGTCAAACATCCTGAATCGCTTGAAATATGAAGCGGTCCAGTGGAAGGCGTCGTATGCAAAACGTTGATCCTTGGCATTGCTGTTATCATGAGCCACGCTGAAGGAAAGGATGTCCCGGCGTTGGTTCAGGTAAAGGTTGACGCCGCCCTCCACGATTCGCTTGATGTTGTCCTGGCCGGTCCTGTCGTCCGGAAAATCCCGCGATTTGTAGGTGTCGCGGACGTAGCTGTAAGACCCCTTCAGGCTGATTTTAGGCGTTGCGAAGTACTCGATGTTCGGTGATATATCCCATGTGTCGAACAGATGTTCGTGCTCGTAGGTGTTTTCGGCATAACCGAAGGGGAGTTTGAATATGAATTTTTCACCGGCCCACCAGGGACCCGTGGTCACACGCCAGTGAAGAAAGTCAAACTTGTAGTGCTCAAAGTTGTGTGTGTTGTAGATGGTGCCGGTGGTGTTCCACATCAGGCCTCTGCGGTCCCCGATGTCATAGAGTATGTTTCCGGAGGTGGTCAGGACCCCGGCATAATCCCCGACCTCCTGCTGGGTCTCTTCCAGAGGACCGAGAACCCCGCCTATGCCGACGGGAATAACGTCTTGATCAGGGCCGGCGCTGACGTTGGTGTCTTTTTGAATCCCGAGGGAAACGCGAAGGTTGGGATACAACTTGCGGGTTTTGGCGTCAATGGACGCCAGGAGTTTCCGGATATTCTGTTGTACGGGTTCCGGAGGCCTGGCCTCGAGTACCGTGTTAAGTTCCCGCCGGGCATCAGCAAACCTCCCCAGGCTGTAATAGACCGTGGCCAGTTCAAGCCTCACGCGGTGGAGTTCGGGGTCCACCTCCAGCATGCTCTGGAACTTCTCTATGGCCAGGTCTGTCTCGCCGGCCTTGGCTGCGCAGGACCCCAGCCAGAAGGCAACGTCCATGGTCTCGACAATGCCGGCGACTTCCTGAAAGATGGGGAGCGCCCGGATATACTCACGGTCATAGAATAGGGTGAGGGCCTTGGCGAGCTTCTTGTCCAGCTCATCCACCTCTTCCGGGCTCATCTTTCTGAGCTTTTCAAGGGCTTTGTTGTCATACTCTTCGGTCTGGGCACTCTTGGTCAACCCTGTGCCTTCCGCCGTTTCGGTTTGAGCTGCGGCGGGAGTCAAGAAAAGCAGCAGGGCTGCAAGCGGGACCAGGAAAGCGGCCGGTCGGACCATGCGGTTCAGGTTCATGATGCCTCCACTCCAGATGGTGTCCGTTTTTAAAACTGCCGGTAGGTGGTTCGGCGGGTGAGGGGGTCCTTGTCCGCCGCTCTAAAACACACAAGACCCTAAAAATCCTTACGAAAGCTAAGATATTCGCCGGGTGGTTGTCAAGGAAAAAAGCAGGTGGGTGCCCGGCATTAGGCCTTATTCTGCATCCCTGTATCTCCCCAGGCTCCGGGCGAGACCCAGAAAACGGCGTCTTTCAAGGAGAATTGTGACGATTATCAGTAGAAACTGTGTACCGCATATGATGGACTCCAGGACAATAATTTGCCTGGATGTGCCGGCAAAGAGCAAGAGGGGTGTGATAAGTGCGGTCCCCGCCAGGACGGCATAGCGCCATCGGACAGGCGCGGCCCCTTCCCGCTCCCTCAGGACGCCCGCTATGCGCAGAAACGCGAAGACAAGAACGATGTCTGCAATACTCCATATAATACCCTGCACCTTGGTGGAGGTGAGGTATGCCTCGGCAGTGAAGCGGGCGCCTATCCAGAGGAGAGCCTGAGCCAGTGCGTCCATGTCAACTCCGGTCGCGTTGTCTAAGGAGGCGATACGCTCGAAGGCCCTTCACGGCCACCACCCACTCGAACAGGATCCAGAATACACCGCAGATACGGATGTAGAACAGGGAGATCCGCGCCACCGGCCCGGCCTCGAGATCGAATAGGCCCACCGCGTAAAAGAGCCCGGCCTGGTATACCATGTACAGGCACAAAAAGGCGCCCACCATTATGGGGATGCCCGTGTTTCGGTGGTTTGCCGCAAGGCTCCCTGCCGTTGAAGGGCCCTCGAATGCCTTCAGGACCCGGAAGATCCGGCATACATAGACCATGATGCATCCTTCCAAAACCACCCAGACCGTGCAGAAGAAGTTCCACAGGGCCCATCGGTAGAGGGTCAGAGGCAGGCGTGCCTCCAGGTCCACGAAGCAGCCGAGCAGGGGCTCGCCCAGAAAAAGGAGTCCGCCTGATAACGCCAGCCCGATGCCTGCGGCGGCAAAGGCCCACTTCTGCGGGCACTCCTTCCCTGCCGCCAGGAGATGCCCCCATCTCACGGCCACCAGTATGATCACCTCGGCCAGAGTCCAGAAAAAGGCCATGGACTTTATGAAGAGGTACATGCCTTGTGCCTCACGGCGGGAATCCG
>CAZEIA010000205.1:0-5447 GCA_964512335.1 uncultured Desulfobacterales bacterium
ATTGGTGGCCTTGCCGGCTAAGCGCAGGGAAAAGCATTTAATAATCAGTTGGTTAAATAACTAACAAGAGCGCGGCTGCCGCATAGGGGCCTATATTGGGGCGTGAGAAAAAACAAGTAAAATATGGGCAACCATTTTAAATTTCATAGCAAATAGTGACTATGCGACAATACACATATTCATGTTCACAATATCCAGGAAAAATAGCGGCTACTCTTTCAGCAGCATAGCCTACACCGGGGCGCTCATGTCGAGGCGCTTCGCCAATGATCTGATGAACATTCCGGGTGGTTCAAGAAAGACTTGTCTCGGCACGAGTTATTCTATGACAAACACTGTCAGATCGAGTTTTTTACTTATTTACCAGCGTCCCTGCGTATTCCTTTCCGCTATGATGCCGGCTACGGCCCTGTCGGCCCCCATCAACCCTTCGTGGTAGCGGAGACACCGAAAATCACGAAACATGTGGAGGAGCTCATTATGTTTGAGCAGGTGGTCCGGATTCCGGGGCCTCCCGAATCTCGCCTGGTCCACGATAAAGGTCTCGTACGCCACCATACCTCCTCTACGAACGCCCTGCCTGATGGCGGGAATCAGGGGCCGGTGCAGATAATTGAAGCAAATGATCACATCATAGCCTCCCGGCGAAATAGAATAGCGCCCGTCCTCCAGATCAGCCACCCGGGCCGTCAACTGAACCCCGGCCTCCTTTGCGGCCTTCAAGGCCCCGGCCACAGCCTCGGGCGAGATATCGACCCCTTCCACCTGGAAACCGGAACCAGCCAGGAACAAGGCATTGCGACCGTATCCCATGGCCACATCCAGGACCCTGCCCTTGGGAAATAGATGCAGGTTTTCCACCAGGAACGGGGAAGGGCCGAACTCTTGTTGGTGCCGCTCGTTCATAAGAAACTGCTTCTTGCTATGGTTCCACTCAGCAGCCTGCCGATCATAAGCAGTCGCACTTACGGTGTGACTCCCCCTGCCCCTTCTCTCTGTGGATCTGTTTGCTTCTGGACTCCTAATGGCCTATCGCGACGGTTGCCATGTCGTGTTATGTGGCTGAGGGCGGGTTCAGGTCTCTTCCCACCCTGGCCGGACAAGCTCCTGGCCGGCCTTCACGCGGGTCCTGACGGGCATGGCCGCAAAGGCCCCCAGGACCGGGACCAGGGCCAGTGCCCACATGCTCCCGTAAATGCCGATGGTGTCAGCCAGGTACCCGGTAAAGGCGGCTCCCAGCCCTCCCGTGCCGAAGCCAAGGCCCAGGGATAGCCCCGATGCCAGGCCCAGATTCCCGGGCAGGAGCTCCTGGGTCCACACCACGGTGACTGAGAAGGATGCCAGGAGGGCTGCGCCTGCAGCTCCTGCCAGGAACCACACCCAGATCCCGTCGTTCAAGAGCATGAGGGCGGCGAGCACCGGGTAGACGAGGAGGCTTCCCACCACCACGACCCTTCGTCCTATCCTGTCCGAGAGATGCCCCCCGTAAAGGCCGGCCAGGGCGCCCCCCACCAGAAACACGGTCAGCGTGAGGCTTGCTTCGGACAAAGGGACGTCGCGTGTCTGGAGGTACATGGGCAAGTATGCGATAAAACTTATATATGCCCAAGAGCGCAGCATGATCACCAGTGATACGGCCGATAGGAAATACCATGGAATGCCCCCGGCCCCAAGGCCTTTTCCCTGCCTTGCCTCTGTCCTCCCCGGGACCTCGCGCCCCAGGGCCTCTGCCGCGTAAATTTTGATCGCCAGGAAGAGGAGCAGGCCGGGAAGGACTAGGCCGATGGTCGCGCGAAGACCTAGATTGAGCACCAGCAGGCTCCCCAGAATGGGACCGACCGCAAAACCCAGGTTGCCGCCGGTGGAAAAAACCGCGGCCCCGAACCCCCTCCTGGTGCCGCTTACCAGGGAGACGGCCATCATGGCCCTCGGGTGGAAGCCGGCCGTACCAAGGCCGGCGAAGGCCACCAGGATGACAGCGAGCGCGTAATTTGGCACCCAGCCCAGGAGTCCCATGCAGATGGATGTCCAAAGGACCCCCCAGTAAACGAACCATCCCACCTTGAGCCGGTCTGCCACCATCCCGAACACGGGCTGGATCATCGAGGAGGTGATGTTGAGGACCATGACCATCAACCCCACCTGGAAGTATGAGAGCTCAAAATTCTCTTTGAGCTTTGTGAGGACCACGGGCAGGACACCCTGGGCGGCATCCACCCATACGTGTCCCAGGAACATCAGCAGTAGGGGAATCTTTTCCATTTCTCATTTCTCAGCCCGGCGGGCCCACTACTCCAGGATGACTGTCAAACCGGTGCAATAGCAATGGAGACGGGAGCTTCTCCAGCGGGGATCGCTGCGGCCGGCCTTGATGAGATTCTCCCAACCATAGCACCCCCTGCACTGGATCCCCTTATGAAGACAAGGAGGAGGGTCTCCTTTTTCGATGATTCTGGGTTTCAGACTTTCCCTGTTCATCTCACCCATAAAAAACCGCCTTTATGAACCGGAATATTTTTTTGGCACAGAGGCCGGCAAACCCTAGCAAAGCCGCGGAATCAGGGCAAGGTGAAAGCAGGAAGGACTCCGAGGAGTACACATAGCATCCACAAGGCCTGAACTTCAGGCAGCATATTCGCCCGGGCTCTGGACTTCCGGTCCAGACAACGGGCTGATCAGACCTGAAAAGACGGCCGTGCGGGCTGTTAACGACTGCCTGCACAGGCTGCAGATGATACTGAGGTTGCAGTGGGGCCCTCAGCCTTGGCAGGGAACCTACACCGGCGCCGGTGGCTTCAAGCTGCAGGGCATGCCAATCTGGCATTTGGCGCACACGTTCGTGGAATCCGGCAGGCCGTCCGGCGCCATCATAAGGTGATAGTTATCCCGCAAGCGGGCGTAGCATTTGGCCCGGTCGATCCCGTTCTCGGAAAGGGCTTCAACCGGACAGGCCTCTATGCACTTTCCGCACTTCCCGCCGGCCTTGGCAAGGCACAGCTCGTCCACGGCAACCAGAGGATGTTCCCCCAGGTCAAGGTTCGTGACCAGGCTCCCCATGCGCCCGCTGCACCCGGCCGGGGTGATCAACTGGCAGTTGGTCCCGTAGCGTCCCAGGCCGATCAGGTGCCCCAGGTGTTTGTGGGACCAGAGGCTCACAAGCCGATTCTTGTCAAAATTGTGCGTGGCAGGGGTGAGAGCCGCACTTCCCCCCGCGTTTTCGATCATCGCCTTCAAGTGCCGGCCGGCACGATTGATCATCTCGTTGGTGGAAAGATAGGCCCGTCCCCAGCTCAGGGAGGGGCGCCCGCCTTGGGAATTGTCCATCTGAAGATGGGGCTTGAAGGGTATGAACCAGACCACCACGGTCCTTGCGTCAGGCAAAAGGTCTTGGGGGAGGGCGTGATCCGGAACCGTAATGTCTTTGAGGAGCTGGAATCGATCGTCCGCAGGGGCACAGGCCAGGATGGGCTCCCGCCACACGGCGATCTGGTTGTGCTTTTCAGGGTAGGTGGCTACAAAGTCTATGAGGCCTTGAGCGAGATCGTCGAAGGTCATCTTTCACCCCTCAGTGAATGTGCCAATACGAGGTTTTGCCGTCACCAGGATAATTTGTCTTCTGCTTCGGTTTGTGATGAGCCTTGATTCATTTTATCAATGCTCGTGCCCGGAGCAACAATCCTCGCCGCATGCCGAGGCTGTTGCCATGGCCTCAATGATTTCCCTTTGCTCCGCAGGCTCCACCCGCGCAACAAAGATCTTGAGATCAATGCCTGCATCCCCGATGGGACCTGAAAAATCAGGGGCCTTGAGGTGACCGAAAACCCCGGGCCATTCATTCTCCTTGATGCTCATTGTGAACCGCTCACCCTGATTCCGGTCCTGAAGCTCCATCTCAATTGGAGAAAGACCGCCGCTTCCGATTCCAAAAATGAATTCATACCCAGCTGAAACCGCTTTTTTCGGCGAAGCCTCCCCATGCGTCACAATTTCCAGCATGAGGGTGACCTTTTTGAGACTGTCAATACGTTGAGACTCTTCTGTCATAACCTGCCTCCTTATCAAGGCTTCTCTGCAAGCGCTTCGGGCGCTGACTCGGTTTTTCCGTCTTTCGACCCTATGCGCCGGTAGTTACAGTTGGGCATTGTAGACGTGGTTAACACCTTCTGAAATCATAGTTCAGGGTTTTAGCGGTGTCCACTCTACCGCGATAACTTCACGACCACCCGTTTCATTCGTGCCATGAATGATTCACCACCGCTTTACGATCCGCCAGCCAGAGAAATAGATATACTGTCCCCGGAATTGTGGATCTAGTTTTTTACTTATTTACCAGCGTCCCCATCAAGTGTTGCGTATGGTGAGCTGGTCATTGAGGGTCCAGTAATCGTATATGTAACCGATCAGGAACACCCCCCCCGTGAGAAGGTAGATGATGCCGGAGATCCATTTGCGCATGTAGAACCGGTGAATTCCGAAAATGCCCAGAAAGGTAAGCAGGACCCAGGCCACATTGTAACTGTAACGTCCTGAACGGAAACGCAGATCCGCCTGGCGGTCCATTGAGGGTATGAGAAACAGGTCCACAATCCAGCCGATCAGGAAAAGGCCGAAGGTGAAAAAGTAAATGGTGCCCGATATGGGCTTCCCATAATAAAACCTGTGGGCGCCTGTGAAACCAAAGATCCACAGGATATACCCCATGGTTTTCAGATGTGTGTCATGGTCTGCCTTCATCTGCTCTTCCTCCTCATCGATTCTTTTTTGATCCGCCCCGGCTGTTTTTCCTTGAAAGCTTTGAAAATGATACCATAATTATAGCCATAAGTGCATACATAATGCGCCTGCGCTTGTCGGGCTCCATGCGAAAATGCCTTCGAATCGCCCCACAAAGAACGACCTCCACAAGGGGCGGCTTTTGATGGCGGCTGCCCTCTCGGCAAACTGTTTCCAAAATGGAAATCGTTGCCTCCCGTTCCATCCGTCTCATGAAGAGCTCATTACCGTTTACGAGACGCCCGCCAAAGAAATATATATACTGTCCCCGGAATTGGACGGAATTGGAGCGTCCCCATCAACCATCATGACAAATAATACACCGCCTCTCAAAACCGCTTGGTTAATATGGGGACTGGCCGCCCTGTTCTACATGATTGGATTTTTCCAGCGGGTAGCCCCGGCCGTAATGACGAATGAGCTGATGAGAAGTTTTCGTATCGGTGCAACAGGACTTGGAAACCTTTCAGCATTTTATTTCTACAGCTACGTTTTTATGCAGATACCGACGGGGATACTTGCCGACTCTTGGGGCCCGAGACGTTTGTTGACAAGGGGTGCTTTTGTCGCGGGACTTGGGATCCTTCTCTTTGCATTTGCTCCCGGCATAATAACTGCGTCCATGGGCCGCCTTCTCATCGGTGCTTCTGTCGCCGTCGCCTTCGTGGGCATGC
>CAZEIA010000206.1:0-5417 GCA_964512335.1 uncultured Desulfobacterales bacterium
ACCGGCAGGACAAAACCCTGGCATCAGGGCAGGCTGCGTGATATAGGCGGGCGTGTCTCTTATGTGGCCCGATGGGTTTGAGACGCAGGCATTGTTGGGGAGGGATTGGAAGATTGGACAAGAACGTTCTCAAGGCGGACTGGCTGCTGCTTTTGACGGCCGTGATCTGGGGAAGTGCATTCGTGGCCCAGCGTGTGGGCATGGATCACGTGGGGCCGTTCTTGTTCAATGGAGTCAGATTTACACTCGGGGCCCTGGTGCTGCTGCCTCTGGTGCTTCGCCAAAAGCCCATTGTCCCGCCCGAGGAGGGGAGCGCTGTTAGGGGCGGCAATCGTGTCCTTGTATGGGGAGGCGGGATTGCCGGGGTGGTTCTATACACAGCAGCGGCGCTCCAACAGGCGGGCCTTGTGTACACCACGGCCGGCAAGGCCGCGTTCATTACAGGCCTTTACGTCATCATCGTGCCTATTTTGGGCCTTTTGTGGGGCTTTCGGCCCAGGTGGGGAGGATGGCTCGGGGCCTGCCTGGCCGTAGTCGGGCTGTACCTCTTGAGCGTCACCGAGGATTTCAGGCTCGCTCCCGGGGATTTCCTGGTGCTGGTGAGCGCCTTTTTCTGGGCGGTCCATGTCCTCATTCTGGGTTGGCTGTCGCCGCGGGTCAGGCGGCTGCGCCTTGCGTTCATTCAGTTTCTGGTGTGCGCCTTTCTGAGTCTTGTGTCAGCCGCACTGTTTGAGCCTGTGACCGCAGAGGGGCTTCGAGGGGCCGCCATTCCCATCCTATATGGGGGGCTATTGTCCGTGGGTGTCGCCTACACCCTTCAGGTGGTTGCCCAGCGTCACGCACCGCCGGTGCATGCCGCGGTCATATTGAGCCTGGAGGCGGTGTTCGGGGCCGTGGCCGGGTGGATCATCCTGGGCGAGGTCCTCGACTTGCGGGCTGTTGTCGGTTGCGGCCTCATGCTCTCGGGAATGCTCACGGCCCAGCTTTGGTCCTGAGGAGGGATTTAAATGAGCAGGCTCAAAGATCTCATAAAAGGCGAGCCCGTGCACGAACGGCGCCTTGAGTTCCGGTCTTATCCGCAGGAGGATGACCGGATCATAGTAGAGGGAAGGCTGAGGGACGACCGCCTGGTGCCGGGGTACCACTGGGACGGCACACCCATGTCCGCCGGAGTCGTGCACAACATTTGCGTGAGGGTTCTTGTGGGGGGGAGGCCGCCTTCAATCATTGATGCCGAGGCCGAGATGCTCGACGTGCCTCACGAGCTTTGCCCCACCACACTGGATTCGGTCAAGCGGATCATAGGGTTGTCCGTTGTTCACGGGTACAGCGAGGAGGTGCACAATCGCCTGGGCGGTGTCAAGGGCTGCGCCCACCTCACGCATCTCATAGTGACCATGGGCGCCGCGATCATTCACGGAATGTTCGCCCAGCACACGAGAAAGCTGCGCCCCATGCCCCGATCCCTGGACGAGATGCCGGCGCTCTCCACTTTGATCAGGAGCTGCAGGCTCTGGGCAGAAGACGGCCCCCTGCTTCGGCAGATACGGGAGGCCATTGAAAAGCAGGACTAGCTGTTCAGTCGCCTGGCGACTTCAGCCACCCTGGCGCCCAGCTTTGCGGCGTTTTCCGCTGTGGCGTCGTCCGGTGCGCCTGTGCAGGCCGTGCCGTAGTGGCCTGTGGCGGACATGGGATCTCCCACTATGACCATGCCGTAGATGAGCATGCACTGGATGATGGACATCATGGTGGTCTCCTTGCCGCCGGTGGGGTCCCCCGAGGTGGCAAAGGCCGCGCCCACCTTGCCCTCCATTTGTTTCCTGGTTCCTATGAAATCATCGAAGACCTTTTTGAGTTCCGCCGCCATGACCCCGAAGTAGACCGGCGAACCGGCGATGACGCCTGCGGAGTTCAAGAAGTCCTCCTTTGTTACGTCCTTTACGGCCTTAAGGAGCGCGCTTGCTCCGTCAACCGAGTCAACGCCCGTGGCCACGGCCTGGGCCAGCTTTTTGGTGTTTCCGCCCTTGGAATGGTAAAGCACTAGAATCTGCATGGATAAACGCTCCTTTGTTGTCAGCCCGGGTTGGGATACGGTTTTGCCCGGTGAGGCCGGGCATTCACGTTCTGAAACTGCAAACTATTTTTTCCCTATTGAGGGGCCGCCTGTCAAGGGAAGAACGATTGATATGGGGGAGTGCAGGGCATCCCCGGACCCGGCATGGATGCTTGATTTACTCATCATGCTTGTGCTAAGCCCTTGGGACATGATGAGAGGGCGTTTAGTCAAGAGTCGTTTATTGTGAGGATGGCGGATGATTTTCTACGATGCACATGTACATTTTCTTCTCAACGAATCGCCGGAAGACACGGTCCGGAGTTGGGCCCCTGCCCGCGATAAGGGCCTTAAGGGTATGGCGGTCATCATCATGGGCTATCATCTGGCCGAGCGCAGTCGATGCCTGGCCCTGATCCCTGCGGCCTATCACGATATAATAGATCATTCTTTGTTTGACAGGTTTCCCGATCCGGAAGAGTGCCTTCCGGGAGATCTCCTGGACATACCCCTCTTTCCCTACCTTGACAGCCGTTTTATGGAAGAGGGCAGGGCCGACCTTCGGCCTTTTCGCGAGGCCGGGTACCGTGGACTCAAGATACTGTACATCCCGGATGAAGACAGGGAAAACCGGATGGCCGGGTGGAAGAACTTGTTCGGCCGTTCCACGCGCGCTTCAGAAGACCTGACGGCCCGCCTTGTGGAGCAGGCCTCGGACTTCGGCTGGCCCGTGATCTTTCATGCGGATCTGAGGAGATACGCACCGTTCGTGGAGGACCTGCTGAAGGCCTTCACCGGTATCCGGTTTGTTCTTCCCCACTTCGGTTTTTCGCGGAAGGCCGTGGATCGAGTGCTCAACATTTTTGAACACGTGTACACTGATTTTTCCTCTCTGCTGCCTTTCATGCAGGCGGCTCCGGATGCCTATGAGGGCTTCATCAACGCCAACCCCGACCGGGTGCTCTTTGGTTCGGACGCCACCATGGGGTGGCCTGAGCTCACTCTCGATTACCTCGCCTTTGTAGAAAGGACGATCAAAGACGAGGCGGTCCTTCGCAAGGTGCTCGCGGAAAACTACCTGCAGATACACGGCCATGAGAAAGAAGCTTAACCAGCGTAGGGTTATCCGGCTGTAAGCTCGAATTCCGGCGGGTTGATTATCTGCTTTTTTACGAAGCACAGATCCATTGCCCGCAGGATGGAGGCACGGTATTTTTCAGGGAACCCCTCAGGAAGGGTGAGGTGAAGGGCGAGCTTGGTATAAAGCTTTTTGTCGCTCTCAAACTCCCCGCTCATGCTCAGAGACAGACCTTCGGTGGAGATCTTTCTTGACTCGCAAAAGCTGACGGCGTAGACCCCCGCACAGGTTGCGATGGAGGCCAGGAAAAGCTGACCCGGCTGCGGGGCCGAACCCTCCCCTCCCTCGTTTACGGGTTGATCGGTTTTAATGAGCGTGTCATTGATCTGTGCTTCGACTTTCTTGCCTCCGGAGAAGCGGACCTGAAGAATCTCCTTCATAACTTCTTTTTCCTCCTTATACACACCATATCAGTAAAGATTCTATTTTCCCGCAAAGCCGCAAAGATCGCAAAGACAATAAAACAAGGGATGTGTTTTTGGCGCCTTGGCGAGGGATAAAAGGCTTATGGTTTTCAGGCTGTGGTTGTCGCCGGTCAGGGAAAAGTGATGGATCCGGCTTGACAGGATAAACGCAAGGATTATATGGTTGATATATATGAATAATTATTTGGTTTTCATCCAGAAACGGCTGTTTTTCGCGTAATCCCTTGATTGACTTGACCTTGCGAAAAATATCTCACCTCTGGAATGGAAACCGAGCAGTGCGCGGAGTTTGATTTATTTTCCCTTTGCTGAGTGCCTGAAGGAATTTATGAAGACGGCGAGAAATGAATGAAACCGAGACCAGGGACCGTTTCACGATAGGCGTGTCGGACCGAGGGCTTGATATCCGCAACCCTGAAGGTAAAGGGGTGACTCTCTCAGCATCAGAGGCCCTCATGCTCCTGGACATCCTGAAGAATGAGGAAGCGGAGCTCAGGCGCATCGCCGACAGCGCTTCTCCCATGCCCATGCGGATCCGCTTCTAGCCGGGTGCGGAGGGCCTGCAGGAACACTGAGAATCGAGAGGAAGATATCTTGAAAGAGAAACCACAGGCTTCCGGTGCGGACAGCCCGGCCGCAGCCCCTGCGCCCGGCGACGAAAGGGGCCTCCTCCAAGGGCTCCGCTCACTTTCCGGCCGGGACATCATTCAGGACCTCCTGGAGTTCGACAACCCGCGCGAGGCGGTCCGGCGGCTTCCGGAAGAAGACTTCTACTGGATGGTGAAGAAGGTGGGCGAGCAGGACGCCGTTCTTCTGCTGGAACTGGCCTCGGAAAGGCAATGGCAGTACCTGCTGGACCTGGAGATCTGGGACGGAGACCGGGTGGACGTGTCCGGGACCGGGGCCTGGCTGGAGCGTCTGGAGCAGGCTGACAGCACACGGCTCGTACAATGGCTTTTCAAGGAAGGTGAATACCTGGCGTACTATCATCTCTTTCGAAGCCTGGAGGTGCTCGTCATCGAGAATCAGGAAGAGGTGTGGGAGGTGCCTGACGGGTTTTTCAGCCTGGACGGGGTATATTATCTCCGCGGAGTCGATCCCGAGCAGAGGCCGGCCATGGAGAGGCTTCTGCGGGTGATGGCGGATGAGGACTCCCTCCGGTTCCAGTCGCTGATCCTGGGGCTTGCAGGCGTCCTGCCCGCAGACCTGGAAGAGGAAATGTACCGTCTGAGGAATGTGCGGCTGGCAGAGCACGGGTTCCTGCCTTATGAGGAGGCCGTGGCCATATACGCCCCACTGGATCCCTCGCGCCTGGAGCGCGAACATGTAGAGTTCCTTCCCCGGCAGGACGTCTTTAAGGCCGAGGGCACTCTGGTTCCATCGGCCCCCCTGGAGCATGCGGATGCCGGAAACCTCCTCACCGAGGCCGTATCCTCCACTCCCGACCCTGAGTTGCTGGACCGGGTCCGTTTGGAGTTCGCAGGCCTGTGCAACCAGATACTCTCAGCGGACAGGGCCTTGTCGCCGGACCTTGACGCCCTGATCAATGTGTGCCGCAAGGCATCCTCATACGTGAACCTGGGGCTGGAGCGCCTGTGCGGAAAAGACCGGGCCGCCGTGGAGCAGGTCCTTGGAAAACACAGCTTGTCCTCTCTTTTCAGGGTAGGGTTCGGGCTGGCCCTGAAGGTCAAGTGGGAGGCGGAGAGGTGGCTCAAAGGGAGCTGGTTCGCATCCAGCGGCCTCCAACCCGGCTTCTGGGGCGAGTACTGGGGAGGCGTTCTCGCCGGGATCATGGAACCGC
>CAZEIA010000207.1:0-5346 GCA_964512335.1 uncultured Desulfobacterales bacterium
TTGACCGCCGAATTCATGAAAACCTGAATGTTGGGATGGCCCTTAACCCGCTCTGCGAGTTTTTCCACATACGAAGGTATGTCTTCGCCTTTCCATGTGGTGCGCAGTCGCCGTGCCACGCCGCCAAGCTCATTGCCCTTCTCCACCAGAAAGGCCTTGTATCCCTGCTCGGCAATGCCCAGGGCGGCTTCCATCCCTGCCACACCGCCACCCACGATGAGCGCCGCGTGTGTGACTGCGAGAGGGAACTGCTGGAGCGGTTCCACCAGGGCGGCCTTGGCCACGGCCATGCGGACCAGGTCCTTTGCCTTGGCCGTGGCCTTTTCAGGCTCGTTCATGTGGACCCAGGTGTTCTGATCCCGAATGTTGGCCATCTCAAAGAGATACTTGTTGAGGCCTGCGTCGCGGATGGTCTCCTGAAAAAGGGGTTCGTGGGTTCGAGGGGAACACGAGGCAACCACCACCCGGTTGATCCCTTTTTCCTGAATGACCTCCTTCATCTTGTCCTGGGTGTCCTGGGAGCAGGTGAACAGGTTGTCCTCCACGTGAACCACGTGGGGCAGGCCTGCTGCGTATTCTCTTACTGCGGGCACGTCTGCGATGCCCCCGATGTTGATCCCGCAGTTGCACACGAACACACCTATCTTGGGCGGCTCTCCGGAGAAATCCTTTTCAGGGGGCAGGTCCTTGACACGCGTCATGGTCCCGCGCGCGTCCGCCAGAGCCTGCCCGGAAGCCGCGGCTGCAGCCGAGGCCTCCATGACCGAACTGGGTATGTCCTTGGGTCCCTGGAACACGCCGCAGAGATAGACGCCGTCCCGGTTGGTGGAGACCGGGGCAAACGTGCCGGTCTCGGCGAACCGGTGGGAGTTGAGTTCGATTCCCATCTTGTCGGCAAGGGAGACAATGTCTTTATTGGGGGAGAGCCCGACGGAGAGGACGACCATGTCGAAGTCCTCTTCCAGTGGTTCGCCCGCCTCTGTGACGTATTTTATCCTAAGCGTATCGTCGTCCCTTGGGATCACGGAATGGATGCGCGAACGGACAAAGCGGACACCGCTCTCCTCCTCGGCACGCCAATAGTACTTCTCGAAGTCCTTGCCGTAAGTACGCATGTCCATATAAAAAACGGCCGCGTCCAAGTCTTCCTTGCTGTGTTCCTTGGCGATCACGGCCTCCTTGATGGCGTACATGCAGCATACGGCCGAGCAGTAGGCATGGTCGCATTTATTGATGTCACGGGAGCCCACACACTGGAGCCATGCGATCCTGGTCGGCTCCTTGTGATCCGACGGCCGGACGAGGTGTCCCTCGTAAGGGCCGGAGGCCGACAGGATCCGCTCGAACTCCATGCTCGTCACCACGTTGGGGTGCCGGGAATAGCTGTATGTGTCAAAGGCCGAGGGGTCAAAGGGAGTGAAGCCGGGGGCCATTACGATGGATCCGACCTCCAGCGTCTTTTCCAGGGGAAGCTGTTCGTGATCGATGGCTTCGGCCAGACAGGCTGACACGCACTGATAGCACTCCGAACAGATGCCGCACTTGAGGCAGCGCTCGGCTTCCTTTCGCGCCTCCTCCTCAGTGAAACCCAAGGCGATCTCCTTGAAGTTCCCCTCCCTCTCTTCAACGGAAAGGGTGCGTATGGGGATTCGCGGGGATCTTTGTTCGCCTTCCGTTTCGGGCTTTTCGTAGGACCAGTCCTTTTCACGGTCGTCCAGGAGGTCCATCCCGTTGATGTACCGGTGAATGCTCTCGGCCGCCTCTTTTCCGCAGTTCACGGCGTCCACCACGGACTTGGGCCCGTAGAAAACATCGCCTCCGGCAAAGACTCCTTCTATGGGGGTCTCGAGCGTGACCGGGTCCGCCTTGAGCCCTCCCTGGGGCGATACGGCTATTCCCTGCGGTTCGGCGAAATCCAGGTCCGCAGCCTGACCAATTGCCACGATGGCCGTGTCCGCTTCTATGGAACTGATGTCCGATTCGTCATAATTCGGGTTGAACCGGCCGTTTTCATCGAATACGGAAGTGCAGCACTTGAACTCGACGCCGCCGAGCTTGCCCCCCTCGACCACAAACCGCGTGGGCCCCAGGCTGTTGATGATCTTTACCCCCTCCTCGAGGGCCTCTTCGATCTCATAATCCCAGGCAGGCATCTCCTCCCGCTTTTCAAGGCATACCAGGGTGACGTCTTTGGCGCCGGTCCGCCTGGCAGTCAGTGCTACGTCTACAGCCACGTTTCCGCCGCCTATGACCACGACACGGTCTCCCACGGGCACTTCATTTCCAAGGGCTGCTTCACGCAGGAAATCCACGCCCTTGAGCACCGCCTCATGATCCTCTCCCGGCACGTTGAGCCTCCGGCTGAGGTGAAGCCCCGTGGCCATGAACACCGCCCTGTATCCCTCACCCTTGAGGCTTTCCAGAGTGACGTCCTCACCGAAGGAGACACCGGTCCTGATCTCGACGCCCATCTCCTCGATCACCTTGATCTCTTCCGCGATGATATCCCGCGGGAGCCGGTAGGCGGGTATGCCCACGGACATCATGCCGCCTGCAACGGGCAGCTTTTCAAAAACGGTTACCGGATAACCCTGCCAGGCCAGGTAGTACGCTGCTGTCAGCCCGGCCGGACCCGCGCCTATCACTGCGACCCTTTCGTCACGCTTTTTTTCAGGCTGCGGGATGTAACGTGTCTTTTCGTCCAGGTCCAGGTCGGCGATAAATCGGTGCAGGTGCTGTATTGCGACAGGTTCGTCCACGTCTCCCCGGGTGCAAATACCCTCGCAGGGATGGTGGCAGACCCGGCCGCAGATAGCCGGGAAGGGGTGGGCCGCTTTGAAAAGCTCCAGGGCTTCCTTGTACTTACCCTGATTGATGAGGGCCACATAACCCTGTATGCTCACGTGAGCGGGGCAGGTGGCCTTGCATGGCGCCGTACCCCGCTTATCAATGGCGAATGCGCTGGGCATGGCCTGAGGATACAGCTTGTATGCAGCCTTGCGGTCCCTGAGGCCCTGATCGAACATGTTCGGGACGTCAATGGGACAGACCTTGCTGCACTCCCCGCAGGCCGTGCACTTGGCAATGTCCACGTAACGAGGCTTCTCCCTGAGTCTGACCTGAAAGCGCCCGGCCTCCCCGGAAACATCCACGATCTCCGTGTTGGTCAGGAGGTCGATGTTCAGGTGGCGTCCGCATTCGACGAGTTTGGGCGAGATGATGCACATGGAACAGTCGTTGGTCGGAAAGGTCTTGTCGAGCTGGGCCATGACCCCGCCGATAGCTGACTGTTTTTCCACCAGGTAAACGAGGTAGCCGGAGTCGGCAAGATCCAGAGATGCCTGGATTCCCGCGATTCCGGCACCGATCACCATAACCGAGCCGTTGGGGGAGTTTTTCTCACTCATTGGTTCGACCTTCTCCTGTATCTCTGTTATCGCCTGGGTGTAATCCAATACCTGGTGACAGCGGTTCACTCCCTGCAACCGTTCGACCCTGAGACCGATAATGCAGCCGACTGACGAACGGTTCGGAATTGGACGGAGGAAATGAATGCATATTAAGACCGGGACCTCTTATTACCTGAAACAATCATGGGCCGAAGGGGTTTTTGGAAAACCGAAGGCTATTGTGTTCGCCTGATTTCGGCTGATTTACGGGAGTTTGTGAATTCATATACATGCCATAGGAATTGTAATGTAGTCAAGGAAAAATCAAGGTGAAAAAGGAATCCTAAAGACCCTGCCCTGCCCGCTTTCGTGGCCGGAGAAAGGGGAAAGGTGGAGATTAAGATTGACCGCTGAAAAACGGTTTTTATACAATCTTCGTAGAGATAAGAGTTGCATGTCCTTGGGATCCAAAGAGGCCGGTGATTGCGGCGTGATGGTGCACGCACCGGTTGGGGGTGACGGACTGACCGGCGCAGGTTGCACCCACTGAAGCGCTGTGGTAAAAGTACAGCAGTGCCTCCGCTGGAAAGAAGAATATACCTTTTGCCGGCGGCCCGGGGACAAGCAACCCGAACTCATATGCCGAAGGGGAGAGAAAATCCGAATCATGCAGCAAAATACCGGACAAAACCTGGAAGGCGACGTGGTCCTCATATACCATCAGGATGAACCCACCGTGTACGCCCGCATCGAGGCCATTGAGCCGGATGTCAAAAAGGACTGGTATCGGCTGACCCTTCTCATGCTTACGATTCCACCCCAGACCGCCACCTGGATCCTTCGAGAAGAGTACATCAACGGGGCGCCTTTTACTATGGGTGGGCGGCCGATCAGGATTGAGGGGGTGAAACCGGCGGTTCTTTCGACCGCACAACACGATGAAGACGAGGCGGGCACGGAGGACAGGACCAGGAACTCAGCCTCGAAAGTAATTCCACTACACAAAAAAAACTCCTGAAATACCGTACGCAAAAGGAGGCCGCCGGGCCGAAGCCTCGTTCATGAATCACTATGCGGCCTTCAAAGCGTCGGATGAGATTGAGTTACGCCGGATTGAAGGGATCGAAGCCATGGGAGGTTTGACTGTTTTTGGGTTGCGTCTGCTGGTCTCGGTATTTCTTTCACTGCTGATCTCACGACTCTTTTTCGGAGACATTTCCATTGTGCGGGTGGGCGGTCTGGCCCTAGCCCTGCTTGGTTTTGCATACGTCCTTGAATACACAAAAAAGCGAGAAAAGGGAGGCGGAAATGGCATCTAAAAAAGTTGTTTTTGCATTTGAAGACGGAGATGCTTCTAACAAGAAGCTGCTTGGAGGCAAGGGGGCTAACCTGTGCGGAATGACGCAAATCGGTCTTCCCGTTCCTCCCGGGTTTGTCATTTCCACGGAAGCGTGCCTTGACTACCTCAAAAACAAAAAGAAGAAACTTGACCCGGCCGTTATGGAACAGGTGCGTTCAGCCATGGCCGATCTGGAAAAAAAGACAGGAAAAGGCTTTGGGTCCTCCAAAAAACCCCTGCTGGTTTCGGTTCGTTCCGGTGCCGCCATGTCCATGCCGGGCATGATGGACACCATTCTTAATCTCGGCCTCAACGAAGAAACAGCAGTCGGTCTGATCAAGCTGACCAAAAACGAGAGGTTTGTTTACGATGCATACCGAAGGCTGGTCCAGCTTTTCGGCAGCGTCTGCCTCGGCATCCCGGACGAGGCGTTCGATGAGGTTTTTTCACGCATTAAGAAGGAGTCCGGGGCGAAAACCGATATTGAACTCGAGGCCGCCGCCTTGAAGGAGGCCACCGGGGCCTTCATGCAGGTGGTGAAGGAAAGGACCGGATCTCCGTTTCCGCAGGACCCCTACGAGCAACTGGAGTTGTCCATTCAGGCCGTGTTCAACTCAT
>CAZEIA010000208.1:0-5344 GCA_964512335.1 uncultured Desulfobacterales bacterium
CCCGGCTTCTGGGGCGAGTACTGGGGAGGCGTTCTCGCCGGGATCATGGAACCGCGGCCGCGGCTATTTGTCGGGCAGAGGGAAGGGGATGAGGCACGCGAGTTCGAATGGCTTTCCGACCTGGCCGAGTGCCTGAAGGTTATTCGCAGGATCATGGTCCTTGACGGCCTCCTGGCACGGCTGGTCGAGATCTACACCCTTGGAACAGAGGTGCTCGAAGAACCGGACCTTACATTCAGGCCGCTCCTTTTCAACCTGTGGGCCAGGTGGAAATTAAAGGCGAGCCCTTCTTTCTCCGCCCTGACCCCGGCCCAGGCGAAGCGGTTTATAAAGAGGCTTCGAAGCAAGGCCCGGGCCTCAGGCCCTCCTTATTCCATGGCCGAATTCGAAAGCGAGTTTGTGGACGATTTCCTGGCCTTTGCAGGCGATTCGGATGCTGAGGCGGTTTCCATCCTGAAAGACGCTCTGGTACTTATCTGGCAGGAGTTCCAGGAAGAGCACCAGTGGGTGTCTCCCGACGACATGGACGGCCGTTTCTCCAAGTTTCTCACCATTCGCAGTCCCAGGGCTGAAAGCTAAAAGGCCCGCAGCCTTGGCGGCTGAGGGCCTGGAGTGTAAGGGGGTTCTCAACCTGCCTTTACGGTGATCTTTCGAGGTTTGGCTTCCTCCACCTTGGGCAGTGTGAGCCGCAGGAGCCCGTCCTTGAGTTCCGCATCGATCTTGTCCTGGTCGATCAATTCGCCCAGGGTGAACTCCCGTACGTAACGGCCGGTTCGATACTCCCTGTAGACATCCAGTTCACCCTCCTTTTCCGGCGCAATTACATCGCCCGTAAAGGAGAGGATGTTCTCGTGGAGGTCGATGCTCAGGTCTTCATTTTTTACTCCCGGCATGTCCGCCACCACGGTAAGGGCCTTTTCCGTCTCAAAGATGTCCACGGCCGGGGTGAACGTGGGGCCTGGCACGGTCTGCTCCGCCTGGGTCGCCAGTTCTTCTTTTTCTCTAGCCTGAAGGGCCTTGTTGGTGTCTGTCATAATTCATCCCTCCCTTCTTCGCGGCCTCACGAGGCCTTGACGCTGATCTGCCTGGGTTTGCTTTTCTCGGCCTTGGGAATCGTGATGGTAAGGACGCCGTTGCTGCAGCTCGCCTCGATCTTCTCCGGATCCACCTGATCGGGCAGGCTCACTACACGGCTGAAACGCCCGCCTTCACGCTCCCTGCGGTGGTATCTGGTGTTGTCGTTCTCGTCCAGGATCCTGCGTTCCCCGGAAATCGTGACGGAATTGGATGTGGCCGAGATGTCCAGGTTGTCCGCCTGAACCCCAGGGAGTTCGGCGCGAAGGAAGAAGCTGTCCTTGTCCTCGGTGAGATTTACCAGGGGAAACACGCCCGCCAGCTTAGGCCGCTGGATCCCCCTTAAAAGCATGCCCTGGGTGAGGCGATCCATCTCCTGCCTCATCCTCTCAAGCTCGCCGAAAGGACTCCACCACTCTCTGCCTGGCCAGTTGCCCAATCTGCTGATGATCATGATTCGTCCCTCCTTTTATTCCTGGTTTAGCCCCTGTCCGAAGTGTTGGACGTAGACTCAAACGTCATTTCGCACACAAGGGCATTTGAAGACATCCTTAGTAATTACAGGAAGTTGACTTCGATTTTAAAATAATCATTCGGCCTTTTCTGTCAAGCTTCGCAGTCGTAAAAATCTTAATAAACATGAATAAAAAAAGAGGTCCGTCTTGCAGGAAAGGGAGACCGGGCGTCCTGAACTTGATTTCGGGCACTGCCGGCGTTATGTTGGGCCTTTGGTGCGGGCAAGGGGAAGACCTCTTCCCGCGCATGGACCTTGGGACGCAGACAGAAACACATTTGGCTCAACATAAAAGACATGCACTGAGAAGGAGCGGCAGATCCAAGGCAATGAGTATTCAGTTTAAAAAAATCAAAGACCACATGCGGTTGAGAAATCCCTTTAAAAACTTCTCAATGGACGAGATCCCCTTTGAGATACGATACGACCCCCTCACTGGACAGTCCACAAGGGTGTTTGACCTGCCCTACCGCCCTGTTCAGAGGCCCGACTTCGAAGAGTTAATCGGGAAATCAAAAGAAATGAACTGCCCGTTCTGTCCGGAATCCGTTGAGACGGCGACGCCGCTTTATCCCGAGGAGGTCGTCCCGGGAGGAAGGGTTCGTGAGGGCGATGCATGGCTCTTTCCCAACCTCCTGCCTCTGGACCGTTACTCCGCAGTCTGCATATTTGGAAAAGACCACTTTATCGCTCCCGGAGGGTTCACCTCGGCTATCGTCAGGGACGGGTTCAAGGCCGCTCACGCCTTTATTGAAAGGATCGCCCTGTATGATCCGGAGGTTCAATATTTTTCCATCAACTGGAACTACATGCCGCCCTCCGGGTCCAGCATGATTCATCCCCATATCCAGGTGAACTGCGGGGAGTTCCCCACCTATCAAACAAGCATTCAAACGGAGTGCAGCCATTCCTATTTCCTGAAGCACGGCAGAATTTTCTGGCATGACTATATGGATGCCGAGAAGGAATCAGGTGAGCGGGTCCTGAAGGGAACCGGTTCGACATTCTGGACCCTGAGTTTCGCCCCTCAGGGGGCGCTTCCAGACATGTGGTGCATATTCAGGGATTGCCGTTCCCTGCTTGAATGGAAAGACGAGGAGCGGGAGGCCTTTCTTGAAGGCCTTGCAGCTGCATTGAGCTATTTTGATCAGGAGAATCTCTACAGTTTCAACGTGGCGATATTTTCCGGCCGGGAAAACGACCACTATCGCGTGAATGCCAGGGTAACTCCGCGTATCTTGCTCAGAGAGATCGGAAACAGCGACCAGACCTACACTCAGGTGCTTCACCGGGAGCCCTGTTCCTTGCGGCCGCCGGAGTCCGTTCGGGCTAAGGGGCTGGAGGTCTTTGAGCGGGCCCTTTCCTGATGGTAACACATTGACAAAATTGCCAAGGGGGAACCACTTATGTTTTTTGAGCTCCGTCAGTACCGCATCAAGGACGGGAAGCGGGATCGTTGGGTCAAATTGATGGAAGAGAAGATCATACCCTTTCAGGTGTCAAAGGGGATGGTTTTCGTGGGGGGCTTCGTGTCCCTGGATGAGCCGGATCTATACATCTGGATCCGGCGCTTTGAGAACGAACAGGAGGCCGAGCGGCTTTATAAGGAGGTGTATCAGAGCGATTACTGGGCTAGGGAGATCAAGCCTTCCGCCGACGAGATGCTCGATCGGGAAAGGGTGCTGGTCACTCGCATGGCCGCGACGGGGAAATCCATCATCCGTTAGGCCGGATGCAATGAGAAAGTCCGGACGGGCTTTCGCCCGTCCGGACTCTTTGACCCGCATTGGGTAGTACGGCTTAGTACATGTCTTCCGGCGGCATGGCCGGTTCCTTTTTCTTCTCAGGTTTCTCAGCCACCATGGCCTCTGTGGTCAGGAGAAGCGCTGCGACAGACGCTGCATTCTGGAGAGCGAAGCGCGTGACCTTGGTGGGGTCCAGAACACCGGCAGCGACCAGGTTCTCATATATGCCGGTTTCCGCGTTGAAGCCGTAGTCGCCCTTACCGTCCATGACATGCTGCACCACCACGGAGCCCTCGAATCCGGCGTTGTTGGCAATCTGGCGCACCGGTTCCTCAAGTGCGCGGCGGACCAGGTTGACACCCAATCCCTCGTCACCCTGGAGCTTCAACTTATCCAGGGCCTTGATGCCACGGATCAGGGCCACACCTCCGCCCGGAACGATGCCCTCTTCCACGGCCGCCCGGGTGGCGTTGAGCGCGTCTTCGACCCTGTCCTTTTTCTCCTTCATTTCCGCCTCAGTGGCCGCTCCCACACTGATCACCGCCACTCCGCCGATGAGCTTGGCAAGGCGCTCCTGCAGCTTCTCGCGGTCATAGTCGCTGGTGGTCTCATCGATCTGGGCCCGGATCTGCTTGACGCGGCCCTCGAGCGCTTTTCGTGTCCCGCCACCGTCCACTATCGTGGTGTTGTCCTTATCCACGGTGATGCGCTTGGCGGTTCCCAGGTCGTTGAGAGTAATGTTTTCCAGTTTAACACCCAGGTCCTCGCTCACCACCTGACCGCCGGTGAGGATCGCCATGTCTTCCAGCATGGCCTTACGGCGGTCGCCGAAGCCTGGCGCCTTGACAGCGGCGCTCTTGAGGGTCCCCCTGAGCTTGTTCACCACCAGGGTGGCCAGCGCCTCGCCTTCCACGTCCTCTGATATGATGAGGAGAGGCCTTCCGCTCTTTGCCACCTGTTCCAGGAGGGGGACCAGGTCCTTCATTGCGCTGATCTTCTTTTCATGGAGAAGTATGTAAGGATCCTCCATGTGGACTTCCATCTTCTCCTGGTCCGTGACAAAGTAAGGACTGAGGTATCCACGGTCAAACTGCATGCCCTCCACGATTTCAAGCGTGGTCTCCATGCCCTTGGCCTCTTCCACGGTGATCACGCCTTCCTTGCCCACCTTTTCCATTGCCTCGGAGATGATCTCACCGATGGTGGAATCGTTGTTGGCGGACACGGTCCCCACCTGGGCGATCTCCTTCTTTTCCTTAGTGGGCTTGGAGAGCTTTCTCAACTCATCCACCACGGCCTCCACGGCCTTTTCCACGCCGCGCTTGACAGCCATCGGGTTGGCGCCGGCCGCAACAATTTTAGACCCTTCGCGGAAGATTCCCTGGGCAAGAATAGTGGCGGTGGTGGTCCCGTCTCCTGCCACATCGGATGTCTTGGATGCCACCTCCTTGACCATCTGGGCGCCCATGTTTTCGAACTTGTCTTCCAGTTCTATCTCTTTTGCCACGGTCACCCCGTCCTTGGTCATCTTCGGGGAGCCCCATGACTTCTCGATCAACACATTCCTGCCCTTCGGCCCCAGCGTAACTTTGACCGCATCGGCCAGAGTGTCCACGCCTTTGAGCATCTTTTCCCTGGCCGATGAGCCATACTTGATTTCCTTTGCTGCCATGATACGACTCCTCCTCACTGGTTATTGGATGATGCCCAAAATATCATCTTCTCTCATTATCAAGTATTCGACCCCGTCGACCTTAATTTCGTTCCCCGCGTATTTTCCGAAGAGCACCCGGTCGTTTTTCTTGACCCCCATCGGAATATTCTTGCCGCTCTCGTCGACCTTGCCGGGCCCCACTGCAATCACCTTTCCGTGTTGCGGCTTCTCCTTTGCAGTATCCGGAATAATAATGCCTCCGGAGGTCTGCTGCTCCTCTTCGATCCTTAGTACAACCACCCTGTCGCTCAACGGTCTAAGCTTCATCTGCACAATCCTCCTCTGTCTTGATAATGT
>CAZEIA010000209.1:0-2972 GCA_964512335.1 uncultured Desulfobacterales bacterium
CCACCATGTCACCCGCCTTGATCTTGAATGAGATATCGTGAAGCACCGGCGAGGAAGGCCCGTAACCGAAAGACACCCGGTCGAACTCCAATGATTCGCGATGCCTGGGCAGAGAAAGCGCCCCGGGCGAATCTTTGATGTCCGGCTCGGTTTTCATTATGCTGAATACCCGGTCCGTAGCCCCCTGCAGGGTGCGCAGCTCGGTATTCACCCGGGCCAGGCTCTTTATGGGCGAGTAGACCCTCGAGAAGGCATAGATCATGGACATCAGCTCTCCGAGGGTGTGGTGAAAATAGATCTTGCCGATCACGAGGACACCGGGCAGGACTAGAAAGACCGTGGAGTCCATCATGGGGCCCAGCCCCAGAAACCACCGGTTCCATCGCATAATCTTCCGGTAGAGCTCCTGAGCCAGGTCTTCGAACTTCCGCGATTCCCGTTCCTGTGTGCAAGCGGACTGAATGACCTTAAGGCAGAGAAGGACCTCCTGATAGGCCGAGGTCACAAAGGAGACCGCCTCCTGGACACGGGAGGAGTGCTTCTTCACCTTTCTTCCGAAAAGGCGGATCAGCCCCACAATGACCGGCGCCGCAAAAAACACGAGCAACGTGAGCCGCCAGTTCATGACAAACAGATATCCAAGGAACACAAGCGCGGTCAAGGGATGCTGCACCAGGCCGATCAGGATGTTGGCGATGCGCTCCTGCATCACGGTAACATCGGCGGTGGAACGGGAGATAAGCTCCCCTGCCTTGTGGCGGTGATAGAACTTGAGGGGCAGGGCCACAAAACGCCTGAACAGGTCCACTCTAATGGACAGGATGGCCCGGTTGGAAAAGGCTGCGGCCGCAAGCTGGCTCAGGTACAAAGTCAGGGACTTGAAGAGCACGGACACAAACGCCACAAGGGTCAAGATGACCAGCAGGCGGTTCGGTGAGATGCCCTCGACAATAACCAGTTCAGTCTTCTTCAATGATGTCAGGGATTCTCCGAAGGTCACCCAGGGGATCTTCCAACTGGCGGGTTCGCTCCCGGCCTTCATCCCCTCGTCTATAAAAGGCTGCAGTAGATAGGCCGGAACAACCACGAAGAGCGCGGACATGGCGGTCAGCGCGATGGCAGTCACAACCAGGCCCCTGTGCGCCCTGACATAGTGGGCGATTTCTTTTCCTAGGACTCTATCGAGCATGGGCAAACCGCTTCCTGCGCTAACTGGAGACTCACCACGAAGAACACGAAGAACACGAAGAAAACACTCAGTTACAACACAAATCTCCTGATACCGTTTTTCAACTGCAGGACATTGAAGTTGATAAGAAGGCCGGTCGGGATACCCGCCAGCTTCATGTAGGTCAAAACCTGGGCCTCGTGTATACGCTTAATGGCCTCAACACTCTTGAGTTCAAGAAGAAGGCAATCCTCAATCAAGACATCCACACGATATCCACAGTCCAGCCGAACCCCTTTATACTCAACAGGCAGCGGATATTGAAGTCGAAAATTGACGCCCTTCTCCCTCATTTCGTGTGCAAGGCAGGTTTCGTAGGTGGATTCAAGTAAACCAGGGCCCAGTCCCTTGTGTACCTCTATGGCACAACCTATGACTTCATTGGAGAGATTATCAAATCGCATTTTTCTTCGTGTTCTTCGTGTTCTTCGTGGTTGATGCTTTTCAAAAAAAAAGCGATCCTTCGAATTCAGCCCGGGATCGCCCTTTTTATACCCCTGATAGAGGTAGAATAGCCTCTTTCCTACATGGCCCCTATCAACCTGGCGATTACGAGTCTCTGCACCTCCGACGTTCCCTCGCCGATCTCCAGGAGTTTCTGGTCCCGGTAGAACCGCTCCACGGCGTATTCTTTCATGAGCCCGTACCCGCCGTGGAGCTGAACCGCGTGGTTAGCGCAGCGATACATGACCTCGGAGCAGTGAAGTTTGGCCATGGCGGCCTCCTTGCCGTACGGCTTTCCATTGTCCCTGAGCCAGCATGCCTTATACAGCAGCAACCTGGCGCACTCGATCTCCATGGCCATGTCCGCCAGCTTGAATGCATTGACCTGAAAGGTGGAGATGGGCCTCCCGAACTGCTCCCGCTCCCGGCCGTATTTGAGGGCTTGCTCGTAGCAGCCCTGGGCCCCTCCCAGTCCCATGGCCCCGATGGAAAGGCGGCCTCCGTCCAGGGTGGAGAGCATCTGCCTGAACCCATGCCCTCGCGTGCCGAGCAGGTTCTCCTTTGGAACACGGCATTCATCGAAATAGAGCTCACTCGTATTGGAGGCCCTCCACATCATTTTTCCGTGCATCTCCCGGGCCTCGAATCCGGGCGTTCCGGACTCCACCAGGATGCAGGAAAGCTCCGGACGCCCGTCCTCCCTGGTGCCTGTGCGGGCCAGCACGGTAACGCCCGTGGTGATGTCCGTGGCGGCGTTCGTTATAAAGATCTTGCTTCCGTTGATCACCCACTCCTCACCGTCCAGGACCGCCGTGGTCTTGGAGCTGCCCGCATCCGAGCCCGCATTGGGCTCGGTGAGGCCGAAGCCCCAGAGGGCCTCGCCTGCACACAGTTTGGGCAGGTATTTCCTTTTTTGCTCCTCATTCCCGAAATAGTACAACGGACCTATGCCCAATGAGTTTCCAGCGGCCACGGTGGCGGCGTGAGACCCGTCCACGCGGGCGATCTCCTCTGTGGCGATGATGTAGGAAACGTAATCCATCGCCTGGCCACCATATTCATCCGAGACGAACATGCCGAAGAGCCCCAGTTCACCCATCTTTTTCATGGTGTCGTAAGAGAACTCCTCCTTTTCATCCAGTTCACCGGCTACGGGCCCGATTTCCGCTTCTGCAAACTGACGTACCGAGTTTCTGAGGATCTCCTGTTCCATCGAAAGGCTGAAATCCATGGCATCTCCTTATGATCTGCAGGGGAGGGTGTGGCCGCGGCCTTCAGACTAAATGCAGCCGGTGCATTC
>CAZEIA010000209.1:3072-5343 GCA_964512335.1 uncultured Desulfobacterales bacterium
GTTCTTCGTTCTTCGTTCTTCGTTCTTCGTTCTTGGTTCTTGGTTCTTGGTTCCTGGTTGGGAGGCCGGGTTTGAGCCGTGGGGTCTTTTCACTCCAAGACCATCTTCATCCGTCGCACCTCCACCTCCACGTCCATTTTTTGACACAGGCTTTTGAGCGCTCTGCGGGTCTCTTCCGCATTGGACTTGAAGGAAATGATGATCTCCTGAACACCGATTTTGCGAATGATCTTTTCCAGATCCTCCCGGCCTCCCAGGACCGTGTACCCCATGATCTTCTTTCTCAGCTTGCGGGGGTTGTCATCCACAAAGCCTCTTATCACAAGGCCCAGGGAGGGATTGTTCTCGATCTCCTTTGCCACCATCCGCCCACCTGCTCCTGCGCCGTAAATGAGTACCGGTTTGCCTTTCTGTCTTCCCTTCTTGACACCCTCGTCCACCAGACGGAAGGAGAGCCTCGAGAGGGACACCAGAAGGAGCATCAGGATCCAGTAGATGATAAAAACCGCTCTCGAAAAGCTCTCGAAACGGTAGATGAAGAGGAGTACCAGCATAGCCATGACGGTCCCGGCCGTTATGGCCTTGATGTAGTCGATGAGGTCGCTCAGACCGGTGGCCTCCCAGACGCCACGGTACACGCCCATGACATAGAAGCAGAAAATCTGGCTTGCCATCACGGTGGGCAGGGACATGAGGAACATGCGGAAGTTTTCGCCGATCAGGTAGTACACCGGCCCTTCGAACCGCAGGAGGTAGGCTGAGTAGTATGCGACCGTTACCAGGATCAGGTCCAGGAGGACCTCGAAGAGCCTTCTTCGGTAAGTGAACTGGATAACCAGCGGGGTGATTGTGGACCCGAGGCCGTTGTCTGTCAGCACTGATTCACCCTCGTAGACCTTTACCCGGGCCAGGTAGATCCAGAAAAAGACGACGAACAGCAGGTAGAACAAAATCAGCACCAGGGTGAGACCGATGCTCGCGGTCTGGACTGTGATGGCAATGATCCCTGAAACCACGGAGAAGCCGTATAAGACCAGCACGGCCATGCGCTCTGAAAACCCGATGGCGACCAGGCGGTGTGACGAGTGGTCCCTGCCTCCCTGAGAGATGGGACGCCTGAAAAATTTCCGCATGAGACTCACAAACCCTGTGTCCAGTATCGGGATGAAGAGGATCAGGATGGGGATGGCGATAACGGACAGCAGTTTGCCGACCCCGTAGCCCACGGACTCGCCGGCGCCGCCCACCATGGTCATGGAGGCCATCATGAAACCCAGGAAGAGGCTGCCGGCATCCCCCATAAAGATGGAGGCGGGGTTGAAGTTGTACACCAGGAACCCGAGCAGAGCCCCAAGGTACACGGAACAAAGTATCAGCAGGGGAACCGACAGGGGCATGATTTCAGGGTTCATATAACCTGTGAGGAACAGGAAAACCCCGGCTATGAAGGCCACTCCCGCAGCAAGCCCGTCCATGTTGTCCAGGAGGTTGAAGGCATTGGTGATTCCCACTACCCAGAGGATGGACAGGAACAGGTCGGCGGTCCTGGAAACCGTCCAGTCGAGCCGGAACCCGAAGGTCATGAAGACCGCTACTATGACGATCTGTACGGCCAGCTTGTGCTGGGGCACCAGGCTCTTGATGTCGTCCACCAGGCCGAGCATGAAAACACCCGAACCACAAAGGAAGATGGGCAGCAGGGGTTTTCCGAAAGGCTCCCACCCAAGGACCAGTACGGCCCCCGACCACACTGCGGCAACGGCGGTAAAAATCGCCACGCCTCCCAAAAGAGCCGTCTCTTTTTTGTGCCAGCGGGTATCCCGAGGGACGGCCACCTGGCCTGTAGCATGGGCCAGGGAGCGGACCAGGGGCGTCAGGACCAGCGAAAGGCCCAGTCCGGCCCCGAATAAAATCAGATAGTGATAAAGAGAAAAGGAGTTCATGGCAGATCTCTATACAGGCCTTTAATGTCCTTGACAAGCCTTTCCAGGCTGTAGGCGGAAAGGGCGTATTGCCTGGCCCTCTGTTTCATAGAATAGAGTTCATCTCCATGATCCCGCAGAAAGGTCAGGGCATGGGCCAGAGCATGATCGTTCCCGGATGGAATCAACAGGCCGCGCTCAGCCCGCTTCACCCCTTTTCCCAGGTCTCCCTCCACCCTGCCCATCAGGTCCGGAACTCCTCCCACGGCTGTTGCCACAACTGGCCTGCACGCAGCCATGGCCTCAATAAGGGTCACAGGCGTGCCCTCGTTAAGAGATGTCAGGACCA
>CAZEIA010000210.1:0-5311 GCA_964512335.1 uncultured Desulfobacterales bacterium
AGGTTGATCAGGATATCATTTGTATCCTTTGCTGAATGGATCTTGTTGGTGATGGAATTGAGCCTCTTCTGAAACAGAAGCTGTTCTTCCAGGTTCTTTTCCCTGCCCGGTTCGAAGCCCGCCTTTTTGAGTGTGGCAGCCATAGTGTAAGGTGCATCTCCTATCGTGCCGGTTTAGTTCAATGTTCCATTTTAGGGGCTTTCGTCAATTATGCAACCGATTTATTCCACCGATTTATTCCCGACTCGACTCGAGATTATTGAATTTGCCGAGGCAATACCATATGATCTGTCTCATAAAGATATCCGACCGGCATTGATCAGGAGGACCCATGCTCATCGACAGTCACGCCCACCTGGACATGAACGAATTTGAAGGAGATCTCCCCTCGGTCCTGACCCGAGCGCTTGACGCCGGTATCGATCAGATCGTCACGGTGGGCATCGATCCGGCCTCTTCCCGCAGGGCGGTACGGTTGGCCGAGGAGCATTCGTTCCTCTTCGCCACAGTCGGCTGTCACCCCCATAACGCGGACAAGATGTGCGCGGATGATCTGGATCGCATGACCGAACTGGCCTCAAACCCCAAGGTGGTCGCCTGGGGGGAGATCGGACTGGACTTCTTTCGCAATCGCTCAGGCAGGGAAGGGCAGATCCAGGCCTTTGAACGCCAGCTCGAAATTGCTTCCAGACTCGGTCTTCCCGTTGTCATACATGACCGGGACGCCCATGAACACGTTCTCTCATGTATCAAGGCCATGGGGGAAAACCGGCCTCGGGGCGTTATCCACTGTTTCAGCGGTGACACAAGACTTGCACGGACCTTCCTGGACCTTGGGTACGACATTTCCCTGCCTGGAACCATAACTTTTCCCAAGGCGGAAACCGCCCGGGACGTGGCTCGGATGGTCCCCCTGGAGAGGTTGCTATTGGAGACCGACTCTCCTTATCTTGCGCCTGTGCCACATCGCGGCAGGCGAAATGAACCAGCCCTCTTGATCCATACCGCCAGAGAAATCGCCTGCCTCAGAGAAATCCCTCTTGAGGAGGCGGCCCGCATCACCTCGGAGACCGCCCGCCGGCTTTTCGGCCTCCCCGAACCCACCCCCTGAATGAACTCGGAGAAATCATGACCCATATCTTCATCCGGCCTGACTTCCCCCTGGTCCTTGCCTCGGCCTCCCCTCGAAGAAAACGCCTTCTTGAGCAGGCCCGCCTGCCCTTCAAGGCGGTCCCTGCGGAGATTCCAGAGAACGCCAACGGAGACGAGCCGTCGGAGGTTGCGTGCAGGCTGTCCCGGCAAAAGGCCGAGGCGGTCGGCCAAGTATTCCCCGGCCGATGGATCTTGGGCGCGGACACCGTGGTGGCGCTGGAAGAGGCCATACTGGGAAAACCTGCGGACCGGGAAGAGGCCCAAGAAATGCTCAATCGGTTGAGCGGTCGCGAACATAAGGTCATCACAGGGTTTTCCATCCTGGCCCCGCCGGGAGACAGGATCCACACAGAATCCGCGAGCACTGTAGTCCGTTTCAAATCACTCGAACCTGCGGAGATGGAGGGATACCTTGATACAGGGGAGCCTTACGGCAAGGCTGGAAGCTACGCCATTCAGGGAATCGGTGCCTTCCTGGTGGAGCATATTCGGGGTTCCTATACAAATGTTGTGGGGCTTCCCCTTTGCCCCCTGATCAGGGCCCTTGTTTCCGAGGGGGCGCTTGAGTGCTACCCGCCCAAGTGGAACCCTCGTTCATCCTCTGGCGAGTGATCTCTGAAAGGATCGCTCCGGCGGCCACGGCCACATTGAGTGACTCCACCATTCCGGAACCGGGAATCGAGACCGTTTCGTGACAGTGCGCCCTCACATTGGGAGCCAGCCCGCGATCCTCACTCCCTACGACCAGAACCGTGTCCCGATTCCAGTCGAACTGATAGACATCCGTACCGGCGTCTCCGGTTGCGCCGATGACCCAGAACCCTTCATGATTGAGCCTGTCCATGGTGCGGGCAAGATTGACTTCCCTGGCAACAGGAAGGAAAAGGCTCGCACCCGCCGAGCGCTTTGCAACCGCCTCGCCGAGGCCGGCGGATCGATCCTTGGGAATAATCAGGCCGCTCACACCGAAAAAGGCGGCCGTGCGAATCAGGGCGCCAAGGTTGCCCTGGTCCGTGATGTGGTCCGCAATGAGGAGGAGCCCCCGGCCGGGCGCATTACGGGCCACCTCGAGTATGTCATCCAGGTCTGTGTAGGCCGGGGCCCGTACAACAGCCGCCACTCCCTGGTGCGGCGTGTCGGGCAGCTTTGCTCCCAGTATTTCCGGCCGCAGAAATCGGACGGAGACCTTGTTTTTTTCCGCCAGATCCAGCACCGCCCTGACTCGCTTTGAACGTCTGTCCGCGGAAACCAAAACCTCCATCACAGGACAATCTTTCCGCGACAATGCCTCCAATACCGCGTGGAACCCGGGCACCAGGTGTTCCCGACTTCGGCTCATGAGGTCACCTTCTCAATCTCCGGGACCCTACGGTCTATCCGGCATCGATCCGCCTGGATAATGCATGCCACATCCTCAACGGCACGGTCCAGTCGATCGTTCAGGACCAGGAAGTCGTACTGACGGGCACTTATGATTTCAGACGCGGCCCTCTCCATCCTCCTGGCAACTGCTGTCGAGTCGTCCGTGCCTCTTGCCCTGAGGCGCTCCTTCAGAACCTCCATGGACGGAGGAAGGATAAACACCAGGACACAGTCCTTCACAGCCCTGCGCATGTTCAAGGCCCCCTGAACATCCAGGTCCATTATCACGTCCAGGCCCTGGGAAGTTCTCTCCTTGAGCTCGCGTAAAGAGGTCCCGTAGTAATCTTGAAATACCTCGGCCCACTCAGCGAACTCATTCCTGTCTATCATGGCTCGGAAGGTGTCCCGGTCCACAAAGTGGTACTCCACTCCGTCCTCTTCCGCGCCCCTGGGCCTCCTGCTCGTGTGCGACACAGAGTACGTCAGGTTGTCGATGCGTTTCCGGTTCTCCTTTATGATCGTGGACTTGCCTGAACCCGAAGGGCCCGATATCACAAAAACCCGCCCGCCCATGTCATTCCCCCAGATCTTCCCGGCTCAGGCTGCCGTCCGGGCTGAAACGCTGGGCGATGGTCTCGGACTGGATGGCCGAGAGGATTACATGGTTGCTGTCGGTGATGATCACTGATCGTGTCTTTCGACCCTGGGTCGCGTCGATAAGTCTCCTGTCATCACGCGCCTCTTCACGAAGCCGCTTAACGGGCGCCGTGTTAGGCGAAATTATGGCGACCACCCGACGGGACACCACTGAATTCCCGAAACCGATATTGACGAGCTTTGAGCTCATATTTTACTTCTCCCAAGCGACTCCGAAACCGTCCGGTCGAGTGGGGCCAGACACCGGGGTCGATGCCTAATTACACCTTTAATTAGATCTTTTTATGCTTTTCAGGATGATAAGCAAAAATGGACTCATTAATTTATTTTAGTCCCTGTCAGGGATGAATATCAATAGTGGGATAAAGTCCTTTGAACTCTCCTTCCGGATAGGGTTGAATCAGATTGTAGGAAATATCCTGGCTTTGCTGGGCATGTCCTTGCTGTTCTATGCCGTCGAAATAGGCCCCATTGGCCTCGAGTATGTGTTCAATGCGATGTCTGAACCCATCAACAAAAACACGGCCTTCACCTTTGAACGACATGGCCCCCAGTTTGAGCTGCCCGGATACGGCGGCGAGTTCGGCCAAGGGAAGGCTGTTATGAGCCACGTCCTCCTGGTTCCGGATAAAACCCCACACCAGGTGTTCAGGTGGGATTTCCACTCCCTCCGTAAGATCGATAATGGTGTGGGGCATGACAATGCTGTTTTCACCTATTTTCAGCGGCGTGTCAATCGCCCCCCGCAAGAAAGAGTTGAATCCCACGAAAACCTTATCGCCCAGCTCGGCATGAATGATTTTTGCGCCGTGGGCGGTGACATTGTTGCCACTCAGGCTCGAATTAATGATAAAACAGTTCTCCTGAGCATTGGCTCCCCTTCCCATGGATGTGTTTTCAATATAGGCCCGCTGGGCCACAAGCACATTCCTGCTGATGCGGGTTTTGGGTTTTATCACGGCGTAACGATTAACCGAGGCCCCCTCCGGAAAGGAAAAGGGTCTTTCAAGGTTGACCACATCAAAGATGCGCTGAAAGTCAACCTTGCGCTGGTCCACAAAGGACATGAACACTCCTTCAGGGGCGGAACCCGGTTCAAACCGGATGTAGCGTTTGAGATTTTCCGGGTCATGACAATAGGAAAAATCAAATCGATCACCGTTGTTGATCCATACAGTCCCTGCCGGTATCCGGCGGTGACTGAGCTCCCTGACTTGCAGGTACACGTATTCTCCTACAACGCAATCGTGAAGCGTGGTCAGGTCCACAGTGCTGAAGGGGCCCAAAAAACAACCCTCCACGTCCGAACCGTGTATGTTTGTGTAGTGGGCGGATACCGTGTTTCGGATAATAAAATCCTCCAAGTCTTCAGGGTCGTGGGTATTGTTGTGGACCAGGTTTTTAATGAGATAACTGTCAGTTATGCGGATGGTTTCATCATCATGCAAAGGGATCTCGAACCCCTCAAAACTGAAAACATCGCCCTTGCGTTTGAGTTCATCACCACGAATATCGCATTTATACAAAATGGAATCCGAGACATGGCATCTGCCCAGGAAGTAGCTTCCCGCCAGGTTGGAACGAACGAAATGGAAGTCCAGGGGATGATAAGGAGTGAAGCCGTAGAAAGCGTAAAACCTCACAAGCTGTTGCCATGGTATGAGGTCCCTGACATAAGGACCTACATCAAACAGGGGATCCCGCAGATTCACATTGACACGCTGAATTATCCTTTCCAGCAATTCATACAATCGCTCCATAACCACTCCTATTCTAGACCAGGCTCTTGAGAAAGATTGATTATCCTGCAAAAGCTTCCATTTCACGCACAGAAAGGGAGCTAAAAAACAATATGTTGAATTAACAGCACTTTATCCTGCGTCTCCTGCACCGCTAAAATTTTCGGGACTCCCACACCAAGATTGCACGCCTTCGTGCGTGGACAAATCCTAACCAATATACACCGGCATCCCCATCAACGGCCAGACCAGCAGGATAATAAGGCCGAGCACCGCCATCAGCAAAACGCTGGCCGGAATGCCGGTTGTGAAAAACTCCCCGCTGGTGAACTGCTTGGAGCTGTAGGCAATGGCATTGGGTGCGGCACCCACCAATAATAAGAACGGCATGCCAGCCACGG
>CAZEIA010000211.1:0-5310 GCA_964512335.1 uncultured Desulfobacterales bacterium
GACATGGTGGAGGCGGTGGTGCTGTCAGTTGAGGATAACAAGGAACAAGTGACGGTAGGACTCGGTGCTGAAAAAGGTGTCCTTCCACTGAAAAATATGAAATGGGCCCGGAAGCCCAATACCAAAATTCATTTCAGCGCTGCTCCGGTCCGGCGTCCGAGCCGTGTCCTCGGCAGGGGGGATGTGATCCTGGTTCGAATCCTCGAGCCTGCCGATGAACCCACAGCCTGGATCGTGGCCCTGGAACAGGAGCCCGAGGTCCAGGGGGCCCTTTTGTCCATGGAACCGGACACGGGCAGGGTCCTTGCCATGGTCGGAGGACGTGATTTCACCCAAAGCCAGTTCAACCGGGCGATCCAGGCCCGCCGCCAGCCGGGATCAGCGTTCAAGACCATTATCTACGGAGTCGCCCTGGAAAACGGCATGACGCCGTCCTCGCTGATTCTGGATGCCCCGTACGTTGCGTCCATGCAAGATAGGGACAAGCTGTGGAAACCTGAGAACTACAAAAAGGAGTTTTCCGGGCGCACTCTTTTTCGCTGGGGGCTGATCCGCTCCATGAACGTGATCACCATCAAAATCCTGAGAGACGTCGGCGTTCAAAAGGCCATCCAGTATGCGCGTCTCCTCGGGATTGAATCGGAGCTCAGTCCGGATCTGGCCTTGGCCCTGGGATCTTCCGGCCTGTCCCTCCTGGAACTCACCCGTGCCTACGCATGCATCGCCAACAGGGGAATGCTGCCCAGCCCTTACACCATTGAACGTATTGAAGACCGACACGGGCGGGTGATCGAAGAAAACCAACCGGCGGTTGTGGAGGCCATTTCGCCCCAGACCGCATTTGTTTTGACCGATATGCTCAAGGGTGTCGTGCAGGAAGGCACCGGATGGCGCATCAAGGAGTTGAAGCGTCCCGCGGCCGGAAAGACCGGTACGACTAATGACCTCAGGGATGCATGGTTCCTGGGGTTCACGCCGGAGCTGGCAACAGGAGTCTGGGTCGGATACGACGATCACGTACCCATGGGCCGCGCTGAAACAGGGTCAAGGGCTGCGAGCCCCATATGGCTCCATTTCATGCAGGAAGCCCTGAAAGGCTTGCCCGTCGAGGACTTTCCCGTCCCTGAGGGCGTGGTCTTCGCCAAGATCGACGCAGAGGAGGGGCTCCTGGCAGGCCCGCGTTCAGAGAAGACCGTGTTTCAGGCCTTTGTAGAGGGCACAGAGCCCACGGAGCACGTACAGCCCCCGGAAAGGGCCAGAAGCGGCCTTTTCGGGCAGTTCGATATGGATTTCGCCGAGCAGGAATGATCCGTGTGTCAGGCCTCCGAGGTCAGGGGAAGCTTGACAAGAAGTGTGGTCGTGTCCTTCCCGGTCTGTATTTCCAGGCGTCCCTTGAGAAGGCGGATTATACGGTGGGTGATGTAGATTCCCCGGCCACGCCCCTCTCCCTCCAAGAGCCGTGTACGGTCTTCTTCTGAAATGGCTCCGGTGTTCGTAATCTCCACGCAGGCCCAGTTCTCGTCCCGGAAGGTACGAACCGCCAGTTTTCCTCCCCTGAAAGGAATGGCGTTGGTGGCGTTGTTGAAGAGGTTGTCCAGGACGCGTTCCAAGTGCATGGGGTAGCATCGCACCATAAGGGGGTCTTCATAGGGTCCTGCATTGAGTGTCACGTTCTGTTTGAGTTGTTCTTTGATGGCCTCCTCATTGATCTCGAAGCGGTGACGGACCACGTCGCTCAGGTTGACATCCTGTTTTTCCCCCACCTGGTAGATGCTGAGGGCCATTTCCTGAAGCCGGCTGGTCTCCTCGAGAAGGATTTCCACATAGCGCATGATCTTGGCCTCGTCCCGCTCCTCGCCCGTCCGCTCCAGGAGCTGCTTCAGCCTTCGCGCGAATCCGGCGGTGGCAATGGCCGGGTTTTTGAAGTCGTGAAGTGTGTCGTCCAGGTGCTCCATCCGCTGGGCCTTGACAAGTTCCCGCCCTAGAAAGAGGAATATGTCGATCTCTTCTTCCGCATAGCGTTTGCGGTCGTCCAGTGCATCGAATGTCATAAAGTGTGTAATTTCACCCCCCACGGCGAGGGGAATGTAGAGGATGGAGTTGATGCTGTGCGATCGCGCGAATCGCTTCACGGCGGCTGATACCAGATCGCTCTTCTGAGGGTCGGTTACGAGGAGGTAGGACGGCGTAACGATTTCATAAGGGCTCTCCTCCACGTACTCCCGTTTTCCAAGGATGAGCTCGAAGGCCGGCTCGCTCTCAATAGGGAACTCCTTGCCGATACCGTGATAGCCGACTGAATCAGGGTATCCGGCCTCCAGTACGGCATGATCAAGATCCCGGCTCACCGAGAAGAGGGCGCAGCTCTCCAGGCTGATTATGTCGGCGAGCTCCGGGATGACTTGGTTGAATACGTCCTTCATCTTGACGCCTTCCCGACTGCCGAGCTTGAGAAAGATATTCCTTACGATAGTGTCCTTTTTGTCGTTCATCATGTTGAGAAAGAGAATCTTTTTCCGGGCGATGACAAAGCTGAGCCTTCGGCTCATTACCACAGCGGTCTGCACCTCAACCGTGGAAAAGTTGCGGTTTTTTTCCGGGAAGTAGATCTGGATTACGCCGACCGAGTCTCGCTCGTGGGGAAAGAAACGCGGGATTTCCACCGGGATCGCCATAAGTGAATGGACCCCTTTTTCGAAAACAACGCTCTTGTCCTGATAGAGTTCTTCGCTGAGGATATCCGGCACAAGGTAGGGCCGCCGAGTCTTCACCACCTCGCCGGCCACGCTTTTTTCCAGGGGGATATAAGTCTCACGGGCGGTTTCTTTGTATGGGTAGGAGCCGTAGCTGAGCATCTGTTCGGTGTATGGGTCATAGATCCGAGCTGATGCCGAGTGTGCGCCCAGAAAATCGACTATGTGGAGCGTGGCCTTGGCCAGGATTTCCTTCTCAGGGAGTTCCGGGCTGATCTCGATTATTTCATCCACCTGCTTCACAAAGCGGGTGAGGAAGTGTGAGAGGACCTGCTCCTCAATCCATTCAATCAGGAGCGGCCACACGCCCTCCTGACTGGGAAGATCTTTGGCCCAGGGTTCCTTCTGAATCATTCGAAAGAGTCTGTCGGGGTCTTTCCACCACATGGCGCTTCACCGGCGCTCCGCAAAGGTGCATAGAGGGCGGGTCCGCCGGGCCGTCAGGCTGTTGGAAGGGGACCGACGATCCGCCACAGGGAAACAAAGTGAGGGGATCAGGTGATCCGTTCAGGGTTCGATGTCTTTCACCCCTTGAAGGACGGTGTTGAATAGTTCCCGGACGTCCTCCTTCTCGATGCATGAAAACGCTACACGTACGTCATGTGTTCCAAGGGAAATGAGCCCGATTCCGTAATGGTCCAGGAGGTGGGTTCTAAGGGTCTCAGCATCTACCGTCTTGAGCCGCAGACACATGAAATAACCGGAGTTGAAGGGATAGGGCTCCCAGGCATCCTGGTAGCGAGGGTCCTGGAGCACCCGGTTGACTTCCTCGGCCCGGCTGCGCAAGATTCCAACTTTTTCCTCCTTTTCAGAGGCATATCCGTCGGAGCCCAGGGCTCCCAATAGCACGGCCTGGCTGAGTCGGCTGGCGTTGGAGACGGACCCCCGAACCGCACCGGCCGTCTTTCGTTCAAGGGCTTCATAAAACGGCCCTGCTTCTCGCGTGACCAGGGCGGCGTAGGTGACAAAGCCGAGCCGCAGTCCCCAGACGTAATCTTCCTTTGTGGCGCCGTCAAGCTTCACGGCCATGAGACGTGCATGTTTTCCTGCCAGGCGTGTGAATATGGATTCCTTCAGAATATCATCCCTGTAAAACAACCCGAAGTAGGCGTCGTCGGTTATAGCCACCACCCGTGAACCACCCTTTGCTGCGTCGACCAGAACGTGGGCCAGGGCATCCGCCTCGGCCGCAGTGGGCGTGTAGCCGGTGGGGTTGTTGGGAAAGTTCAGGATGACGACGATCTTGTCACCGCTATCGGCCTGTTTCTGGACACACTCCCTGAAACCTGCGACGTTGAAGCCACCGTTATCTCCGAACAATGGGTATGTAACGATTCGGGCGCCCTTGCGCACTCCGAAGATAAGATTGTAATTGCCCCACATCTTGTCCGGCAGCACGATCACGTCTCCGGGATCAACCCACATGTCTGCTGTAACGCTCAGGCCGTGGGTGATAGCGCAGGTTACCACAGGCAGGCTCATTTGCCGCCCGGCAAGGGAGGGGTTCTTTTTTAGGATCGCTTCCTTCCATGCCAGTCTAAGCTCAGGTACTCCGAAGGAAGGGGCGTAGGTGATGGCGTCTTCGGGCTGAAAATCACAGATGTGATTCATGACCGAGGGGAGGTGCATAGTTCGTCCCTTTTCCGTGGCCATGCCGATGGTGGCGTTAAAACGATAGGCCTTCTCCTTGGCCTCTGCGCTCTGGGAAAGGATACCTTTGGGGAAAAAGAGGTTTTTCCCAACATGGGAGAGCATCTCCAGGACATGGGGGTTGGCGTGTTGAATGATCTGATTCAGCTCTTGTGCAAGCGGGTTCATGGAGCGTCCTTTCAATTCAGGGGCAAAGAGAGTGGAACAGGCTTCACCGCAACATTCGGAATTCGGAATACGGTCCGTCATGCGGCGCAGGTCGCTTGGTCCTGTGCTATTTCTGTATAGTTAGCGGCCTGTTAGCTATTATGTCAAGGAAAAACACAGCAGCAATTTGCCTTGACTTGAAAACATGCTTCCATATATATTCTTAATTCCCGAAATTCGGTGAGTATTGAGTTGAGAGTTTCAAATTGCAGCTTATTCTGATGGGACGGCTCTTGCCCGAACGGTGACTATCCGTGGCGGAAAATGATAGATATGGCCTTTGGGTGTTATTTGACGTGCCTGGAACCGTTACAACTCGATTCACTCAATTAAGTTGACCTTATCTCGTTCCAAACCGTTTAGAAAAAGCTCATGGGCCGGGCCTCCGGCAAGGAAAGGTGTAGGTGTAATTATGAAGGACGTGGTCATAGTCAGTGCATGCCGGACTGCGGTGGGTGATTTTTCAGGTACACTGAGCAATGTCTCCGCCACTGACCTGGGTGCACTTGCAATTAACGAAGCCATTCGCAGGGCGGGTATATCCGGCGAAGACGTGGACGAAGTGATTTTGGGCAGCGTACTGCCCCACGGACTAGGTCAGAATCCGGCCAGGCAGTCCCTGGTCCGGGCCGGTCTTCCTTGGGAGACGGGAGCCATCACGGTCAACAAGGTCTGCGGTTCCGGACTGAAGGCGGTCATG
>CAZEIA010000212.1:0-5282 GCA_964512335.1 uncultured Desulfobacterales bacterium
AGCCGGGCTCAACAAGTATCTCTTTGAGATGACCAACATCCGTAATCAGGACTCATGGGTCCACAAGGAGCATCCCGAGGCAGCCACCGAGAAGGCCAAGGATCTGGTTCGAATGGCGGTTTCCAAGGCTGCCCTGATGGAGCCGCTCCAGGAGGCCCAGGTGGATATCAACCCGCGGGCCCTGGTGCTTGGAGGCGGGATCTCGGGAATGGTGGCGGCCCGCAGTCTGAGCGCACAGGGGCACCCGGTGATCCTGGTGGAGCGGAGTGCACGGCTGGGCGGACAGGCCCTGAACCTCAACCGGACCGCCCTGGGCGAAGACATTCAGCAGAAAACCGCTGAACTGGCTCAGGCCGTGGAGGCGGATGAGATAATTGATATCCGTCTCGACACCGAGCTCGAACAGGTTGACGGTTTCGTGGGAAACTTCAAGTCGTTGCTTGTATCCGGCGACAAGCAGGAAACAGTGGAGCACGGCGTGGCCGTCATCGCCACTGGAGCGATGGAGCACAGGCCCGAGGAGTATCTCTACGGTGAACACCCGGCCGTAATGACCCACCAGGAACTGGACCGGAAGTTCATCGAAGAAGACAAGTCGCTTATGGACGCCAAGGCCTTCGTGTTTATTCAGTGCGTGGGGTCCAGGGAGCCGGACCGCCCTTACTGCTCCAGGGTCTGCTGCACTCATTCCATAAAGAGTGCGCTGCTATTGAAGGAACTCAATCCTGATTCGAGGGTCTACGTCCTCTATCGGGATATCAGGACCTACGGGGAGCGGGAGCTGCTTTACAAGCAGGCGCGTGAGGCCGGTGTAATCTTCATTCGCTACCAGCGTGAGCGCAAGCCGCTTGTCCAGGCAAACGGGGATGCACTCACGGTCGAGGTCTTTGACCCGGTTCTGGGGCGGGACGTCCGCATTCATGCAGATATGCTTACCCTGGCATCAGCCATTGTTCCGTATCGGGATGAGAATCTGGCTCAGTTCTTCAAGGTGCCCATGAACGAAGACGGCTTCTTTGTTGAGGCCCATGCCAAACTGGCCCCGTCGGAATTCGCCACGGACGGCGTGTTCCTTTGTGGTATGGCCCACTACCCGAAGCCCATTGAAGAGTCCGTGGCTCAGGCCCAGGCTGCAGCCTCGAGGGCGGTCACCCTGCTGGCCCGCAAGACCATCGCCACGAGCGGAACAGTGGCGTATGTCTCTCCCGTCATGTGCACCGGCTGCGGTGTCTGCATAACACTCTGCCCTTATAACGCCCCATCCTTCATGGAAGAGGGTCCGTTTGCCGGGAGGGCCGAGATAAACCCCGTGCTGTGCAAGGGGTGCGGCCTTTGTGTGGCCTCGTGCCGTTCAGGCGCAATCAATCTGCGCGGGTTCGAGACCGGCCAGATTATGTCCATGATCGACGAGATGTAGAGAAAGCAATACCGCTTCCATGGTCACGAGTGCCTCAGCTGAGGAAATGAGCGGCGGGGGCGCCGGGCCCGACAAACACATGAACGGTCTTAGGCTCGAAGGGGCGTCCCTTCGAGTCATGAGCAGCAAGGAGAAGAGCATGAACGACTGGGAACCGAAAATTACGGCGTTCTTCTGCAACTGGTGCACATATGGGGCCGCCGACCTGGCCGGTGTGAGCCGGCTTCAGTACCCCCCCAACATCCGAGTCATCCGCGTGCCATGCTCCGGCCGCATTTCTCCGAAGTTCCTTCTGTCCGCGTTCCGGCACGGAGCCGACGGCGTCTGGGTCTCCGGGTGACACCCTGGAGACTGCCATTACCTGGAAGGTAATTACTACGCCCGTCGCAAGTTCGCCCTGTTCAAGAACCTCCTGGAACACATAGGAATGGAGCCGGGGAGGCTTCACTTCTCATGGATTTCCTCGGCCGAGGCCTCGAAGTTTGTTCGGGTGGCCAATGAGGTGGTCCAGGCGGTCAAGGATGCCGGTCCGGCCAAGCGTCTCATAAAAGGAATAGCTGAGGTGGCATAATGATCGAATACACGCAAAAAATCCGCGAGACCGCGAAAAGGCTTCTTTCGGACGGGGTTGTGGATGTGTTCATAGGGTACAAGAAGGGCTCCGTACCGATGATGAACGAGCCCGTTCTGGTGCGAGATCCGGGAGACGTGGACATACTCCACTGGGACAGCAACTGCGGCCTGAATTTGTGCAATTATCTCACTGGACGGACTGACAAGGTCGGCATACTTGCCACGGGGTGCAACTCCCGCAATATAGTCACCCATGTGATCGAAAACCAGGTCACTCGGGAGCAACTACATATCGTGGGCGTGCCGTGTACAGGCATCATCAGCCACAGGGCCGTCAAGCGTGCAGTCAAACACCGGGAAATCACGGAGGTAACCGAGGAGCCCGGTTCGAACCGATTCACCGTGAAAGGGCCGGGGTTCGAGGAGACCTTCGAGAAGACCGGTTTCCTTCAGCTGAACTGCAAAACCTGCCGTCACAGGAATCCTGTGGAGTACGATGAGCTGGTTGCCGATGCGGTGCCGGAACAGGATGATGTCCAGGAGTTCAAAGACGTAGAAAAGATCGAGGCCATGGATCCCGACAAGAAGTGGGCCTTTTTCGAGCGTACAATTTCATCCTGCATTCGGTGCTACGCCTGCCGCAACGCCTGTCCTCTCTGCTACTGTCCGACTTGTTTTGTGGACGAGTCAAACCCCCAGTGGGTCGGAAAGAGCGTCGATCCCACGGACACCATGACCTTTCATTTCCTCAGGGCGTTTCACTGCGCAGGCCGATGTACCGACTGCGGGGCCTGCGAACGTGTCTGCCCCGTGGGCATTCCGGTTCGCCAGTTCACCAAGAAGCTCAACAAGGACTGCATCGAGCTGTTCGACTGGGAGGCGGGACTGAGCCTGGAAAGCCGGCCTCCGCTGGACGTCTACCGCAAGGAAGACCCCAACGACTTTATTCGTTAGGCCCCGGTCGGAAAGGATCATAAACTCTGCGCGTAAAGGAACATTCAATGAGTGCCAAGATATTCAGCAAGGATGAATGGGTAGGGGCCCTTGAAGGATTGAAGGACGGCTACCGGGTGTATGTGCCCGTCAAGGAAGGGGATTATCACAATTTTCGTGTCCTGGAAGAAGGTGTTCGACCGAGTTTCGACTTCCAGAACACACGTATGTCGGCCAAGTTTCTGGCCGAACCCCAGTCGGAGCGCATGTTCGTTTACACCCTGGACGAGAAAGAGCCCGACGCCCACATCCTTAAAGAAGATCAAAAGGATATTCCGCCTCGGGCTGTGGTGGGGATTCGTCCGTGCGACGCCTTCGCATTCAAGCTTGTGAGGCGGAACTTCGACAGCCCTGAGTATCAGGATCCCTATTGGGTCAAGCGTTACGAGGCCACCACTTTCGTAGGGCTGGGATGCAACGACCCCTGCAAGACATGTTTCTGTGCATCCGCCGGGAGCGGACCGTTTGATCGGAAAGGCCTGGACGTCCTTCTTTATGATATAGGCGACGCCTATCTGGCCCAGCCCCTGACAGACAAAGGGAAGGCCCTGCTGGATAAGGCGGCTGGAGGAAAGGAGGCGGATGATGCCTCCTGGAAAATGGCCCAGGGCCTCACACGACAGGTGGCGGGAAAGATCTCGTCCAGAGTGGCCACGGACAAGCTCAAAGACAAGGATGTGAACAAGCTGTACGAAGCCCCTTTCTGGGAAGACGTGGCCTTTTCCTGCATCAACTGCGGGACCTGCACCTTCCTCTGTCCCACATGCTGGTGCTTCGACGTCCAGGACGAGGTCCAGAGGCTGCCCATGGTCGGAGATAGAATCCGTAACTGGGACTCCTGTATGTTTCCTCTGTTCACCCTGCACGGATCCGGGCACAACCCGCGTTCCAAGAAGTTTGAAAGGGTTCGGCAGCGCTTTATGCACAAGCTCAAGTACTACGTAGACAAGTATGACAACGGGATCCAGTGCGTGGGTTGCGGCAGATGCGTTCAGTACTGCCCCGTGAACATCGATATTCGGGAAGTCGCCGAAAAGATGAATTCACTCTGAGATCAGGATTGGCTCATAAGGCCCTTTTGCTCGACTCTCAAAAAGTCCAGGAATCAAGATCAACGATCAAGATACAGGGGGTGACCCATTGGAAAATCCGTATCTTCCATACCCGGTTCGCATTGACAGTATCACCACGGAGACCGAGGACCGCAATCTGAAGACGTTTAAATTCGTGTTCATCAACCCTGAAGACGAAGCAAAATTCGCCTACACGCCGGGTCAGTTCGCGGAACTCTCCATCGCCGGAAAAGGGGAGATCCCCATCGGCATTGCTTCATCTCCCACCGAGAAGGGACACATCGATTTTACAGTGAACAAGGTGGGCAAGGTCACGACACATCTGCACAACATGAAGGAGGGAGATGTGATGGGGGTCCGGGGTCCCCTGGGAAACTGGTATCCCTGGGAGGAGATGGAAGGGAAGAACGTGGTGATCATAGGGGGCGGGTTCGCCTTTACCACGCTTCGCTCCAGCATCGTCTACATGCTCGAGCCCGAAAACCGGTCCAGGTTCGAGAATATAACGGTGGTTTACGGCGCCCGTTCGCCGGGCATGCTCCTTTACAAGGACGAACTCATGGAGTGGGAGAAACGGGACGATCTGGACATGCACATTACAGTGGACGGCACGGACGACCCGGACTGGAAGTACAATGTCGGTTTTGTCCCCGCGGTCACCGAGGAGAAAGTCGCCAGCGCCGAGAACGCCATAGCCATCGTGTGCGGACCGCCGATCATGATACGGTTTACCCAGCCCGTGCTGGAAAAGCTGGGTTTCCCGTCCGAGAACATAATACTTTCCCTGGAAAACCGCATGAAATGCGGTATAGGCATCTGCGGTCACTGCAATATCGGGGAGAAGTTCGTCTGCAAGGACGGGCCTGTCTTTTCCCTGGCCAGGCTCAAGGAGTTGCCGTCTGACTATTGATGCGGCCGAGTGCTGGAGCAAGGGGAACCATGGGGAAGCAAAGCACAATATCTTTTATAGCCGGAGACACCCAACTCGTCGGCGACATTCAGAGCAATGCCCGCCTTATGGTTGAGGGGAGCGTCAAGGGGAACATCCGTTGCTCCGAGTTGACTATCTCCCCGACGGGTCGGGTCGCCGGTGACCTGCAGACCGGGATCGCTTTTGTGGCCGGAAAGCATATTGGAACCATCATAGCCCACAAGAAGCTCACGATTCACGCTACGGGCTCTGTTGAAGGGAAGATATTGACCCGAAGCCTCGTCATCGAGGAAGG
>CAZEIA010000213.1:0-5277 GCA_964512335.1 uncultured Desulfobacterales bacterium
TTGAGGGCCGCCCGGGCCGAAGAACCTCCCGAAAAAGTCCTCAAAAGGGCTTCCTCCAGGTATTCCGGGAATCCCGTGTATGGCCTTCTGGACCTTGGTGACACGAATATTGACCACCGAAGGCTTCAGTGCCTCGGCCAGCGGCGCCAGGGTGGCCGCAGCCGGCATGTCCGACTGTAACGGCTTCCCGGTGGAAGTGAACGCCGAGCCCGCAAATACCCCTGTCATGAGCACCACCGCCAATACCGAACCTGCCACCACAATCTTAGGTCTTTGATTCTTGAATAATTTCAGTATACCGTCAAACATGATGTTCCTCCTTGCCTGAGCCGGATAATATGATGAGCGCCATCTTTTACAATCAAGGCATCAGCCCTTTGCTGTAAAACATAACCCGCGAACATGAAAACCCGATGAAGCCTGGATTAGAATTTTCTCATGAAGAAGGAGAATGACGCCCCTTTGAGGCCGGGCGCAAAACCAGGCAGGTACTAGATTTACATTGCATGGCATCCACCAGTTGACTTATAATGGGCCGTACCGTATAAAATTTAGTAATCCCTAAATTCTCATTGCTGGACCGCCATGGTTGAGTTGGCTGAAAATGGTTTGTTAAGGTGGTTTTTCGATAGGGAGGATTCATGAAAAATATTAAATGAGGTATTGGGATCCTCTGAATGTCAACCAATAATTATAAAGGAGGTCGTTATGAAGCGTGGAAAGTTGTTGGTGGCGGCAGTCCTGGCCCTGGGTTTGTTTGTATCGGCACCACAGGCCATGGCAAAGACGGATGTCCTGTTTGGAGGGGCTTCCATCGTGGGAGTCTATTATCAGGTGGCCCTTCAGATCAGCAACCTTATGAACAAGAACATGGGCGATAAGTACAATTACGTAGGCAGGCCCACCGGAGGGTCGGTTTTCAACCTCAATGCCATTGAGAGAGAGACCTTTGAGTTCGCCGTGGCCCAGTCTGACCGGAATTTCCAGGCATATAACGGCCTGGCCGACTGGGACGGGAAACCCATCAGCAAACTCCGAAGCGTTTTCAGCATGCACCCTGAGACGGTCATGCTGGTGACACGCAAGGACACCGGCATCAAGAAGGTTGAGGACATCAAGGGAAAACATATAAACATCGGCAATCCTGGTTCGGGCCAGCGTTTCAATGCCGAGGAAGTTCTGGATGTTTACGGCATTGACCCGGAAAAAGACATCCAGGCCGAAGGGCTGCAGCAGCATGAGGCCTCGAGGGCCTTGGTGGACCGCAAGATCGACGCCTTCTTTTACACGGTGGGCAACCCCAGCGCCGCCATTGAGGAGCCTGCCCAGTCAACGGATATGGTCATGGTCCCCCTGGACCATCCCGAAATAAAGAAACTGGCCGAAGAAAAACCATACTACGTATACACGAAGATCCCGGCCGGGACTTACAAGGGCGTGGATTATGACGTACCCACCTACGCGGTAACCGCAACGGTAATTTCGCACGAGAACGTACCTGACGAAGTTGTCTATGACATGGTAAAGACAGTCTTCGAAAAACTGGATGACATCAAGGGATCCCATGCAGCCTTCCGAGTCCTCGAGCCCAAGCAGATGCTGCAGGGGCTTTCCGCCCCCTTCCATCCCGGGGCGGTCAAGTACTATAAAGAAAAGGGCTGGATGTAAGTTTAAGTGGTGAAGGGGCTGTTAAGGCCCCTTCATTTTCCAGACATTCATCAATAATTAAGGCTTCACTGATAAGCAAAAACGATTCTTCCTGTTATCCCGGCTAAGCCTAAGTCGGAATCCGGGAAACCCAGGCCCTTTCAACCCCGGCTTTTGCCGGGGTGACGGCTTGGACGGTTTTTCTGCTTTTGTCTGCAGGCGCTGCTTGTCGCTTTGACATTTCTCATCCTGCTCGAACACTCACCCTTTTTATGAGGCAGGATACCCATGGACTCGACTCCTATCTCTAGTGATCGGGACGAAAAAACCGAAGTTAAATCACCTGAAAAGCTTGACGAAGTCCCACAGGAAATCCTGGCAAAGGCCGAGGCGGGGCGCAGAGACCCCAAGAGTCGAACCGCCTCATGGGTCATCACCATGATTTGCCTGGGCTGGTCCGCATACCAGCTCTTTATCGCCTACAAACCCATCGACTCCCACATTGCCAGGGCGTGGCACCTGGCCTTTGCCCTGTGCCTGGCATTTCTGGTTTATCCGGCCTACAATGAGCAGAACCCGCCTTTCTGGATCAGAGGGCTCAGAAAGATAATCCCTTTTGTCGGCAGGCGTTCCACTATCAGCCGCATCCCGTTTCTGGATATCATTTTCGCACTGGCCGCGGTCTGCGCCGCCCTGTTCATCTGGTGGGACTTTGACGAGCTGGTATGGCGTCAAGGCATGCCGAGCACCGCGGACATGATCTTCGGCACCATTCTGATCGTAATGCTACTGGAAGGCGCGAGGCGGGCCCTGGGACCGGCCCTTGCCATCCTTGCCGGGCTCTTTTTACTATACACTGTCATAGGTCCTTTTTTACCCGAAGTTATCCATCATAGGGGCGTCCCTATGGATTTTATTATAAGTGACATGTATCTGACCACTACGGGCATATTCGGGGTGCCCCTGGGTGTCTCAACGGATTTTGTCTTTCTTTTCGTCCTTTTCGGGGCCCTCCTGGACAAGGCCGGGGGAGGAAAGTATTTTATCGATATAGCCTTTTCAGCCCTTGGGACGTTTCGCGGCGGACCTGCAAAGGCCTCGGTAATGGCATCCGGGCTGACCGGGCTGGTTTCCGGCTCATCCATCGCCAACACGGTGACTACCGGTACCTTCACCATCCCGCTCATGAAAAAGGTCGGTTTGCCTGGATACAAGGCAGCGGCCGTTGAAGTTGCGGCATCCACCAACGGCCAGCTCATGCCGCCCATCATGGGGGCGGCGGCCTTTATCATGGCCGAGATCCTGGGGGTGCCCTATCTCGATGTGGTCAGGGCGGCCCTGCTACCGGCGCTCATATCCTACCTGGCCCTGTTCTATGTGGTGCACATGGAGGCCCTCAAGCTTAACCTCAAGGCTGTTCCCAGAAAGGATCTCCCGCTGTTTTTCAAGACATTTATTCGAGGGTGCCATTTTATTATCCCCTTGGGCGTCCTGATCGTCTACCTGGTGGTCTTGAGGCGATCTCCCATCACAGCGGCCCTGCTGGCGGTCGAGTCCCTGATCGTTATCATGCTGATTCAGAGGCCTGTCATGGTTTTTCTGAAGGTGGGAGCGGAGCGCCGGGCCGGCACCCTGGACCCCTCAGTGGACTTGAAGGCCTCCCTTTGGGCCGCATTTCTTCAGGGACTGGGCGATATATGGAACGGCCTGATCGGCGGGGCCAGAAACATGGTCGCCGTGGGCGTGGCAACGGCAACCGCCGGGATCATCGTGGGCGTGGTGACCATAACCGGCCTGGTGGGCAGATTTATTGTCCTTATTGATACCATTTCTATGGGTAACGTAGTTTTAATGCTCATTTTTACTGCAATTACATGCCTTATACTTGGCATGGGAATGCCAACAACAGCCAATTACATTATCATGGCTACACTAACAGCGCCCGTAATCGTGAAACTCGGAGGGGATGCCGGTCTGGTCTTCCCGCTCATCGCGGCCCACCTCTTTGTTTTCTATTTTGGAATCCTGGCGGACGATACGCCTCCTGTGGGGCTTGCAGCATATGCGGGCGCCGCCATTGCTCGTTCCGATCCCATACGGACCGGCATTCAGGGCTTCACCTATGACCTGCGCACCGCAATTCTCCCCTTTATTTTCCTTTTCAACAACGAGTTGCTCATGATCAGAGGGGTGACGGACACGGGCCGCGTCATCTGGCTGAACGACCCTCTGCTGATCGGATGGGTATTCTTCTCCGGGCTCATTGCCATGTTCGCATTTGCCTCCATGCTGCAAGGGCAGCTGGTTGAGCGCTGCAACCTGCTCGAAAGGCTCATTCTCCTGACCATAGCCGCTTCCACCTTCAGGGCTGCCACCATTGAAGCCCATATTCCATTCTTGGGGCCCAGGGGCATCCAGATAATTGGAGTTTGCACGTACTTCGGCATGATTGCGTATCAAAAGTTCCGTATAAAAAGGAGGGGCGTTTCAGGGGCCGTATAATGGTGTAGGCAGTGTAGGTGTGGTCAGAAAACAAGGAGTATTGATGTTGAGATAATCCAAATCCAAATCGAAATCGAACTGGACGCTCATTCTTAGCGGCTGTGCTCCTTGACTTCGGGTTGCGGGCAAGGGCCCGCTTTAAGGAGAGTTTTTGATGGCCCGGTCACTTGACAAGGTGTTCAATCCCCGCTCCGTTGCCGTTATCGGGGCCTCTGAGGTCCCGGGCAAGGCTGCGGAAAGAAGGACAAGGAGCCTTATAGAAGGAGGATACAAGGGCGACGTCTATCTCATCAACCCCAAGAGGCGGGAACTCTTCGGCAGGAAGGCCTACCCGAGCATTGCGGACGTGGGAAATGAGGTGGACCTGGTCATGATCGTGGTTGCACCCAGATTCCTCGTGCCCGCGGTCGCAGACAGCGTCCAGATCGGCGCCAAAGGAATCATCATAATTACCGCGGGCCTCGGAGAAAGTGGAGAAGAGGGTAAAAAGATCGAGGCCCGGATCATGGAGGAAGCAGCCAAGACCGGGACCTATGTGATCGGCCCCAATTGCAGCGGCATGTTCAGCGCGTCAGCCGGCATCAACCTCCTGGGCGTTCCCCGTCTCAAGAGGGGAGCTGTCTCGGTGCTTGCCCAGAGCGGGAACGTTATCGACTCCTTGACGCACTATGCCAGGGTGAGAGGCGCAGGATTCAGCAAGATCATCAGCCTCGGCAATGCCATCGGCGTCAGCTTTCCCGAATACATCGACTATCTCAAGGACGACCCGGACACCAAGGCGATCATGATCTACCTGGAGGGCATAAAGGACGGAAACAGGCTGATCCAGGTGGCCAGGGAAACGGCCAAAGTGAAGCCGGTCATCGCCCTCAAGGTGGGAAGATCCAAGGCCGGCGCAAGGGCCGCGGCTTCTCACACCGGATCGCTCGCAGGCGATGACCTCATTGTGGACACGGCTTTCCGGCAGGCCGGCATCGTGAGGGTCTCAAACGTTGACGAGCTGTTCGACATGGCCCACACATTCAGCACATGTCCCATGCCTAAAGGCAATCGCGTGGCCATCCTTTCCGAAGGAGGAGGCGACAACTCCATTGCCGCGGACAATGCCGAGACACAGGGCATGGAGGT
>CAZEIA010000214.1:0-5198 GCA_964512335.1 uncultured Desulfobacterales bacterium
ATCGGCAATCTGCCCGCGCTCATTCCGCCTTCCGACGAGCAACGGGGGATTGCGGCGTTTCTGGATCGGGAAACGGCGCGAATAGATATGCTTATCGAAAAAAAGCAACGGCAGATCGATTTACTCCAGGAGAAGCGCATCGCCCTCATCAGCCACGCCGTTACCAAGGGGCTCGACCCCAATGCCAGGATGAAGGACTCAGGCATTGAATGGATGGGCAAGATTCCAGCGCATTGGGAAGTCATCCCAATAAAGCGTGTGGCACGAATGGATAGTGGTCATACTCCGGACAAGAAAATTGAGGAGTATTGGACGGATTGCAATATCCCTTGGGTTTCGCTGAATGATACAGCCTATTTAAAAAACCATGACTACATTGACGATACAGCTTACCATGTCAATGAACTGGGACTTGCAAACAGTTCTGCTCACATCCTTCCGGCGCAGGCAGTCGTTTTTACTCGAGATGCAACCATCGGCCTCAGCGCAATTACAACGCGTCCGATGGCTGTGTCACAGCACATTATTGCGTGGCTATGTGGCTCAAGAATCATCCCTGAATACCTGCTTCGTGTCTTCTATTCCATGACTCAGGAGTTGGAACGTCTATGCATGGGGTCGACCATTCGCACTCTTGGTATGCCGGACGTGCTCGAACTGGTCACTCCATTACCTCCTGTGAATGAGCAGGAGCAAATCATTCGCGTGCTCTCGGAGGAATTACCGCAGCTTCTCTCTTTGGTATCAAAAGTACAAATGAGTATAGAAATGCTTCGTGAGTACCGCGCGACACTAATTCCGGCCGCCGTCACAGGCAAAATCGACGTGAGGAGTACCTGAGCGTATGGCGAACGTGACTGTTACATGCAGGAACTTCCCAGCCGCATACACGGCCACGAACGGCGTGCGCATGCGTAACGTGTCGCGGCGGGCGGTCCTGCGCGCGGTGGTCACAGTCGGAGCGCAGCGATTCCTCGACGTTTTCTCCCTTGGCTGGCGCGGACTTCTGCACCGCTTCGGCATGGGTCTTTCCGCGTTCTCGTTCCTGGAGCAGTCGCCCGCGGGGCTGTGCCTTTCGGACAGGTATCGCTCCCTTGACGGGTCCGAGAAGGGAGCAGCAACCTACTGGTACGGGATGGCGCTGGCCAAGATCATCGCCGACGCCGAACTCGAGATTCACTGGCTGGCGCACGTGGATCAGATGCGGGAGAGCGGCGCGCTGACGATTGCATCCGGCTCCAACGAGCGCGGCGACCTTGTCGGACGAGACACCAGCAATGATTGGCACGTGGTCGAGGCCAAGGGGCGCAGCAATTCATATCCGGCATCTCTCGTTGAGAGGGCAAAGGGGCAATCGTCCAGGGTGACGTTGATCAATGGCCAGCAGCCTGCCACAACGTCGGCCTGCATTGCGTCGCTTTTCACGCAGCCGATCTCGGTCTTGCTCGATGACCCGCCTGCGAGTAATGAGGGCAACGGTGAGCATTGGCGGATTGGCGAGGACGATTTCTTCAAGCAGTATTATCGCGGCATCATCGAATATCTGCGTGAGTTCGGCCCGCACAGCGAGCAGACAGTTGGTAATGCCGTCTTTGTGACTGCGCCGCTGTTCCCTTTCTTCTGGGACTTCATTCACTATCCGCCGCCTCGACCATTCCACGATTCGCAGCTTGAACTTGGGCTGTTGGCCAGCATATACAAAGCGCCCGAGCAAGCGCCGGGTGCGGTACGAGATCTACCACAAGATGACGAAGGCAAGGTCGGGAGCGACGGAATCGCCATCTTCGGACCGCTGCCAGAATGGGAGAAATCCTGATGCCGGGTCAACATACGGAATACGCCTTCGAAACCGCCATAGAACACCACCTGACCACGCCCGGTGGATATGAAAAAGGCGACCGGGACAGTTTCGATACCGAGCGGGGTTTGTTTGTCGGCGACGTGATTGCGTTCATCCGGAAAACCCAGCCCAAGGAATGGGAGTACCTTGCCAACCTCCAAAAGGAAAAGGCCGAAGAAACGCTGATAGACGACCTGTGCCGTGCACTCAACTCCGGCCATGAGGGGTGCCTCTCGGTCCTTCGACACGGGTTCAAATGCTTCGGCAAGCTGTTCCGGGTTGCCTATTTCGCACCGGCCAGTGGAATGAACCCCGATACCCAGGCGCTTTATGCGGCAAATCATCTTAGCATTACACGCCAGCTCCGTTACTCGGCCAAGCACGGCAACACCCTTGATGTGGCTCTGGCTCTCAACGGCATTCCCGTCGCCACGCTGGAACTGAAGAACCCCATGACCGCCCAAAACTGGCGACATGCGGTCACACAGTACAAAAACGACCGCGATCCGTCAGACCTGATTTTCCAATTCAAGAAGCGCACCCTTGTCCATTTCGCGGTGGACACCGACGAGGTCTACATGACCACGCGCCTTTCGGGTAAAAGCACGCGCTTTCTGCCTTTCAACAGGGGCTGCGGCGGCGGGGCAGGCAATCCGGAAAACCCTGGAGGCTACAAGACCGCGTATTTGTGGGAAGCGGTGCTGGAGCGTCACAGCTTCCTGGATATTCTTGCACGGTTTATTCACCTGCAGATCGAGGAAAAAAAGCTCGGTGGGAAGCGAGTCAAAAAAGAAACCATGATATTCCCGCGCTATCACCAGCTTGATTGCGTGCGGAAGCTTGTCGCCGACGCCCGCGAGCGCGGCACCGGAACCAACTACCTGATTCAGCACTCCGCCGGCAGCGGCAAATCCAACTCCATTGCCTGGCTGGCCCATCGGCTCGCCAGCCTTTACACCGAAAATGACGAGAAGGTTTTCGACTCGATCATCGTGATCACCGACAGGGTTGTCCTCGACCAGCAGCTTCAGAACACGATTTACCAGTTCGAGCACAAGCAGGGCGTGGTGCAAAAGATCGATATCAACTCGACACAGCTCGCCGAGGCCCTCGCCTCGGGCGTACCGATTGTAATTACCACGCTCCAGAAGTTTCCTTTCGTCACCGAGAAAATGGGCGAACTGCCCATGCGCCGTTATGCGGTGGTTGTTGACGAAGCCCACAGCTCCCAAGGCGGCGAGACGGCGACCGAGCTCAAGGGCGTGCTCGCCGGCGCTGCCATAAAGGAAGAGGCCAGGGCAAAGGCCGAGGCGGAATGGCTGCCCGATTATGAGGAGGAAATCCTCAAAACCATGGCCAAGCGCGGGCATCAACCCAACATCAGCTTTTTCGCCTTCACCGCGACGCCCAAATACAAGACCCTGGAGGTCTTCGGCACACCCGGCGCGGACGGCAAGCCGACTCCCTTCCATCTTTACAGCATGCGCCAGGCCATCGATGAGGGTTTCATCCTCGACGTGCTCCAGAACTACACGACATACAAGACATATTACCGGCTGATCAAGTCAATCGAGGATGACCCGCAGGTCGACAAGCGCAAGGCCGCGCGGGCGCTGGCGCGATTCATGAGCCTGCACCCGCACAATATCGCACAGAAGACCGAGGTCATGGTCGAGCATTTCCGGCATTTCACCATGCACAAGATTGGCGGCAAGGCCAAGGCCATGGTGGTGACCTCCAGCCGCCTTCACGCTGTCAGGTACAAACAGGCATTTGACAATTACATTAAAGACAAAGGCTACACCGGCATTAAGACGCTGGTGGCCTTTTCCGGGACCGTGATCGACCCGGACGCTGCGGGTGTAGAATACACGGAATCCGGCATGAACGTGGATGTCCAGGGCAAGCACATCAAGGAAAAAGAACTGCCCGAGCGTTTCGGGACAGAGGAATACCAGGTGCTGCTCGTCGCGGAGAAGTACCAGACTGGCTTTGATCAACCCCTCCTTCACACGATGTATGTGGACAAGCGCCTGTCCGGCATCCAGGCCGTGCAGAAGCTTTCGCGCCTTAACCGCACCCATCCCGGCAAGGAGGATACCTTTGTCCTGGATTTCGTGAATGAGCCGGATGAAATTCTCAAGGCCTTTCAGCCCTATTATGAGCAGACGCTCATCGGTGAGCGTGCCGAACCCCAGCAGCTATATGAACTGCAAGCCAAACTCGACGGCCACCAGGTTTATTACAAGGCCGAGGTCGAGGAGTTCTGCAAGGTCTTCTACAAGCCCAAGCCGAACCAGACAACGGCGGATCATGCCAGGATGAATGCCTGCATCGATCCGGCGGTGGGGCGCTATAACGACCTGGACGAGGATGTCCGGGAGGAATTCCGCAAGACGCTCGTGGCCTACAGGAACCTTTATTCCTTCATGTCACAGGTGATCCCGTTCCAGGATACCGACCTCGAAAAGCTCTATTCGTACATCCGGTTCCTGCTGACCAAGCTGACAAGAGGCGACCGGGGCCCGGTCTACAACTTCAACGACGATGTGGCTTTGAAGTATTACCGCCTGCAGAAGATCGGCGAAGGGTCAATCGTTATGGAGGCCGGCGCTCGCTACGAGGTTTCAGGCCCCACATCAGTAGGAACGGGGGTTGCCCGGGGAGACGAGATCGAGCTGTCCAAGCTGATTGACATCCTCAATGAACGGTTCGGGACGGATTTCCGTCCGGGTGACCAGCTGTTTTTCGAATCGATCCGGGAGGACGCGGTATCTGACAGCAACCTCCGCCAGGCAGCGCTCGCCAACACGATGGAAAACTTCGGCTACGTCTTTCGCAAGGCTTTGGAGGGGCTCTTTATAGACCGAATGGACCAGAACGAAGAGATAACAGCGAAATTCATGAACGAAGATCAATTCCGGGAGGCAGTCAGCAAGCATCTCCTCAAGGAGGTCTACGAAAAGATCAGAGAGCAGGCTGAGGTCGCAAATGACGAATGATGAAATAGCACGTTTCTTTAACGACACCCAGGCGTATATCCAGGGTAATCCCGACCTACGCGATCCCCAGGTCGAGGGATGGTTCCGTACACGCCAGCATTTTCGGAACAGTTCCGAGCACGCTATTCTCCAGATTCCAGTGGGTTGCGGCAAGACGGGCCTCATGGCCCTACTTCCCTTCGAGATCGCCCAGGGACGTGTTCTGGTGATCGCCCCGAATCTTGAGATACGCCGAGGTATCTCTACGGCTTTCGACATTGCCGGGCGGGACTGTTTCTGGACTTTTACGCGTGTCCTCACCGACGTAAATCATGGCCCGTACACGGCCGTCCTGGACGGTCAGGATGCGAATATCC
>CAZEIA010000215.1:0-5170 GCA_964512335.1 uncultured Desulfobacterales bacterium
GGGGTTGTTCGGCACCCCTCAGGCCCTGGCCGTGGATGAAGGCAAGAAGGCCAGGCATATGGAGCGGGCAAGGGATTTCGTGGACAAGGGCGATTTTGAGGCCGCGGTCATCGAGCTGCGAAACGCGGTTCAGATCGATCCCAACGATGACAAGGCCTATGTGGAACTGGGGAACGTGTATATGAGGCTCAGAAAGGGACCTGAGGCCTTTCAGGCCTATTCCAGAGCAGCCTCGGCCAACCCTGACAACATGGAGGCCCAGTTGAGCCTGGGCCGGATATTCCTCCTGGGACAACGGCCGGCAGACGCGCGTCAAAAGGCCCGACTCATTCTTGATGAGTCCCCTGACCACATCGAGGCCATGCGCCTTCTTGCAGGGGCACTTATACAGGAAAAGGAGATAGCCCGTGCCATTGAGATGCTTCAAAAAGCGGCGTCCATGGAACCTGATCACATCCAGACTCAACTCACTCTGGGTCGGCTTTTGCTGGCGGAGGACCGGACTGAAGAGGCGGAGGCGGCCTATCAGAGGGCACTGTCCCTGGATCCGGGTTTGAGTATGGCCTATATCGGGCTCTCCCAAGTGTACGGAAAGAGGGAGGAGTGGGACAAGGCTGAGGCACAACTCAAGCGTATGGTGGAGGCCGTGCCGCCCAGGCACAAGGGCCTCAGTGTTCTGGCCAGGTTTTACGAAACCCGCAATCAAAAGGACAAGGCTGAAGCCGCTTACAAAGAAGCCACCGAGGCGGCTCCAGAAGACGCAGTGGCACCGTGGATGAACCTCGGGGCTTTTTACGCGCGTGGAAAGGCCTATGCCCCGGCATTAGATGCAATCAACAGGGCGCTTGCCATCGACGGGGACAATCCGGATGTCCTGACTGTCATGGCAAGCCTCCACTTTGATTTCAATGAAATAGAAAAGGCAGAGGCCGCTGTTGACCAGGCCCTCCAGAAAGATCGTGGCCACTTGGAGGCCACTTTTTTGAAGGGCCGCATAAACATGCGAAACGACCGCATTGATGATGCGCTGGAGCGTTTCAATACCTTGATCCGGGAAAAGCCTGATCACGCAGGCGCCTACTTCTATCGTGCTCAGTGCCTGGCGGCCCAGGGAAGGCAGGAGATGGCCGAGCAGGACCTCAGAAAGGCCGTGGACCTTCAGCCCGGGTATCTGGAGGCACGGCTTGCCCTGGCTCAGGTCTACCTGAGGAAACAGAGCACCGCGCTGGCGCGGGGACAGATTGCAGCGGCCCTGGACATGGCCCCGGGTCATCCCCGTGCCCTGATGCTCAAAGGAGCCCTTGCCGTGCTGGAGAAGGACCTGGACGGGGCCGTGGCCGCTTACAACCAGGTCATAGAGGACAGCCCCCGCTTTGCACCGGCCTATGCCAGGCTCGGCATGGTCTACCTGATGAAGAAGGACCAGGAAAAGGCTAAGGAGACGTTTGAAAAAGGCCTTGCCATTGATCCTCCGCACCCTCAGATTCTGGAGACCCTTGTGTCCATGGAATTACGGGCCGGACGGTTCGACGAGGCCCTGGCCCTGTGCATGCAGACTGCTGAGCGTGCAGGGGATAATGACTCTCTCCTGGCATTCACGGATTACCTGCAGGGCCGGGTCCTGGCAGCCAAGGGTGATATGGCAGGAGCCAGGAAAAGTTTTGAGGAGGCCGTCAACAAGGATCAGCGCATGCTCTCAGCGTACATGGCTCTGGCACAGGTGGCGGCCCAGGAGGGAGAGGCGGACGAAATGATCTCCCACTATGAAACGGTGCTGAAGAACCGCCCCGACTACCTGCCGGCCCACATGGCCCTGGGTGCGATTTACGACCGGAAGGGAGATGCAAACAAAGCGGAGGAATACTACAGACAGGCCCTCGAGGTGCGAGAGGATTTTGCACCTGCCGCAAACAACCTGGCATGGAGCCTGGCACAGCGGGAGGCCGACCTCAACGAGGCCCTGGAACTGGCCAGGCTCGCCAAGAGGCTCTTGCCCGACGACCCCAATGTGATGGACACCCTGGGCTGGGTTTACTACCTGATGGGAAGCTACCAGAACGCCCTTGCCGAGCTTCAGGAGAGCCTGTCAAAGGCCCCTGACAATGCCATTGTCAACTATCACTTGGGAAAGGTTTTCTATAAGATTGAGGAATATGAAAGGGCCAGGGAATACATGGCCCGGGCCCTGGAACTGGATCCTGACTTCCCCTGGGCGGATGATGCCCGACAACTCTTGAACTAGGCAGGTATAGGGTGGGGCGTGTATTGGGTTGTTGATGTCCTGTAAAAGACCTGTTTCTCATCAGGTATGCTAAATCTCCATGCCCTCAGGATATCGGGCACTGTGGGGATGAAATGACAGTGACGGGTGAAGACTGGTCTGAAAAAATGCCCTGACTATTTCATAAGGGCCTTGACGTGCTCGATTGGGATGGCGTATGTGATGCCTGTGGGTTCCTTGAGGATGTGCTCTTTTTTACCCTTTACAAAGACTTGGTTGATCACTCCGATGACTTCGCCCGTGCGCCGCCTATAGAGAGGACTTCCGCTGTTTCCCGGGTAGGCTGTGGCGTCCAACTGAAACACGTCAAACGGGTGCCGCAAAAAAGGAATGAGTTCCCGATCAATGACCCTTGCCGTAGGGCTGGGCACAATAATAGGTGCGATAGCAGAAATTATGCCGGCATGCGTGGTGGAGTTGAGGCCCAGAACCAGACCTATTGGGTAACCGGTAAAGGCTACTTCTTCCCCCTCATGCACGCCTTTCGAATCCCCGAGTCGAAGGGGGACAAGTGGCTCGCCCTTAATGCCTATCAGGGCTAAGTCATGGGTCTTGTCCTCCTTGATGGTAAACGCCTCCACCCCTGAGGAAGACAATTGCGGATGAAAAACCCGAAGTTGCCCAATGGCTTCTTTCTCCCTGACTTGGTCAAGGACGTGGTAGTTCGTAACTACGCGTCTTCCGTCCCCGACAACAAAGCCTGTGCCGTAGAACCGCGCCTTGGGGGTGTCCCTGAAATAGTAGGTTCCCACTGCAACCACACCGGGCTTAACAGCCTGGATCGTGGAGACGAGGTCGCCGGTGTCCCGGGGCGCCAGATCCTGGGCCCATGCTGCGCTGATGAATGTTCCAGAGAGCAAGGCTATACACAGTAGGCTGATCCGTGTACCCAGCCTGCTTGCCCGGTATTTATTTGAACCAGAAGTCATTAACGAAAGTGGGGGACATCCGTAATTACAGGTTATTAAGGTTTCACTTCTTCAAGTGGTGATCATAGGTGAATGCGCATTGCAGGTCAATGATAGCCTACGCAATATCCGGCAGCCTGTTGCGGGCGGAGGATTTGCGTGGACCCTGGAGAGGCCGGTGATTAGAAACGACGGCAGTTCATCCGGCTTGCACTCATAATATCATTTTACTAATATAAATTACTCAAATATAATTAGCTTATGACTAAGATAGAAACCGATAAAGGCACTGACTTTTATACTAACTATGAACTTCTTGTCCCTTACGTATTACCTTACTTTATTTATGTTATTATCGGCAATTTATTTGGCTTTGTTGATCTTTGGCTTAATTATATTCTAAGATTGATTCTTGTTTCATTTTTTATTTATCGATATTGGCAATTCTATGTGCCACTAAATGGCCCCAAGAACTCAATAATATCGGTCATAATAGGCTTGCTTTTTGGTCTTTTTGGAGCTTTTATATGGATTTTTATTTTGTCAATATTTCTTGAATCAGGTGGTGAAGCGCCTGACAAATATACTTTTTTAATTAAACTTATTTCAATTACAGCATTGGTTCCGATATTTGAAGAACTATTGATGAGAGTTTATTTTTTCAGATTAGCTCATCAATGGTATTTATATCGAAAGGAACATAAAGAGACATTGTATCATGTTTTACATGAGAGGAGCCTGAATAGTATAAACCCCGGTGAATGGAGCTTTTTTGCATTGTTATTTTCAACGTTTGTCTTTGCTATAGGCCATAGTTTTGTTGAGTGGCCTTCTGCTTTTTTATATGGACCTCTTATGGTATCTCTTTGGATTATTAGAAAAGATATAATATCATGCATAGTTGCCCATGGATTTACCAATTTAGTTCTTGGGATTTATGTTTATACAACTGCTAATTGGAATTATTGGTAATTATACAAAAATATAAATTTTTAACATTACCCATTTAAAAATACAGCTTGGTTCAACAAATACCTTTTAATATAATTAAACAATTGCAGAACATTATTTTAGGAGACTCTATTATGGCAAAACCTGAAGATAAAAAACAGAGACCTCCACAATTGAGCCCCTACGTTTTCACCTTTTTACTTTTCTTCTTCGGTGTTTGGTGCTTTTTTGATGGCTGGATTTCAACGAACGCTAAAATGCAGGAATATAAGCTTTTTAATCAGATAGCCAGCGGCGTTCTTATCCCCTGGTCCATTTATGATTTTTTCAAGGTAAAGAGAAAGTACAAGAAATATCGAAAAGACGGTTTGAATCTCGAGTGTGAAGAAACCGGTTCTAACGTGCGCGGTTAAGGAAGCGTAACTCCCAACCGGCGTTCAAGAAGGCGAAGTCTATCCGCTGAAGCAATTGGTGGAACGTAATCAGCTCCTGGAACAACTGATCGCCGAACGGACGATTCAGCTTTCCGAGGCAAATGATCATCTGCAAAAGACAAATGAAGAACTGATCAGGGAGATTGCCGAGCGCAAGCAGGCTGAAGCGGAACGAGAGAAGCTTCAAGCCCAGCTCCGTCAGGCCCACAAGATGGAGGCCATCGGCACCCTGGCCGGAGGAATCGCCCACGACTTCAACAATATCCTCAGTGTTGTTGTGGGAAACACCGAACTGGCCATGCTGGACGTCCCGGAGTGGAGTCCTGCCCAAGACAACCTGAAGGAAGTCCGGGAGGCGACTTTAAGGGCACGGGAGCTGGTCAAGCAGATCCTGCTCTTCGCTCGGCAGAAGGAGCACACCATTTCCAATATTCGTCTGGAATCTATTGTAAAAGAATCCCTCAAGATGCTCCGGGCCTCCATTCCCACCACGGTGGAAATGCGGGAGTACATCGAGGAGGGCCTTCCGCCCGTGCTTGCGGATCCATCCCAGATCCAGCAGATCATCATGAATCTTTGCACCAACGCCGGACAGG
>CAZEIA010000216.1:0-5104 GCA_964512335.1 uncultured Desulfobacterales bacterium
TAAACCTCGGTGACGGTAATGGCTTCCGCGTCACAGACCTCTACGCAGCTCTCGCAACCCAGACACTCCTCAGCATTGACCGGCTCCGACTTCCCGTCAACCATTTCATACACGTCCACGGGGCACACTTCGACGCATTCCTCGCATCCTTCACACTTTTCCTTGTCCACTACCACTTCGTAACCCATTCTCTCGTCCTCCCATATTTGGAATTGAATAAGGAATCCAACAGCTTGAGATTGCTAAATTCTCCCCGGCAAGACCTCGGGGGACACGACACGGCAGGATGTAACAGAGGAACCCAACCGTGTCAAGTGTTTTTAGTACCGGTGTTGGCACCGGAAGTCTTTTCGTGAAAAGGGGGCCTCCCTTTTTCGGGTCCGGCCCCCGCTGAGCAACTGCGTCTTGTGTATTCAGATCGCCCTCTTTACCGGTCTTCCGCTCTGTCCGGCTCAGGAAAGCCCGGCCGCCTCTTCCTTGACGCCTATAGCCATCTTGTAGAGCACGGTGAGGATGAAGAAGCCCGTGGCAAAAATGCCTATGGATATGAGCATTTCCGGCAAAGTCGGCCAATAGGGCGTCACCCGCTCAAAGGGGTTGGGTGTGAACCCGGCGATGATCAGGCCCAGGCCCTTGTCGATCCACGTGCTGATGATCACCGCGCCGCAGCCCACCGCCAGCGTCTGTTCGTTTCGCCTCGTGGCCGGGACTATGAGCAGCACCAGCGCCAAAACGGCGAACCCGGTAGCGGTCCACATCCACGGCGCCAGATAGGCATGCCCGTCCAGGCCCACAAAGAGGAACTCCATGGCGTGCATGTGCCCGGGAATCTGGCTGTAAAACGCAGTAAAGATCTCCAGCAGGAAAAAGAAAACGTTGATGATGAAAGCATAGGCCACGATACCGCCCAGGGTCCGGATCGCCTCCTTGCCGGGGTCAAATCGACTTACCTTTCGAACAATGAGGCAGAGCAGCAACAGCAGGGCCGGCCCTGCGGCAAAGGCGGAAGACAGGAAGCGTGCGGCCATGATCGCGGTAAGCCAGTAGTGACGTCCCGGAAGACCCGCGTAAAGAAACGCCGTGACCGTGTGGATGCTGAAGGCCCATGGAATGGAAATGTAGACCAGGACCTTGACCCACTTCTGGTAAGGAATCCCCTTTCTCTCCGCGCTCAGGACGTTCCATCCCACGACGATGTTGAGGAGCAGATAAACGTTAAGGACGATCATGTCCCAGAACAGGATGGAGTTGGGAGTGGGATGCATCACCACATTCATGATGCGGGTCGGCTGGCCCACATCCACAAAGACAAAAAGAAGGCACATTATCACCGCTGCGATGGCCAGGAACTCGCCCAGGATCGTGACGCGGCCGAAGGCCTTGTAGTCGTGCATATAGTAGGGCAACACCACCATGACACCGCCGGCGGCCACACCCACCAGGTACGTCAACTGGGCGATGTAGAACCCCCAGGAGACATCCCGGCTCATGCCGGTGATCTTCAACCCTTCAAAGAACTGGAACAGGTATACAACGAACCCTATGCCCATGAGCACGAGCAAGAAGATCAACCATCCCCAGTATGCCTGACTCCCTTTAATTGTCTTCTCTAGCATATCGACCTCATATCACGTAAAAGACGTTCGGTCCCGTTCCAAGCTCGGGTTTCCGCCTGATGGTGTAGTTCTCGCGCAGCGCCGCCCGAACCAATGATTCGGGATCGTCCAGGTCTCCAAAAATCAGGGCCCCCTCAACTTCTTCGGCGGCCGCTTCCACACAGGCCGGAAACCGCCCCTTTGAGATGCGTTCCGCGCAAAAGTTGCACTTCTCCACCACGCCCATGCTTCGAGTCGGGTATTCGGGGTTCCAGGGAAAACCCGGGTTCAGGGCCTCCGGTGCCTTGCGGGGATCAAACCAGTTAAAACTTCTGGACCCGTAAGGACAGGCGGCCATACAGAACCTGCAGCCGATGCACCGGTGCATGTCCATGACGACGATGCCGTCCTTTCGCTTGAAGGTCGCCTTGGTGGGGCAGACCCTTACACAGGGAGGATTAGTACAGTGGTTGCAGAGAAGGAGGAAAGGCATCTCCTCGATTTCCTTCTTCAGGTACTCGTTCTCCCGGCCGGGAAAGGAGTGATGATAGGTATCCGTCCAGAGCCATTTCACCTCCTCCTTGGGGTTCCCGATGTTGGGGACGTTGTGGTGACGGTGGCAGGCCTGAATGCATTTGTCGATCAGGGCATCATCCATCTTGTGCATGTCCACCACCATTCCCCACGTCTTCCCTTGTGTGAGGGGAACTACCCGGGCTTCCAGTTCTCCGGGGGCCAGCAGCTCAAAAGCCGTCTTTCCTCCGAGTCCCAACAGGGTGGAGAGCCCGGCGATCTTTATAAACTCTCGTCTGTCGACGCCCATCACTCACTCTCCTTAGGTTCGATATGACACTCCCAGCAAAACGGGTCCACTCCCGCGTAGTCGTGGCACCTGTCGCAGAACTTGCTCTTGTTTGAATGGCACTCCATACAAGTGACCTGCAGGCTCTTGTAGTGGACCTCGCCGGTGCTCTTACTTGTGTAGTAGCGGTCTGCATCGCGGACGACTTCATCCCGCCACTCATCAAGCATCTTCATGTGCCCGGAGACCATGAAGTCCGTGGCCTCGATGCACTTCCCCGCCTCCTTGGCCTCGGCCGTGAGCTCCCGCTCCGGCGCCCTGGAAGCCTTGCCGGCCGTGTAATAGAACGGAAACAGCAGGAGGGCCAGACCGATCACAAGCCCGGTTATGATCTTGCCGCCGTCATACATCCTCTTCCTCCTCCATGCCGGGGAGAGGTTCTCCGCGCAGATCCGTGGTCCGCTCCTTCTCCCCATCCAATATTAGGGCGTTACCGACCATTTCGTGGACTCCAATGACTCCCACTTCAGGGACCCAGTAGTTCATGAGGTCAGGGAAGGCCGCCCGGTCAATGGCGCAGACACAGGCCAGCATGTTGACGCCGTGCTTTTCATGCACGTGCCGAACAGCGTTGGCTCGAGGCAGGCCGCCGCGCATTCTGAGTTCCATATCCTCGCCCGCATTGAGGCCGGCACCGCTCCCGCAGCAGAAAGTCTGCTCCCGAATCGTGTTTTCCGGCATCTCGTAGAAGTGATTGCAGACATTCTTGATCACATATCGGGGTTCTTCAAGAAGGCCCATTCCCCTGGCCGGGTTGCAGGAGTCGTGATAGGTCACCACCAGGTTGTCGTTCCGGCTCTTGTCGAGCTTGAGCTTGTTGTTCTTGATGAGATCGGCCGTGAACTCCGTGATGTGGACCATCTTGGTGGACGAAGAGTTCTCGAACCTCGTGCCGGTTATAGGTGAGACAGGCGCCTCCAGGTGATCGGGCGGGCCGTTGAAGGTGTCCATGTACTGGTGAATGACCCTCCACATGTGGCCGCACTCACCGCCTAGGATCCACTTTACTCCCAGCCGTTCCGCTTCGGCATACATCTTGGCGTTGAGCCGTTTGGCCATCTCATGGCTCGTGAAAAAACCGAAGTTCCCGCCCTCACTCGCATAGGTGCTCCAGGTGATGTCAAGCCCCAGGCTCTCCAGGTAGTGAAACAGGATGAGATATCCCATGGCCGTATAGGTGCCCGGATCGGCGAACACATCGCCTGAAGGGGTTATGAAGAGGATCTCCGCGCCCTTCCTGTTCAAGCTGGGGTTCGGCCTTATACCCGTGACCTCCTCGAGGTCGTCACAGAAGAAGTCGATCATGTCCTTGTAGGCATGAGGCTGAATCCCGAGATGATTTCCCGTCCGGTAGCAGTTGGCAACGGGCGCAGCCACCCAGTCCACGTTGAGGCCGACGAGATTCAGCAGTTCGCGGCCGATTATGGTGATCTCGGCCGTGTCGATCCCGTAAGGGCAGAAGAGGCTGCAGCGCCTGCACTCCGTGCACTGGAAAAAATAATACCACCACTCCTTCAGCACATCGTAGGTCAGCTCGCGCGCGCCTGCGAACTTGCCCATGATCTTGCCGGCCGTGGTGTACTCCTTCCGGTAGACCGAGCGAAGGAGTTCGGCCCGAAGGACCGGCATGTTCTTGGGGTCTCCGCCGCCTATGAAAAAGTGGCACTTGTCCGAGCACGCCCCGCAGCGGACACAGATATCCATGAAGAGCTTGAGGGATCGGAACCGGTCGATCCGCTCACGCAGCCCGTCCAGGATGATCTCCTTCCAGTTCTCCGGGAGCTTCCAGTCCTCATCCATGGGGTTCCACTCCCGTGGATTGGGCATGCCCACGTACTCGAGGCTCTGCGGCTTGCCTGCATATAAAGCGATGCCCTCGCGGATCTGGACTGGAGTGTCCATCCATCCCGTCCATCCCTGGGACAGGGACGGGGCATGATCGATCTTGACAAGTTCTCGGGGTTTGGGAACGTCGGCCATGACTACTCCTTTTCTTCAGTCCCTTCTTCGGGTGCCTGGCCCTGGGTATCGGGCTCCTTTTCGACCGGAAGTCCCACTTCGACCATCTTGTCCCGGAACTCCTCCTCGTACTCGTCGTAGGTGTGGGTCTTGACGGGGTAGTTCCATGGATTGATGTGCCGGACCGTCCGGCTGTTGTTGGCCAGGTTTCTCGTAGGGCTCAGAAAGATGCCTCCCATATGGACGAGCTTGCTGAAGGGGAAATAGGCAAAGAGCACACTCACGAGGAAAATGTGTATGTAAAACAGGACGCCTATGCCGTCAGGGTTTGTCGGATGAAAGCTCACAAGCCCCATGGTGAGTTCCTTTGCAGCTACCAGGTCCACCTTGAGCAGGTGGCGCATCAGGATCCCGGTGGTCCCGATCGCACCTATCAGGAACAGGGGGAAGTAATCCGCGGGAAGGGAAATATATCGTATCTGTGCGGACAGCAGTCGCCTTAGGATGAGAAAACCCACGGCGCCGAGCATGGCCGCGCCGCTCAGCATGAGGATGGGAAGCTGGTATCCGGTGAAGGGGGCGATGCCGATCTGCATTAGCCCGTCCAGCTTCTCCAGGACGGTCACGAAGAAAGGAATGGGCTCCGTAAAGAACCGCAGGTGTCTGATGATCACGGTCAGGAAGGCGT
>CAZEIA010000217.1:0-5070 GCA_964512335.1 uncultured Desulfobacterales bacterium
TTTTCGCCCCTCTGGTTGAGACGCCAGACAACGGCGCTACCGATGAATCCGGCCCCGCCTGTGACAATGATCATGACCCGTGCCCTCCCGATTCGTATATCCCGCGCAGAGATGCTGAGATTCAGAGAAAAACACTATGAACTTAAAATGTTATGCTTTGCCCCCTTTGCAGGGGCCACTGGAAACCATGCATTTTGCAGGAGCAGCGGCTTTAAGTTGAAAAAAACCCTGTCTCCCGCAGAGCCGCAAAAGAACGTTGATGCCTGTGCAGTCTAGGTCAGGACGGCGGGGAGTGCAAGCCCTGTGATGGGCCCTGTGACGGGGCCGGGAAAGGGCTTGACAAGCCGGAAGGCATCCCGGTATGGTTGAACAGTGTCGGGCAAGAAGCCTGGATTTATTTGGAAAATCAAGGTGTCATGCATATGAATCAAGCCACGAAGGCTATTGGCTCCGTAAGATGGGAGCAGTCCTTTGATGGCTTTTTCATTTGTGATGAGGTTATGAATGTCATGGTTGAGATGAACGGACAATACACCTGCAATGAGTACCGGCAGGAGATGGTCCTCCTTGGATTGAGGCGGCGGCTCGAGCAGGAGGATTTGACCGATGAGGAGAGGCGGGAACTCAGGGCCAGGCTGATGGAACTCGAGTCTGAAATGGAGTTGGATTGATCGACCCGGTTATGGGACACACCCGGGTCAAGGAGGCTTTTACGTGATCCTGATGGTTGTGGACGGGCAGGGCGGCGGTATCGGCGCCGCCGTGATAAAACGCCTTCGGGAGGTCTTCGGGCACGGGCTGGTCGTCTATGCCCTGGGTACGAACTCGGTTGCTACTTCCCGTATGATGAAGGCCGGGGCAAACAAGGGGGCCACGGGCGAGAACGCCATTAAGCGGACCGCCCCGGCGGTGGATGCGATTATCGGCCCCCTTGCCGTGATCATGCCCAATTCCATGATGGGGGAATTGACCCCGTCAATGGCCGAGGCCGTCAGCACGAGCAATGCATCCAAGATACTGATCCCGTTGACTCAGGAGAACATCAATGTAGTGGGCGTACAGGGCGAGCCGTTGCCCCACCTGGTGGAGAGGGTGATCGGTATCGTGAGGGAGATGTAGAACTATGTGTGAAGCCTCAGTTTATATTGAGAAAGACGGGGCCGAGGAACTGGTCCTGGAGAGTGTGGATGTCCTGGAAGACCAGGGAGACGAGGTGCTGATGGTGAGCATCTTCGGGGAAGAGAAAAGGATGAGGGCCAGGATCAAGCGTTTCGCCTTGGTAAACCACCGGATTGTGCTGGAGCCGGTAGGGTAATAGGTTTTTACCGTTGACACACAACCTTCCACGCGGGTATTATTCTCGCGCAAAAAGTGGCTTTATGTTATTCAAAATAAGTCTAGTTCAGTTTTAATAATACAATTGAAGAGAAAGGGGATCGAATTCATGAAAAAGGGCATGTTTATGGTTATTGCTTTGGCGTTTCTCATGGTCGGGCCGGCTGGAAGTCCTTTTGCCGCGGCGGCGGACCAGGAACTGATCAACGGTATTGACGCAAACTTCCCGCCGTTCGCCTATATAGACAAGAACGGAAACCCGGACGGGTTCGATGTGCAGGCCGTGAACTGGATCGCCAAGGAGATGGGCTTCAAGGTCACGCACAAGCCCATTGACTGGGACGCCATTATTCCGACCCTTCGCGCAAAGAAGATCGATTTCATTGCCGCGGGCATGAGCATCACTGAAAAACGCAGTGAGCAGGTCAATTTCTCGATCCCCTACTGGACAATCACCCAGGTGCTCGTGGCAAAGGAAGACTCCACCCTGACCGTGGATCAGATTCTTGCCGACGGGAACAAGGTGGGCGTGCAGCGCGGCACCAGTGAGGCCAAGTGGATTCAGGATAACTTGATCAAAAAAGAGGGAAGGGATTTCGAAATCGTGATGTACGATTCCGCCCCCCTGTCTGTGGAAGACGTGGTGAACGGGCGTATCGTGGCCGCGGCCATGGACGACGCCCCGGCCATGGACGCGGCCAGGAAAAAGCCCGTGAAGGTCGTTGGCCGTTTCGGAATGCCGGACGAGGAATTCGGTTACGCCGTCCGCAAGGAAGACAAGGAACTCCTGGACACGCTCAATGAAGGGCTTCGCCGTCTTATGGAGTCACCTTATTGGGAAGAGCTCAAGGCCAAGTACGAACTTGAGTAAGAAGCCTTTTAAATACCCATGAATCCGGTAAGGCACCGGTTGTTCCCGGTGCCTTACCCGTTTCTGAAGCGGAATTCATGCCCGCCATCGGGAAGACTGCATGGAAGAGAGCCTGACAGCGGTCCTGGACGCCTTGCCTTACATGCTGCAGGGGTCACTGGTGACCATCGGAGTGGTGCTTGGCGCCATGGTGCTGGGGATGACGTTGGGCGTTTTTCTGGCACTGGGACAGGTCTACGGTCCCGGTTTTCTGCAAGGACCCATCAGGCTCTATATCTGGTTCTTCCGGGGAGTTCCCCTTCTCGTGTTGCTCTTCCTTTTCTACTTCGGCGTCTTTTCCATGGTGGGAATAAACCTCTCGGCCTTCAGCGTGGCCGCGATCGTCCTGGGACTCATCAGCGGGGCTTACCAGTCCCAGATCGTTCGGGGCGCCATCCTGTCCCTTCCCGAGGGCCAGTTCAAGGCGGCCCGTGCCCTTGGCATGAGCGACCGCCGGGCCATCTCCAACATAATTCTTCCCCAGGCCTTGAGGCTGTCAATCCCCGGGTGGTCAAACGAGTACTCCATTGTTCTCAAGGACTCGGCCGTGGCCTATGCGCTGGGCGTGCCTGAGATCATGGCCCGCTCCCATTTCGTGGCCACCCGGACCTACGAACATCTTCCCCTCTATTTCACGGCCGGCCTGATCTTCCTGGTGCTGACCTTTCTCGGGACCAAAGGGCTGCGGCTTCTGGAGGAGCGGGTTCGAATTCCGGGGTATGTCAGGTGAGGAGGCGTTCATGAGCAAGGGAGATCCGGTCCTTAGGGTCGAGGGGGTCACGAAACGCTACGGTGAAAAGGTGGTCCTGAGCGGGGCGTCCCTGTCCATAAGACACGGCGAACTCAAGATCCTCATCGGTCCCTCGGGCGGGGGAAAGAGCACCCTGCTCCAGTGCATCAACTTCCTGGTCCGACCCGAGGAAGGGCGAATCTGGCTGAACGGAGAGGAAGTGCTGGCGGCCCGGAAAAAGGAACTCTATGCCTACCGCCAGAAGGTGGGAATGATCTTTCAGGATTTCAACCTGTTCGATCACCTGAATGCCCTTAAAAACGTTCAGATAGCGCTCGTCAAGGTCAAGAAGAAGAGCAAGGAGGATGCCCGCAGGCGCGCGGTCATGGAACTGGAACGCGTAGGCCTCAAGGACCACATGTACAAGTACCCGGCCCAGCTTTCCGGAGGTCAGAAACAGCGCGTGTCCATCGCCCGGGCCCTGGCCATGGATCCCGAGGTTATGCTCCTTGACGAACCTACGTCTGCTCTGGACCCCGAGTTGATCACCGAAGTCCTGGCCGTCGTACGCAAGCTGGGCCTGGAGGGCATGACCATGCTCATGGCCACGCACCAGATCGGGTTCGCCCTTGACCTGGCTCACGAGATGATCTTCATGGAAGACGGGCACATCGTGGAGACCGGACCGCCGAGGAAAATCCTGTCCAGTGCCGACTGCGACCGTACGCGCGAATTCTGCGGCAAGCTGACCGATCTTTACGGTGAATCGCGGTAGATCATGGGTGAACTACTCTTTCTTCAGCAGGACGTGCTTCCAGCGCTTATGAGGGGGCTTTGGGTGAGCGTTCAGCTCATAATCCCATCGTCCTTTCTAGGGCTGGCCATCGGCGTGATCGTGGGAGCGGTCCGGGTCTACGGGCACCCCCTGGCCATTCGCGGGACCGATATCTATGTCACGGTTTTTCGGGGGTTCCCCCTGGTGATACAGCTCTTCATATGGTACTTCGGTCTTCCTCACATCGGCATCTACCTGAGCCCGTATGCCGCGTCCGTGTTCGGGTTCACTCTCTGCAGCAGCGCCTACCACTCGGAGTATGTGCGTGGGGCGTTCATGAGCGTGAAGCGGGGGCAGATGCTGGCGGCCGAGGCCCTCGGATTCGGCCGGTTGAAAATGATCATTTCCATCATCCTGCCCCAGGCCTTCCGCCGCGCCCTTCCAGGATGCGGCAACGAACTCATCTATCTGATCAAATATTCTTCCCTGGCGTATATGATCACCTGCATCGAACTCACAGGCGAGGGCAAGATTATCGCATCGGAGACATTCCGGTTCACAGAGGTGTTCATGATCGTGGGGGTGATATACCTTTTCCTGACCACGGTGAGCAGTTGGGCTGTTCAAAAGCTGGAAACCCGTTTGAGGATCCCTGGGTTTGAGCACTACGGCATGTAATGATAATCATCTGACAATAACAGGGAAAGGCTGAGCATATTCGGGTTCTGAGGCGATAAGGATCGACTCTTCGGGGATGCGTCCCGGGAGAGGACATTGAGGCACAACCCATGACTGAAAAGCAATGGCATGAGATACCCGTCAGAGTCCGGTATCGGGATACGGACCGGATGGGGGTGGTGTATTACGGAAATTTTTTCGCTTTTTTTGAAATCGCCCGCGCCGAACTCCTCAGGGATCTCGGATACCCCTATTCTCGAATGGAGGAGGAGGGGTATCATCTCGTCGTGGTTGAAGCCGCGGCCCGGTACAAGGCCAATGTGGGGTATGATGCCCTAATCCGAATGAGGTCCTCCGTTACGGAGATCAAGAGAGTGCAGATCTGTTTCGAGTACCAGGCACTGGATGATCAAGGGAAGCTGCTGGTGAGCGGCCACACCGTTCATGCATGTACGGATTTGGATGGTCGCATGGTAAGATTTCCCTCAAAATTCAAAGAACTGGTTGAACAGAACTGCATGGCCTCCCTGGCATAAACCCTTTTCATTTAATCGAATAGTTTCATTGCGTCATGACAGCAATGTTGACAATGGATTTTTGACCTTTTACGGTCGCCTTTATCACTATCTGGCCGGTCTCCTT
>CAZEIA010000218.1:0-5059 GCA_964512335.1 uncultured Desulfobacterales bacterium
AAAGACCCGGCGGGCGATGACCCCGAAATATTCATGCCGCCTGAAAATGATCAGGACACAGAGACGCACTTTACAGGGCCTGATTGAAGATGTTTTAGAAGCATGTCGAGAAGCCTTTCCAAGACAGGAGGCTGACACATGGCCCGTGAAGAGCGCCCTGGAAGCCTGAGCACCTTCGGCGGGGTTTTCACCCCTTCCATTCTGACCATCCTCGGGATCATCCTCTTCCTGCGGCTGGGTTATGTCGTGGGCAATGCCGGTCTGATGCGGGCCTTGATAATCATAGGCATTGCCAACGCCATTTCCATCCTCACCAGCATTTCCATTGCAGCGGTTGCCACCAACCTCAAGGTCAAAGGCGGCGGGGTTTACTACCTGATATCACGGACCCTGGGCGTGGAGTTCGGCGGCGCCCTGGGCATTGTGCTCTACCTGGCCCAGGCCGTATCCATAGCCTTTTACTGCATCGGGTTCGGCGAGGCCGTGGCGTCCTTTTCAGGCCACCCGGCGGTATCCACCCGCGTGATAGCGCTTCTGGCAGTGGCGGGCCTGTTCGTCCCGGCCTGGTTTGGTTCGGACTGGGCCACACGGTTTCAATACATGATCATGGCTTTCCTGGCGGCAGCCCTGGTTTCCTTCTATCTTGGTACCTTCCTCGAGTGGGATGCCGCGATGGTCTCGGCCAACTGGCACGCGCCGGCGGGCGGACCGTCCTTCTGGATGCTCTTTGCCATATTCTTTCCTGCGGTCACGGGTTTCACCCAGGGCGTAAACATGTCGGGCGACCTGGCAGACCCGGGGCGCAGCATTCCACTGGGCACTTTTTCCGCGGTGGGCATTTCCCTGGTCATCTATTTCTCAGCGGCGGTTCTCTTTGCCGGGGCCTTGCCCCTGGACCGGCTGAGTACGGACACCCAGGCCATGCAGCAGGCGTCCAAATGGGGCTTTCTGATCGATATAGGCGTGATCTCGGCCACGCTCTCATCGGCCCTGGCCTCGTATCTCAGCGCCCCCCGAATCCTTCAGTCCCTGGCCGCGGACAAGGTATTTTCCTTTCTCAGTCCGTTCGCCAAAGGGCACGGCCCGGCTTCCAACCCCCGCCGGGCCGTACTCCTCTCAGGCGGCATCGCCGTTGCCACCATATTCATGGGCAACCTGAACATGGTGGCGGCGGTGGTCTCCATGTTCTTCCTCATCTCCTACGGGTTGCTCAACTATGCCACGTATTTCGAGGCAAGCGCCGGCAGCCCGTCCTTCCGCCCCCGGTTTCGTTTTTTCAACTACCGCCTGAGCCTGTGCGGGGCACTGGCCTGCCTGGGAACAATGATGGCAATAGACATGTTCTCGGGAGTCATAGCAGTCAGCATCATTTTCGCGGTGTATCAGTACTTAAAGAGAACCGTCGGGCCGGTGCGGTGGGCCGACAGCCGGCGATCCTATCACATGCACGAGATCAAAGGGCACCTTCAGGGACTGGCCGATAATCCGGATCACCCCAGGGACTGGAGGCCCTACATCCTGGCGCTCTCAAACGGCTCTGAGCGACGCCTTCAACTGCTCCGGATCGCAGACTGGATCGCAGGCCGCAGCGGTTACACCACGGTGGTCCGCATAATGGAGGGAACGGGCGGGCTGCGGCTGCACCGGCATAAAGAAGCCGAACAGGAGCTGGAAAAGGATATTCGAGGACACGGATTCTCCGCCTTTCACAAGGTCGTGTGCGCGCCTGAAACCACGCCCGTGCTATCCATCCTGGTCCAATCCCACGGCATAGGTTCTCTGAGGCCGAACACCATCCTGCTCAACTGGTACAGCCCGGAGACCGAAACCGACCAGCCGCGCATGGAACGTATGATCCGCATTCTGCGAGGCGCTTACAGGCTTGGATGCAATGTCCTCATATGCCAGGTGAACGAGGCTTTTGAGGAGGTCGAGGATCCACCGCGGCAGAGGGTGATCGATATCTGGTGGCAAAACGACGCCACCGGCAGGTTGTCCCTGCTTCTGGCCTACCTGATGAAGCAGGCAAGGCCCTGGGAGGATGCGCGCCTCAGGGTCATGAGCGTGGAAGAGAGGCATCGCTCCCTGGAGGGCCGCGAAGAGCTGGCCTCCGAGATCAGGGACGCGCGCATAGACGCAGAACTCGAGGAGCCGGAGACGGCTGACATGAAACATGTCATTGAATGCTCGTCCCGGTCAGACATGGTCTTCCTGCCTTTTCGCTTCAGGGCGGATCAGATCATCACTCTCTTCGACCGTCCCGCGGCAGAGCTGATGCGCTGGATGAGCACGACCGTCCTGATCCAGGCGGCCGAAGACATCGATCTGGATGCGGAACCGGAGTCCGGAGAAGCAGGCAGGCGCGCGGAAGTGCTGGATACCCTGGAGGAGGCCCGGCAAAACGCGTCCAAGGCGGAAAAGGCCGCGGGCGAGGCTCAAGAGAGGGCAAAGACCGCGCGGTCCACGCTTGCGGAACTCAAGGCCTCGCCCCATCCGGAAAACGAGGATGAGCTGCGGCTGGCCGAGAAAGATGCCGAAAAGGCGGAGATGGAAGCTGAAAAGACGATGCGCAAGGCGGCCAAGGCAGCCGCCAGGCTGGCCTCCATTCAAAAGGAGGCTGAGGCCTTTGAGCCCCAGCCCCAGGACCCGGACCTGGAAGAGGAATAACGGGATAATATGACCCCTGAGATACTTCTGGTCTTCTCCATATTGGCGATTTCGGTCTTGTTTCTCGTGACCGAATGGATACCCATGGAGGTGACAGCCCTTCTGGTCCTGGGCATTACGGCATTGACCGGGCTTGTCACTCCTGTGGAGGCCCTTTCCGGTTTCAGTAATCCCGCGGTTGTCACCATATGGGCCGTCTTCATTCTGAGCGGCGGGCTCACTCGAACGGGTGTGGCCGGAGTAATAAGCAACTTTGTCGCCAGGCTGGCCGGCAAGGGCGAGGTCGGAATGATCGTGGTGATCATGGCCACCTCCGGCGTCATGTCCGCCGTGATGAACAACGTTGCTGTTGCGGCCCTTATGCTTCCGGTGGTCATGGATGTTGCCAGGCAGACCGGAAACCCACCGTCCAGGCTCCTGATGCCGCTGGCGTTCGGGTCACTGCTGGGCGGGCTCACCACTCAGATCGGGACCCCCCCCAACATACTGGTCACCGACTTCCTGAGGGAAAGCGGTTTCAGGCCTTTCCGTTTCTTTGACTTCACTCCCGTGGGCCTTGTCGTGATGCTTGCGGGTATCGCCTTCATGGCACTGGCCGGACGTCACATGCTGCCCAAACGGGATGTGGCCAGGGAGTCTTCAGGGAGCGGAAAAGGGGACTGGCAGGCCCAGTACGACGTTCAGGCCCGCCTTTTTCATGCGCGTATCCCAGCCGGATCGATTCTCACGAACAAGACCCTCGGTCAGACCCGCATGGGATCGATTCTTGGATGGAACGTGATTGGAATCTCACGCCGGGATCACACCACCATAGGGCCCGGACCAAATGATGTTCTTCTGGCCGGCGATTCGCTCACAGTGGAAGGGAGGATCGAAAACCTCGATGAACTCAGGAAATGGCGACAGATAAGGATAAGCAAAGAAAGATACAATATACTCGATTTATTACCCGACAATATCAAATTCTGTGAAGTATCAATACGTGAAAAGTCCCCTATTGCGGGCGGCACGCTCAATTCAATAAATTTCAGAAATCGTTTTAGAACCAAAGTGATCGCAGTTTATCACAATGATGAGGTTAAACGGATCAACCTTCAGGACTATCCTCTCACAGCCGGAGACCGGCTCCTGATGGCCGGTACGGAAGAGCATCTGGAAAAGCTCAAGGGCTCCGAAGAGTTCGACCGGTTTCAGTACGTGGCTGAATCCGCGCTTTCGGATGTTTACCGCCTGCAGGAAGACATTATGGTCATGCAGGTATCCGAGGAGTCAGGGCTTTTGGGAAGATCCCTCCGGGAGAGCCGCCTCAGCGAGGCCCTGGGAAGCCACGTGATCGGCATCTTAAGGGACGGGGATTCGATCTTTATGCCCGACCCCGAAGAGATCCTGATGGACGCGGATCGTCTGATTGTTGAAGGCCGCCTGTCGGACGTTGAAGTATTAAGGGGCCTTGAAGACCTTGAGGTAGACCGTGGGGCCCCGCCTGTCGACATATCCTCCACACTGGTCTCGCGGGACACGGGCCTTGTGGAGGCGATCCTGGCCCCCGGGACCACTCTCGAGGGAAAGACCCTTCGCCAGCTCAACTTTCGCGAGAAATTCGGGCTCACGGTGCTGGCGCTGTGGCGAAAAGGGCGGGCATACAGGACCAACCTGAGGGACATGGAAATCCGGTTCGGGGACGCCCTGCTTCTGCTCGGACCGCGAAGCCGGCTGCAAGTGCTGGGAAGCGAGCCCGACTTTATAGTTCTTACCCGGACGCTTCAGGAAAAGTTGCGACAGGAGAAGATGAAGCTGTCCCTGCTGATCATGTTCGGGGTCCTGTTTCCGGTCTTCATGGGGTGGGTGCCCATATACATAGCGGGCGTGATCGGTGCGGCCCTGATGGTGCTCACAGGCTGCCTGACCATGGAGGAGGCCTACAGGCAGATAGAATGGAAGGCGGTCTTCCTGATCGCCGGCATGCTTCCACTCGGGACGGCCCTGGATCAGACCGGGGCCGCCAGGCTCATCGCTGAAAACGTGGTCGCCCTTGTGGGTCCTTACGGCCCTGACGCAATTATGTTCGGGCTCATCTCGCTCACCTTCCTTGCCACGTGTTTTGTGCCAACGGCAGCGCTGGTGGTAATCATGGCGCCCATTGCACTCAGCACAGCCGCCGGCACCGGCCTGTCGCCCTACGGGCTCCTCATGGCCGTCTCAATGTCTGCCTCCGCCAGCTTCACCACTCCCATATCCCATCCTGCAAACATCCTCGTGATGGGCCCCGGGGGCTACCGGTTCCTCGATTACGTCAAAGTAGGCGGTTTGTTGACCCTGGTGACCCTGGTGGTCCTTATGCTGGTCATGCCGGTCTTCTGGCCTCTCTGACTGGACTAAATTTATATGCCCT
>CAZEIA010000219.1:0-5006 GCA_964512335.1 uncultured Desulfobacterales bacterium
CCTTCTCTCGCCTCGAGAACTCCTCTTTGCTGAAAGGCCGGGCCTTTCTTACAATAAAGTCTACCTTGAATCCACTATCCAGATGAATAGCGTTAAACATGCTGCCACTGGAGACCGCCTCTTTTGCGGCCTCCGAACTCACATAGAAATCGTCACCGAGTCTCCTGACCAATTTTTCGAGAGCGTCCAGTTCAACCTCAATCACAATATCGGCATCATAGGTTGCCCGCGGCACCCCGTGCATGTTGCTCGCAAAAGAGCCCGTAAGCATGTACTCGATTTCGGAGTATTCCAGTTCTTCAAGAACGAGTTGCAATGCCTCTTCCGGACTCATGGCAGGTTCTCACCAGCTTGCGGGTAGGCAGCGCGGAAAAGCTCTTCCGGCAGGATCATACGAATGGTCTCCAAACGGACCTGCCGCTCAGTATACTCAGGGTGACGTTTGCGTACACCCTCCGACAGCATTGTCCGGGAGATTCGGGATAGCTCGACAGCGGCACGCAGTCGATTTTCAGGGCCTATGCGCCTTAGAATTTCGATCTGCTTCTTTTCAGCGCTACGGGAAGTGTCCTGCATAAGCATTCGATTCTTAAGGATTCTTATTCAATCAGCATAACCTTATCATCCCGAAATGTCAAGACAAACGAGGGGCAAATGTTGGGAGCACATAAAATGTCCGCAGTTGTAGCACATGAATTGTCCGGTTTAGATTAGACATCGTGGTGGTGCTTTATGAGACGGCTGGGTCTGTTACAGGAGGCGGGGATGTATGCATTCAGGGAGTACGCGTCTATTTGGCCACAATCCAAGAGAGGTCAGGCTGTTGCCCTTTGAAGTAACAGAACATTACGTCTCTGAGCATCTGGAAGGAAGACTTGTCGTGCTCTGTTTGAGACTTATTCCGGCCGATACGTAGCTGCGATTTATGTTCTTGACTCTCCTCCCTCTCTCCCGAATACTACCAACGGAATACCCTACAACCGTCCGACTCCATATTTGACCCCAACTCCTTGCAAAACCATCGGCGTCAAACAAAAATCCAAAATCCAAGATCCGTTTCTTACGTACAGCCTTATCGAATCATGCACAGTTAGGGACACCTAACAACGCAGGTATTCCGAAGTAATCATTGATTGGCCACGCGGGTAGGCAGCATGCCAAGCCACGCCCCCCACCAAAATCGGCCGGGCCACAAAAGACTTCCGCATACAGTATCGATTATTCCGTATCCCAGCTCCCTGCCTCTGATGAGTGGCTTTATGTGGACCCTCAGTATCCAGAGGCCGACACTGCCTGATTTTTAATGGAAGAGATGGGTTTAGGGGACCAGTGTATTCAAATCTCGACCGTTTTCGGCGGTGCGCACGTCATCAGGCTACTCCGCGTCCAGCCCATCCCTGAACTGAATTCCCCATATTGAAGCACCCCGTTTCGACCACAAGATCCTGCGGTCAGACTGTATTTGACACCCAAGACCGTTTTCATCTAAACTTTGCTCTCAAGAAAGCAAATTCTTATCACCTATCAAAATAATTTTTATGTAGTCAATGTTATTTACGGATAAAAAGGTATGGATCAAAGAGCATGCCCTGCAATCAACACATCAAAGAAGTTCGGGAGATCGATCATGGAGAAGATGACAAGAAGGGTAACGGAATTGGCGGCGTGTCTGGGAGCTGTTGCTGTGGGAATCGCTACAAACGAAACCCTTGCCGGCGGTCCGCCCTCTGTTGACTTGACGTATGTGCTTCCTGGGGCTTTATCGGCCGTCAGTTTTCTGATTCCGCTGGATCAACAGCATATCGAACCCTATCTAAAAAAGGAAGATCGGCGATCCTATGAACGGAACAATGTGCAGACCAATGCCCTGATCAGCGGTATTTCATTTGAGATTGCCAGCTACCTCAACCAAAAAGGGTTCCCCTCTTCGGCCCAAGCCGCCAATCTGGTTTACCGAACTGATACGCCCAATGGTCCCCATGACGAAAAGCCTCCTGTATCGCACCGCTATCTGGCGGTGAGATCCGGCATTGGTCACTTGGGACTGTCGGGGAACGTCATCACGAGAGATTTTGGTGCAGCGGTTATTCTGGGATCCGTGGTAACGACCGCAGCGTTGATGTCTACCGATCCCTTGCCACCGGAAGAAAATTACTGTGATGGCTGTCGGCTCTGTATGGCATCCTGCGCTTCCGGATACATGTCTTCAGAAGAGATCACCAAGGTCCACATGGGAGGGTATGAGTTCAGCTATTCAAAGCGCCGTCACCACAATCGATGTGATTACGTTTGCGGTGGGTTCACCGGTCTTCATCAATCAGGTCAATGGTCCACCTGGTCGTCGGGAAGGTTTCCTATTCCGGACAGCGACGAAGATTTCCTGCCTGCGATGATCGAAGCTGCTCCGGCCTACAAGGCAAGGCCGAGGCCTGAGGGTGGCTTTTTTCATTTCTTGATGCCGGGAAACAAAATAAACTTCACATGCAATAATTGTTCGCTTGTTTGTCATCCGGACAAAGAAACCAGAAAACGTCGTTACCGGATGTTGACTGAGAGTGGCGTGGTGGTTCAGAATGCGGATGGAACACTGGAGGCTGTTCCCCCTGAAGAGGCGATCCAGCGATTGGCGGCCATGCCGCCCGCCCGCAGGGCATTCTACGAAAAACCGTAATATGATGCGTGCAGTCAGCTATCACAGTGAAAGGATATTGGCGGTTCTGTATAGCGTGTCCGTTTCATCTGACCCAGCAGACGCGTTATAGCAATTTAATAGGGTTCAAGGCTGGAATGATTATGTCGAAACCGAATATGCCGTCAATTGAGGATCAGGAAGGCGTCATGCCGCTACTTATGCTTCCCGGGCCGGAACCCCGATTGAGATCGTGAACAAACTGATTTTACGGCATGCGAACCTGTCCACGACCCAGCGGTACCTGGGAAGAATCAGCGAAGTGGAAGCCATGAGGTGGATCGACAACCTTCATGGATTGGAGGCAGGGAAAAGAATAGAGAAGGGCCTTCTGCCCCAATTTTCCGAGCTGAGGAGCGAAGGCCCTTCTTATCGAAATATGGCATTTCGGGGTGGGAGGGAATCGCCGGTATTCCAGGACAATCATTGACCACGGAGTACACGCGTTGGAGCGCTGGCACCGATAGTCTGGCACTTATGGTTCAAATGTCCGGATCTTCCAAGGCCTTTTTGCTGCGATTCGTACCACACCGCGGCGTCAACCATCTCTGAGTCAGCTTCAGGATGGAAGCGAATGGGCTTCATGTGAATGCCGCATATGCCTTCGCAAACACATCGGCGGCATCCCGCAACTCGACCGTGCTTTCGTCCATTTCCCGGCACCGCCTGAGTAGCTCGTCGCGCCACGCCTGTGATAACGCCTCTCCAAGACCCGCGTCCAGACTTTCAATCAGGCGCTCAGCCACAATCTTTTCTGCTGTTGTGCTCATATAAAAAGAATACCTCCTCTTGTCGCTGTGGTCAATTCCCGTTTACCCCTTCTCCTTGAAACCATGGGTATCAAAATCCATCTCGCGGTGGGCGGCAGAGGTCAGCATTTTTCCGACTCCTCCAGATTTTGAATTAAATGACTTCGATTATAGCACTCAGAACCCTAAAATTCTATGTTTAACCCCTATCTGCACTCAGGTCCGCCGGGGCGACCACGATTTCTTCCGTCAGAACAGCCTTGAACACACCACGGGAGCGGTGGAAAATGAACCATTTTCACGGCCCAGAGCCGTGCCCACCCACAATCCCTCTCAAGGAGGTTTCGTCATGAACGTATCCATGGCCATTGAACGCTTCTTCGAGTATCAGAGCCAACTGCAAAAAAAATACCGTCCGGAAATGTGAACTTCTCCGCACCAACGCCCCATTCATTCAGGCATTCTTTTGCCGTCAATAGCCTTCTGAAAGTCAAAGAGAGGGGAGGCTCCCCGCAGCATGCACTGCCTATATTGGCCACCTACATGGGCCACAGCGAATATATATGGACCAGTATGTACCTCAAAGTCACCGATGCCATCAGCCGCAAAAACCTGGTGGATTTTTCTCTTTGGCGGAGTGTGAAGAAATGAGGCTGTCGCCCTGCATCCATCAGTTCTTCGATCAGTATCTGCCTCATATCAAAGGGGTCAGCCACCATACCGTTCAGGCATACCGGGATGCTTTCAGGTTGTTCCTGCCTTTTGCAGCCAAGTTTTATGGAATCAAAATCCCTTCCCTCCGAATGGAGCATTTATGATCGAGCCTTATCATTGCATTCCTTGCAGACCTTCAGAATGAAAGAAAAAACCTGGCAAGAACCCGCAATCAAAGGCTTGCGGCCCTCAAATCCTTCGCCAAAATGGTCAGATTCCTGTACCCGGAACAACAGGCGGCAAATATCATCCTCAATATCCCTCAGAAACGGGCGCATAAGCCTCTGATCGGCTATCTATATCAGGATGAGATCCTGGAGGTCTTTAAGTCTATTGACCTGAAAACGAAAGAAGGCTTCAGGGATTATGCTCTGCTTCACCTCCTTTACGATTCCGGTGCAAGGGCCACCGAAATGGCAACCTTGAAGCTGGACTACTTCGAGCCCGAAAAAATGTCACTGGGGATCCTGGGAAAGGGAAATCGGTTCCGGCTCATACCGCTCAAGCCGAAAACCTGTCATCTTCTCCAACTCTATATCAGCAAATACCGCATATGCAAAAAATATCTCGAAAAAGCTCTTCCCCCCAAACGCCTGAAGGGTATCAATCCCGTCCACAGCTTTCGTCACAGCCGGGCTGTAGACATGCTCTATAGCGGGCATCCCATTACCGACATCAAAAACCATCTGGGCCATGACTCGGTTCAATCCACTCAAATATATCTGCATCTGGACCTAAACCGAAGGCGGCATATACAAAGACGTTTTATCCGATTAGGGGTAACGGGAGCTAACCGGATACCCCAGATAGTATTATATCAGCGGCCCGTTCTGTGGCTCAAAAGAGACGCGGAA
>CAZEIA010000220.1:0-4979 GCA_964512335.1 uncultured Desulfobacterales bacterium
GGTCCTCGGGCCTCTCCTCTGCTTCGCCTTCCTCTTCCCGCTCTTCGTATGTCAGAACGTCGTTCAGGCACCACTCCACACACTGGGGCTCGTCCTCGCCTTCGCACATGTCGCATTTCAGAGGGAGACCTGAATCCGGTTCTTTGAAAATGTCCCTTGACGGGCAGGCGGCCCTGCAGAATGCGCACTCCTCGTATTCCTTTCCGTCAATTATATATTTGTCTCTGCCCATGCACTCGGCCGGGGCATACTCACCGGCAAAGACCGGCACCCAGATATCCTGCAGCGGATCTTTAATGATCTGAATCCTAGACCGCGCCGGGTTGTTGCTGTCCCACCTCGGGTTCGCGTGATAGGCGGAGCATATGACCTCACATAACCGGCAGCCGTTGCATTTGTCCGCGTCGACCTTAATCGTCTTGATTTTCTTCTTGATCTTGGCCATGGTTATAGAATCCTCTCTTTTCTAGATCTTCGGCGACATACCCTAAATCCAATTCCATCAGTCTTTCCTTGGTAGGAACACCGTTTTCATTCCATCCTTTGAACTTGTAGTACGTGGTGAGCAGATTCTCCTCATGCTCCGGGAAACGGTATTTCCAATGGTCCTCGGGCGGCCTTTCGTCTTTCCGAGTAATCCCTTTTCGATTGTTGTAGGCCCTGTGAAGGTTGCGGCTGCGGTTGACGATTTTCTTCAGCCCCGCCTCGTCAATATCCATGCCGGTCGCCGCGGAGATCAGCTTCGGGTAGTTGTGAATGTGATAGGGCGGTTTCAGGCAGAACGACCCCATGCCCGCGCACAGGCACAGGGCGTCGTCGATGTTGTGCAGCATCTCCATCCAGTCCACGATTTCCGAGGCCATATCCGGCGTGGGGTAGTAGGGATTGGCGTTCTCTCCCCGGGGCTCCCAGTCCAGGACGTATTGCTTGAACCTGTCATCCGGAACCTGCGGCCAGTCCTTGACGAACTCTTCACGCTGCTCCCGGGTGGGAAAAGCGGCCTGTGGAAAGTTCCCTTCAATCTGCGTGATGCTCACCTTCTCGTTGGTGGAGTACATGAGGTAGTAGATGGGATCCATCATGGCCAGCTTGAGGGGAAGCTGCTCGTGCTTCTTGATGGTGTTGTGGGCGTATGCCTCCGCACCGTTGCCGATCCGTCGGGCCGCGTAATATGTGCCGTCGGCCAGCACGTCTCCGATCCCTTCCCGGTTCGCGACCCTGTCGAGCAGCCAGTAAAACCGTCCTTCCTTATCGGATGGGCACCCTTCGAAATCCTTGTCCGTCAGGATCCCGGCCTCATAGAGTTCCACTGCAAAGGCCAGGATCTGCGGGGTGGAAAAGGAGTCCACACCATACTCCGTGGCCCGGTACAGGATCCTCCATGCAAAATCCAGGTTGTCCACGTACGCAGCCATGGCATACGTCAACTTCCCGAAGCACTTCGCCATGTAGCGGGGGGTGTCCTTGTAGGAGATCAACGCGCCGCAGTGCTGCGGGCAGTTGAAGCAGCTGATCAATCGCTTGATTCCCTCCATTTGCGTGCTTGACCAGCTCTCCTCGATCTCCTTGGTCCAGAAGCCTTTTCTCCGCGTCCGGGCGTTTCCCCAGGCAAAGTTCTCCGTGTGCCACTTCTCGTCCGTGTGCAGCATCTCCTGGGGCGATCCAATCCCGGACAGGATAGTCATGACGTCGGCAATGGGGTTTTCGTTTCGGAAGTTGATGTACTCTCTAACCTCCTTGAGGAGTTCCATGAACTCGGCGCCCCGGGCCAGATTCACGTCCCTGGTGCCGCGCACCGCAATGGCCTTCAGCTTCTTGTCTCCCATCACGGCGCCGCCCCCGAGCCGGCTGGCACTGGACCGGCCCTGCTCGATGGAGGCCGTGAACACGCGGTTTTCACCCGCCGGACCGATAGCCGCTACCTGGGCCCTGGGGTCTTTCAGCTCCTTTTTGATCAGTTCCTGCGTCTCAAGTGCGCCCCTGCCTTTGAGATGCGTGGCATCCCGAAGCTCAACCTTGTCGTTGTGGATCCACAGATACACCCAGTCCGGAGACTTGTTTCGAAAGATCACCTTGTCATAACCGGCATACTTCAACTCGGCCGAAAAGAACCCGCCCATCATGGGGTAGGCCAGCATCTCGTTCTGAGGGGAAACGAAGTTCACAATGGTGCGGTTCGCGCTAAACGCCGGCGTGCCGTTGAAAAGACCTGTGCTGAATACAAGCAGGTTCTCTGGATCAAAGGGCTTGGTCTCAGGCGGAACCCGATCCCAAAAGAGCTTGACACTGGTCCCGAGGCCACCCAAATGAAGCTCCATCAACCTCGGATCAGTCTCCACCCGTTCCACGTTGCCAGTGGCCAGATCCACTTCCAGGTTATATCCTGTCTCTGCGCACCTCATTGTTTCTCCTCTGTTACAGACCGTATGTGGTGAAAAGCCACCGCAATCTTCTTGTTGAAAGCCGATCGAATCCAGAAAATCGTTATATCATGATTGACATAGCGGGTTGCCGAAAAAAACTCCATCCTCTGCTGGAGCAATATCAAAGCTTTGGAAATATTGCCTAATTTAGAGCTGCGCCCGCCTAAAAGTCTTGCCCGGGCATGATCCGATCAGTCGCCGCAGCCGAAAAAAGTATTCTTTTTGTCTCCTATCTCTTCTCATGTGCAAGCTGGTGAACTGGAGACATGGACGCATAGTTATATTACAGCTATAATGTAACTTTATACGGAGCCTAAAGGGTCTTGTCAAGAGAAAACATCATAATGACAGAGGGGTTGCGCCTGCACTATGGGTGTGTTGCCGCCGGAAGACAAACTACGGGCGTTTTGCTGACCCCTCGACAGGAAGGGCCGGAGTCAAGGATGTAACTCTACCGGCCAGAAGCAAAGCATGGATTAAAGAGGGTGCTTTTCAATCCGCCCCTTAACGCTTTTTCTTCAGGGTGGAAAGGCCTGACATCCGGGCGCATGATCAAAGAACCCAATTCCCTGAACCGCTTCCAGTCGATTCGGAGGAGTTTGGACCCCAACAGGGCCATATCCTTCGGGCCGGCGTTGTTGAGCCACTTATCGAGTTCCAACCGGTCCTCAAGTCCCATAGAGCACAGATGAGCGCTCAGATCCGCGATCTGGACCGCCTGCTCCCGCAAGGAATCCAGATAGTGCTCGGAGAAAAAACCACCCTTCTCCAGTCTTTCGTAGGAATGGGGAATAAGAGGCTTTTTCTTTATCTCGAGAATCGTCTCCTCTTTGAGCCAGTGTTTAACCCCTAAAAAGGTCTCAGCTTTTCCCATGAACTGTTCGGTCAAGCCGATGTGTCGTTCTTTGATTACCGGTTCAAGGCACCCTTTGATGTGGACCAAGATGAGCCTGGGATTGAACATGAGATCTCCCACTGCAACATACTCGCAGTTATTTGCATAATTGGCGGCACAAATCAAAAGGAGTTCGTGAAGCCTTGCCCGAGTGTATTCATGGGCCTTCACAAAGATCGGAAGCCGCCCTTCAAGTTCCTCCATTTTTCGGCTGAGATACTCCTCGTTCAACCGGCTGAGCCGAGCGTTCCTCTCCAAATCGCGGTTGAAATCATTCAGGAACTCCAGGTCAACCCGCCTGCGTGTTTCTTCCCTGGACGGCCACAAACGGTCGGTCGGGAAAGACCCCGTTGGTTTTTCCAGATCAAACGCTATGTTTGGTGAGCCCGCCATCGCCTTTCCGGTGCCTCCTGTGGATCTATCTGTCAGGCCTGAAATCTAACTGCCCTGACAACTATAAGGGCAATCGGTCCGTATTGATCGAACCCTGTAAAAAATGCTTTTCTTGGCCTGATCGAAAATTCTTATATCAACGCCAGCATATGTCACAAATGACATATGAGTGAATACTCCTCCGCTTGGGATTCTGTCAACCTTTTGTTTGAGGCGGAAGCTGTCGCGCGATAACGGTTTCTGACCGAGGCTATTGACTGTCGATGGAGTCCGAGAAGAAAAAATGATCGCGGGACCTTGATCGAGTCCGGCGTCCGTTCTTCGGTATCAACCAATCCTGACCAGCACAAGAGTGGGATGTGGAACCAGTCAGTGCGAGGCCTGCAACTCTATATCCCAGGCATAAGCATTCTCTAAGGCGGGCCGTGGCCCGCAACCCAACGGAAGCGGTGCCGGCTGGGGAGGCCGGGGATGACATCATGAGTTACACCAACCGTGTCATCGGGAGAATTTCTTGTCTTTGATTACAGCCTTTCACGATGATGCAAACGCCTGCCAAAAGCCATTGTAATCGTCGGCGCCAAAACATTTTGCGATGCGCTATCACTTGAAAATCAGTGTGATAGACCATTTCTGGTGCGTCAAGAACGGCTTGTCCCGGCATGAGCTATTCCATCATAAACTTGGGTTTCGGGCCTGTAGTTTTACGAATTTCCAGAAAGCCATACATATCAGACTGTTGTCTCCATTCCAAAAAACAGGCGTGTGTCTACAGATTTTCGGCGGTTTCGGCGATCTTTTCGAGTCGTTCAATGAGCGGCGGCGGCTTGATTCCTAGCGATTTCAGTGTGCTATGAGCATTGCTCGTGATCTCATTCCTTCTGAAGAGCCGGTAAGCATCCGTGGAGAAATTGAAAATTTGTAGTTCATCAAGGCCGCGTTTGATCCGGCTCCAGGGCTGCCCGCAACGATGCTCCGCCACCCGCTCGATGAGCAGGGCCAGCGCGCAGACCTTCACGTGCGCTTCGATGCGCCGGGGTAATCAATGGTAGAGAGGAGACACCTTGATCTGGGTCCGCTTCAGGGACCGGAAGCATCGCTCGATTACCATGAGTCCTTTGTACCCTTCTGCAGCATCTTCGAGGCCCAGGGTGTCGTCATTGGTCTCCAGTACTTGCTTTCCCAGGACTTCATGCTTGATCTCGGAGATGGAAGCCATGCGGGTGGCGAGCAGGTACTTTCCGCAGGCCCGGGCCAGTTCCTCCCGG
>CAZEIA010000221.1:0-4964 GCA_964512335.1 uncultured Desulfobacterales bacterium
AGCAGATCCGTCTGAATCAACACCCTTCGGATTGCCGGGAGGTCCTCACACCGGAGCAGGATGTCCTGGAAAGGCTCTGGCTGGGGTTTCGCACGCTGGATGGTGTGGACGCAATCGACATTGCCGGGGCCGCGCATGCGGGCCGAATCGTCCGGGACCTCGAACAATCCGGCCTGGTCACCCGGAACGGGCCCCGCTTGGTGCCTACAAAGCAGGGGTTCCTGGTATCCGACAGGCTGCCCCTGCTCTTTGCGGCCTGACCTCATTTCACCCGAATACCATCACCAGACCCTTTTGCGGGATGGAACGGGTATTTGAAACACTTCAAAGGAGGACACTATGAAAAAGCATGCCTCTTATCCGGTTATACTGGCAGTCCTGCTGTGTCTACTGACCCTGCCCCTTCATTCCAATGCCGGCCTCTCCGACTTTCTGAAGGGTTTGGGAAAGAGCCTGGAGCCGGGCGCCCTTTCCGAAGACAAGATCGTTCGGGGGCTGAAAGAGGCCCTGGAGGTGGGAACCGAAAACGCCGTTTCACTGGTATCAAAGACCAACGGTTATTACGGAAACCCCGAGATCCGTATCCCCCTGCCGGAGACCCTGCGAAAGGTGGAACGGGTCGTGCGGGGCGCAGGCTACGGCCCCACCCTGGATGCTTTCCAGGAAAGCATTAACAGGGCCGCAGAGCGGGCCGCACCCCATGCCAGGTCCCTGCTGTGGGAAGCGGTTAGCACCATGACCATAGAAGACGCTCGAGGTATTCTAGGCGGGCCGGACGACGCCGCCACAACCTACCTGAAAGGAAAGACGTTCGACCGGCTGACCGGGCTGTTCAGGCCTGAAGTGCGCGACGCAATGTCCGGGGTGGACGTCACACGCAGATACCAGGAGCTTACAGGCAAGGTATCATCCCTCCCCTTTATCGGCGATTTCAGAGATCTCGATCTGGACGGCTACGTCACGGAGCGGGCCCTGGACGGCCTGTTTCTAATGCTTGCCAAGGAAGAGCGGGATATACGTCAGAACCCCGCCGCACGGGCCACGGAACTCCTGAAGGACGTCTTCGGAAGCACTGCTACCGGAAAATAGCGCCTCATTTTTATTGATCCTGCGGCCGGTTATAGTTATACATGGTCCGTCAAGGCAGTTTAAGCGGAATGATTCATAGCTGTGACGCCTGAAAGGCCGAACTGTAAACCGTTACATCAATGGAGGGTCTTACACATGGAAATCAAGACAGTGGGAGTTGTGGGCGCCGGCCAGATGGGGGCCGGAATCGCTCAGGTGGCCGCAGCCACCGGCTATGCCGTGGTTATGAACGATATCAAGGATGAATTCCTGGAAAAGGGATTCGCTGCAATTCAGGGAAACCTGGGCCGCATGGTGAAAAAGGGCAAACTCACCGAGGAAGAGCAGAATGCGGTACTCGGACGTATCGAGGGCACCACCTCAATCGAAGACATGGTCAAGGCGGATTTCGTTGTGGAGGCCGCCACGGAAAACGAGAACCTGAAGCTTCAAATCTTCAGGAACCTGGACCAGAGCTGCAGGAAAGGGGTTATCCTGGCCACGAACACCTCTTCAATCTCCATCACCAAGATAGCAGCAGCCACTATGCGCCCCGACAAGGTCATAGGGATGCACTTCATGAACCCGGTGCCCGTAATGAAGCTCGTTGAGGTCATCCGCGGGCTGGCAACATCCGAAGAGACCCTTAAGGTGACAAACGAGTTGTCGGAAAAACTCGGCAAGACCCCCGTGCCGGCCAATGACTTCCCCGGCTTTGTAATCAACAGGATTCTCATGCCCATGATCAATGAAGCGGCATACGTCCTGTTCGAGGGTATCGGCGAGGCCGAGGACATAGACACGATCATGAAGCTCGGCGCCAATCAACCCATGGGCCCCCTGGCACTGGCCGATCTCATAGGTCTTGACACTTGCCTGGCCATCATGAGGGTGCTCCACGAAGGTTTCGGCGACACCAAGTACCGGCCCTGCCCCCTTCTTATAAAGTATGTAGACGCCGGTCGCCTGGGTCGAAAGACGGGAAAAGGTTTCTACGACTACGGAGCGTGAGGCGAAGGAGCGTTAAGGAGGTGGAGGGGGAGCGGTATAGGGCAGGGTTGAAGTTGAGGAAACAGGGTAAAGGTGAGGGCCGGGATAAGGGTTATCCTGGTGATACGAGTTAGTATTTGCCTGGTGTCCTGAACTGTGGTAGCCTTTTTTGGAATTTTACTCCGCGGTCAGCCGGTAACGGTACAAAGAGCAGAGCCATATTCTGAAATCACCAGAAACGGTGGGGGGGGCATCATGGCCAAAATCCTGATCGTTGACGACGAGGAACACATCCGGTTCCTTTATTCTGAAGAACTCACAGAGGCCGGATACGAAGTGATCACCGCGGACAGCGGTTACAAGCTGATGGAGAGAATCGAGGAAGAAAAGCCGGACCTCATCGTGCTGGACATCAAGATGGTCGACTACAACGGCTTGGACCTGCTTCAGGACATTAGAAACAAGTTTTACGATATGCCGGTGGTCCTGTGTACGGCCTATGACACCTTCAAGGAAGACATGAAGTCCATTGCCGCGGACTTTTACGTCATCAAGTCGTTCGACCTGACCGAATTGAAGAACAAGATCGCCATGGCCCTCGACGCAGGAGTCAAACCGGAGAAACCGGCCTCTTGATCCGCTTTCCGGGTGTCTGTTCTGTGGCTGTGAGGGGTGGCGGTGCCGGGGAAAAGGGCCGTGTCCGTGGCTCGTGATTCGTGTGCCGGCCTCTATCCATAGGGCCCCCGGCTTAACAGCTCGAAACATATCAACAGCTATTTGTGATACTTCTCCCCCGCCATTATGGTGCAGGCCCGGTAGAGCTGCTCCAGGAGCACTAGACGGGTCATCTCGTGGGTCAGGGTGAGCTTGGACAGGCTCAGGACTTCATTCCCTTTTCCTGTTACCTCGCTTGAAAGACCGATGGCCCCTCCCACAAGGAAGCAGACCGGACCTCCCGCCTGCCTTGACAAGGACGCCAGCCGCCGGGCCAGCCCGCGCGAATCGTACTCGGTCCCGTTGCGGTCAAGGGGTATCATGTAGTCGTCAGGGCCTATGCGCTTCAGCAGGGAAAGGCCTTCCTCCTGAATGATCTCGGCATCCGGTCGGCCCTTGGTCATTCTAGACGCCTTCACCTCGACCCAATCCGTCTTCACGTACCTCCGCAGCCTCTCCAGGTAGAACCTTTCCCCCTGGAGCAGAAAGGGAGCGCGCGTGCGGCCCGCCACAATTACCTTGATTTTCAGCATGTCTGTGAATCTGTTTCGGTGTCTGTGTCAGTGAGTTTGTGTCGGCTCCTGTGTCTTTGACGGTGTCACTTCAGGCCCGTTTCTCGAGGCCCAGCATGCGCGCTATCTCGGAAGCGGTCTCCCGGACGAATCGTTTCAGATCCTCCCCTTCCAGGGGCCGGCCCGGTTCAGGAAAGCGGGCCAGGCCTTCAGGCCGGACAACCGCCGGTTTGTTCTTGAACTCCGGTTTGGGCGTAATCTCGAATGCGGAGTCAAAGGCGTCTTCGAAGTACATGTCCTGGAATCCCAGGAACTTGAGCATGTGGGCCGTGGAATCCAGGACCCCCACCTCTCCTTCCTGGACAAAACCGCTTCCTATGGCCTTGACAAATCCGGCCATGGAACCCCCTCCCTGAGTGCAGGCAATGTTTCCGTTCCGGTTGGCCGTCAGCATGGCGTCCATGATCTCCTGCTCACTGACCTGTACCATGAACACGCGGCGTTGGCCCGCCGCCTCATTATACAAACTCACTCGTTCAATCACGCGGGGCATGGACACCGGGTTTCCGATCATGGCCGCCTGGGCCACACTGGGGCGCACATTGACCGGCACAAAGGATCGGGCCTCAGCGTCATCCTCCAGGTAGTATCGGAAGACCGGATCCGCATGCTCGGACTGCACCCCGATTACTTTGGGGAGTTGAGTAATGATCCCGGCCTCGTAGAACTTCATGAATCCGCCCAGCACGGCTGTGATGTTGCCGGCGTTACCGATTGGAACGACAACCACCTTATCACCAACTTCGTAGTCGAAATCCTGAGCTATCTCAAAGGAAAAGGTCTCCTGCCCGAGAATACGCCAGGAGTTCTTGGAGTTGAGCAGGGCAACGTGGTATTCGTCTGCCAGGGTTTCCACCACTTTCATGCAGTCGTCAAAAACCCCTGGGATCTCCAGGACTCTGGCGCCGCTGCCCAGGGGCTGTCCCAGTTGCTGGGGTGTGACCTTGCCCTGGGGCAGAAGAACGATCGAGGTGACCATATCACCGAGATATGCAGCATACAACGCAGCCGAGGCTGACGTGTCGCCTGTGGACGCACAGATGGAGAGTACATGGTCCAAACCGTGTTCCTGCATGAAATGATTAAGAAAACTCAGAGCACAGGCCATGCCTCGATCCTTGAACGACGCACTGGGGTTTAATCCGTCGTTCTTGAAGTAAAAATCCCGGCCTATCTCCCTTCTCAGGCGACGGTTTCCCCTGACCACCGGGGTATGGCACTCCCCGAGGTATAAGACACGATCCAGGGGGATCACAGGCGCAATGAACTCGTAGTAGCGAAACACCCCCTTGAGGGCCTGCACGTTGAGCATCCTGCGGTGATCCAGGATCCTTCGCCATTTGAGGCCGTCCGTCTCTTTTACACGATGGAAATCCGGGTTGTGGAGCAGCAGTACACCGCCGCAGGTAGGGCAGGTGTATAGGAGGCGCTCAATCCCGAACTCTTCAGCGCAACCGAGGCACCGGTAAATCATGCGGCCCGAGGGGCTGGGGATGACGGCATGCCGAATGTCCTCGGGAAAGTCATCTATCTTCATAAGCTTATCTCCCTTTACAGCAAACAGGAGGGCGGAATCGGAAGTGAGTATGTGTAGCATCCATTCCGCCGGTTTTCAAGCAC
>CAZEIA010000222.1:0-4959 GCA_964512335.1 uncultured Desulfobacterales bacterium
TTATCGAAGTGAAGCGCTTCACAGTTGGGTGAACCCGGGCAAGTGGGAGAGCGTTCTTATCATCGTCAACACACCGCCCAACTGGTAGTCCCCTTCCAACGGCTTATTTTTCCACAGCTGTCTTTGCTTGCGGCTGAAACACCGTTTCATGAGGCCAGGACTTGGGCCACTTTTCTTTCAAGCTCTTCTTTTTCAATGGGCTTAATACAGTATTCCCGGGCCCCCAGCCCCTTTGCCTCACGGGCGGTCTCCAGGGTGGGATAACCGGTCAGCATGATGGCCTTGACGGCGGGGTTTCCTTTTTTGATTTCCTGCAGCACTTCCATGCCGCTCAGTTTCTTTAGCTTGATATCCAGGATGATGAGGTCAAGGTCGCTTGATCGAGCATGGGCGATCGCCTGCTCCTCATCCGTAAAACCCGCCACATCGTGACCCTTGCGGCCCAGGATTTTCTGTATGAGTACAACTGCATCAGCCACATCGTCCAAAACCATGATTTTAGCCATGCTTCGAGTACCTCTTTTATGGTAGTCCGCTCATATGATGCGCAGGCAGGCGGATGGTAAAGATTGTTCCGGTTTCCTGCCGGGATTCCTGGTCAGGATCCCCGTCCGTCCGACCGCTGTTTTGGTATTTGGTCTCGAAATCTATCGTTCCGCCATGGGCCTTCACGACGCCGAATGTAACGGAAAGACCGAGCCCCGTTCCTTTTCCAACGCCCTTTGTGGTGAAAAAGGGGTCAAATACGCTTTCCCTGATTTCAGGGGAAATACCCTTGCCTGTGTCCCTGACTTGGATTACCACTTCTCCTTTGTACCTGTCCTTAAATGTGGACAGCTTGATTTCCCCGTCCTTGCCTATGGAGTCGTAGGCGTTGTTGATGAGATTGATAAAGGCCTGTTCGAGTTTTTCCTGATCAGCGAAGACAAGGGGAAGAGGTGATTCAAAATCCTGAATCACCCTGACCTTCTCCAGGCTGAATGTATGCTCGACAACTGCTGTTATCTGCCCAAGGATAACGTTTACATCAATAGGTTTCTTGACGCTTTCCATCTGCTTGGAAAAACGCAGCAGATCCGAAATGATGGTGCGGCATATGCGGGCATATTTTTCGATCAGGAGTAGGTTCTCATATGTTTCCGCCTCTTTTGGCGTATCCTCCATCGAGAGCTGGGCATAACCGAGGATGATTCCGAGCGGCGTGTTGATTTCATGGGCCACCCCTGCGGCAAGCTGGCCTATGGTCTCCATCCTTTGGGAGCGGATGATGCGTTCCTGAAGGTCTTTGATTTCCGTGATGTCCCTGCTTGTGCAGAGAATCCCTGTAACCTCCCCCTCATTATTCAACACCGCACTCTTGATCACGTGAAGCCAGAGGCCTCCGCTCACCCTTCTAATCTTTTTTTCAATGCTGATTGTGTGTTTGCGGTTTAAGACCTCTTGGCCTTCCTGAAGATTTTGTTGTGCTTCATCGGCGGGGAAAAGGTCCTCATCGGTCTTTCCCAGGATATCCTTTTCCTCCATCCCTGCGAACGTGCAGAAGGCCTTGTTCACGGCCCTGTAACGAAGCGCCTGATCCTGGAGGGAAACGATGTCCGGTGTGACATCCAAAATGGTCTGAAAAATCCTCTGCTGCTGCTTCAGATTTTCTTCCGTATTCTTGATCGCCTCTATACGTTCTTTCAGCGTGACCGTCATGGCGTCAAAAAATTCTGCAAGATCCTGGAGTTCATCCCCTGCATTGGCCCGGTAGACATCACAGTTGCGGCATTGGGCGATTTTCACTTCATAGGGAAAGTCGGCGCAGTTTGGGCAAAGGGTGCCGGGAATGTACCAGCACCTGCGTCTAGTGTCTCTAAAGGCCGGGCAGTCGGCTCTATTGCAGCCGGTGAGCTGCCAGCAGTGCTTCTCGGGGTAAGATGCGGTCTGAACGTCAAGGTTCCCCATTATTATTTCGCCTGCGGCACGGTGAAGTACCTTGATTTTGGTGGTTACCGCCCTGGCCAGGGCGGTGCTGACGAGGCCCACGAGAAGGATTCCGGTCCCAACCGAAAGAAATATGATCCACAAGAGCCTCGTAACCACTTCCTGGGCACGGCTCCGGGACATGCCGATTCTCACCGTCCCGATCCTGTCATCGCCTATGAGGACCGGCACTGCGAAATCATCGATCAGATCGGTTCCCGTGGAAAGAAGCTCCCTGTGGTATGTTTCCGAGTTCTCCACGGAGTTGACGGACCGCAGTTCAACGGGAAAACCTCCTCCGAAGGTGTGTGCCAGGGGGTCTCCGGACCTGTCCAGAACAAAGGCATAGGCTGCATCTCTGTTGGTCTTTGTTATCTCGTCAGCCAGATTCTGGAGTTCCAGGAAATCAACGGAGAGAATCGGTTCTATGACCCTGGCGCTGAGATTGACGGAGCTGCAGATGCCCCTGAGCCGATTTTCATTAAGAAGGGCCTCGGATACGTATAGGCTGATGATTAAAGAAAGGCTTACGCCGAACACTATCAGAATTGATATGATGCTGAGCGATATCTTGGTTTGAAATGTCAATCTGCGAAAGGGGGGTATTCCTTTCATATAAAGAGCCTTCCCGGGTTTTCAAATGCAATGGAACACCAGTTTACTGTGCGTTGGGCTCTGATGCTGCTGAATCAATTGGTCGGATCGAAGCGCACCTTTCTGAGGAGCTCTCTGATGGGTTCAAAGTCCTCATCCGTTGAAGAAATAGCCCCGCTGATGTGCGCGGCCCTCAGGACGGCCTGGTGATTCGGATTCCGGCTGTCAAGTCGAAGAAGGGCGTCCCCGATCTTTTTCACCAAGGCAGGGTCCAGACCCTCTCTCGCAGCATAGACCCAGCCCGGATAATAGTCTGTGGTGGCTATGATTCGGATTTCAGAGACGTCGATCTTGTCGGCCACAACATTCAGTGCGCCTTCCCTGACCGTGCCGATATCGTACCTTCCCGCATATACAGCCAGGACCACTTTTTCCTGCTTGCCTCCCGGTCCGGGTGCAAAGGCGATTTCCGCAAAATCCTCGATTGCGATTCCGTGGTCGAAAAAGTGACCGAGAGCAAACATGTACCCGCCTGCTGAAGTGGGATCGACGGCTATCCACCTCTTGCCCCTGCACTCCTCCACGGTGGGGATGGACGGATTGTCGTTGCGGCAAATGATATGCCCTCTGAACATGGGCTTTCCATGTTCTTCGATAGTCCTGGCAAAGGCCCATGCGCCGTAACGGTGGGCCATTTTCACGTAGGCCACCGGATTGGAAAAGGAGATGTCGATTTTCTCCTGTCCCACCATTTTCATGTGTTCGTCAAAAGTGTCGGGAAAGACCTGTCTAACAGGCAGGCCGGTTTCTTTCTTGAGGTACTCCACAAGAGGATTGTGCCGGGCAAAAGAGACACTGTGCGAAAATTGGGGGAGATAGGCATAGGTAATGGAATGAGACTCTTTTTCAGGATAGACGCCTTCTCTCTTTGAAAGATCCACGGGAACCGGTTCTTCTTCATTTGAACAGGAAGAAAAGAAGACAAGGAGTATGATAAGCAGAAGAAACAGAAGAGCCGGGGCAGGCGGGACAAGCCTGTTTAAAAAAAGAAGTGGAGGCGTCACCTCCCTCGGCGGGAAAGATTTATTCGTCCGGGTTGAGAATAAAGTCATCATAAGTTTTGCCGGATCCCTGAAAATAAGTTTCAAAAAATGTAGGTCAGAGTCAAAGCCTGTGTCAAGGCAAGGCCGGGTCTGGTGCGATTAAAGCCGTAGGGTCCATTGATTAAGACTTTCCTGTTGACACGAAAACCGTCATGAGGATATCGTCCTGTTGAAAGAGTTTCCCGTCATGCAGGTTCTCATCGCAAAAAATCCGATCATGAAAACGATTGGCACTCCGCCCGGAAAGCGTCGAACCATTAAGCTGTATAAGGAAATCGGACCGTGTTGAAGATGCCCGCCTACCTGTCGGGCTTCAGATGCATCGGCCCGGAATGTGAAGACCACTGCTGTTACGGGTGGGACATCATCGTCGATAAACGATCCTGCCGGCGGTACGGAAGACTCCCACCCTCGAAGCTTGCCGGACGTATTCGAAAAGCGGTGCGACGCAACCGAAAGGATTCCTCCGACGAGCGCTACGCCAGGTTTCTGCGCGCCGGCGATTCATGCCCCTTTCTGACTCCGGACCGGCTCTGCCGGATTCACGCCGAATTGGGCGAAGAATTCCTTCCTGATACCTGTGCTGTTTTTCCTCGGCGGTTGCGGGCCAGGGAAGAGTGGATAGATATTTCCGCCTCTCTGGCCTGTCCGGAGATCGCGCGCCGTGCACTGGAAGACCCCCATGGGATGGAGATCGTAGAAGCGGGACAAGATTCTGCGGCTCACGGCATGCTGCGTTCGGTCGAGCCGAGGCTGCCGCATGAGATCGAGGCCGCCGGCCTGATATTGAGGGCCTTTGCTCTATGCCTTTTGAAAAACAGGAGCCATCCTTTGTGGCGGCGTATCCTGTCACTCGGCTTCCTCCTGGAGATGGTCAGCCTCTCGGGTGCTGCGCCGGGGAAGGAGACCATTCCCGCGATCTTGGATGCGTTTATGCGTCGCATGGATTCCGGCGAATTGATGGACCTGATGGAAAACGCGCCTACGCTGACAGGCCTGCAGTTGCAGCTTGCAAGAAGACTCCACGATGAATTGGTTCCCTCGGCTCGGGTCAAGGCCTTCAGGGACTGCGCCGAGGAATGCATGGCCGGCCTTCACTATGCGGGCACGCAGCCTTTTACCGAAGACATCGGCCGCCGGTACGATTCGACCTTTGATCAATACTACCGACCGTTCTCCGAGCGTTACGGCTTCATGCTGGAAAACTACCTGGTAAACTACATGCTGCATCACGATCTCGAGTTTCATCAAGGCCGGCGTCTGTATGACGACTACGTTTTGATGGTCTTGAATTTTT
>CAZEIA010000223.1:0-4864 GCA_964512335.1 uncultured Desulfobacterales bacterium
TTCCTTGATCTTGACAAAAAATCCTCGTTTCTGAATTGGAAACTTGCTAGTTCCAAAAAATCGTTTATGGATGGGCACTAATTAAATCAGTCTTTTATGTTTACTTTTTAATGGCATTGTTTAATATATTTCGGGCCGTGGCAAATCCATAGGCTCAATTCGGTTTTTAAAATCCGGGAAAGGAGCAGGGACATGAGAAAAAAAGTCACCGTGGTGGGTGCAGGAAATGTGGGAGCCACTGCGGCGATGCGTGTGGTCGAGAAACAGCTCGCGGATGTAGTCCTCGTCGATGTCCTTGAAGGGGTTCCGGCGGGCAAGGCGCTCGATCTCACCGAAGCCGCTCCCATTGAAAAACATGACTCCCGAATACTTGGAGTTACGGGCGACTACAGCGAGGGCCGGGACTCGGACATCGTGATCATCACGGCGGGAATTCCCCGAAAACCAGGCATGAGCCGGGACGACCTGCTCTCAACCAACATGGGAATCATGGAAAACGTCGTTAGAGAGGTTGCTTCGGTAGCTCCTGAGAGCACCTTGATCGTGGTGAGCAACCCACTTGACGCCATGTGCCACGTGGCTCTTAAGACCAGCGGGTTTCCCAGGAACCGCGTCATCGGCATGGCCGGAGTCCTGGATTCGGCACGGTTTCGAGCTTTTATCGCTATGGAGTTGAATGTTTCGGTGGAAAACATTCATGCATTTGTGCTCGGGGGCCACGGTGACAGCATGGTGCCGCTTCCTCGCTACTCAACCGTGGCGGGCATACCGATTACGGAGCTCCTTTCCGAGGAAAAGATCCAGGCCATGGTGGAACGGACCCGGAGCGGAGGCGCCGAGATCGTGGCCCTTCTCAAGACCGGGAGCGCCTATTATGCGCCGGCGTCCGCGGCCGTGGAGATGACCGAGGCGATCCTGCTGGATAAGAAGAAAATTCTGCCCTGTGCAGCCTATCTCCAGGGGGAGTACGGCATTAAGGACCTCTTTGTGGGCGTACCGGTAAAACTGGGGCGAGCCGGGGTTGAGGCGATTATTCAGATCAGCCTTACCAGAGATGAAGACGAAGCCCTGCAACTCTCAGCGGCTGCGGTCAAAGGCCTTGTGGACGACATGGAGCGGCTGAGAAAAAGCTGAACCCGGTCCGAATCCAATCTGCGGAGGTAATGTGCAGATGAGCTGGATCATATCCACTCTCACCTCATCCATCGGCAAGAAGCTGATGATGGCGTTCACAGGACTTTCCTTCCTCCTGTTCCTGGCCGTTCATCTGGGTGGAAACCTGACCCTGTTCGGAGGGGCCGGCCTGTTCAACAGCTATGCGGATCACCTGCATTCTCTCGGCCCTCTGGTCTCTGCAGCCGAATTGGGCCTTCTCTTTCTTGCGCTCCTGCACATTATCACGGGCGCCACGCTGTTCGTTGAGAACCTCAGGGCCCGGCCACAGCGTTATCGCGTCAACCGGAACGCAGGCGGCCGAACCGTCGGGTCGGCCACTATGCCCTACACAGGGGTCCTGATCCTTGCCTTTGTGGTGCTTCATCTGATCCAGTTCCACTTTGCGGACCGATCCGATACCACATTGTACCGAATCGTTTCAGACGCCTTTTCAAGCCCCTTCATAGTGATCCTTTACATCTTTGCCATGATCACTGTGGCCTTTCACGTGAGCCACGGGTTTTGGAGCCTTTTTCAGACCCTGGGCGCTAATCACTCCAAGTACATGCCTTTTGTTGAAAAGCTGGGTACGGCTGCCGCTCTGGTTTTCGGCATCGGGTTCGGTACGATCCCTTTGTTTATAGCCCTTTTCGGCCAAGGAGGATGAAATGGTGCTCGACGGACGCGTTCCGGAGGGTCCCCTTCAAGAGAAGTGGGACCTCCGGCGCTTCGAAGCCAAGCTTGTGAATCCCGCCAATAAACGGAAGTACAGGATCATAGTGGTGGGAACCGGACTGGCCGGGGGGTCCGCATCGGCCTCTCTGGGGGAACTGGGCTATGAAGTAAAGACCTTCTGCATACAGGACAGCCCGCGCCGGGCCCACAGCATAGCAGCTCAAGGGGGAATCAACGCGGCCAAGAACTACCCGAATGACGGGGATAGCATCCAGCGTCTCTTTTACGATACCATAAAGGGAGGAGACTATCGCTCGAGGGAGGCCAACGTCTATCGCCTGGCCCAGATAAGTAATCACATCATCGACCACTGCGTGGCACAGGGGGTCCCGTTCGCCCGGGAGTACGGCGGCCTCCTGGCCAACCGCAGCTTCGGAGGGGCCCAGGTCTCGAGGACCTTTTACGCCCGGGGCCAGACCGGCCAGCAGCTTCTTCTGGGGGCCTACAGCGCCCTGTGCAGGCAGGTGCTGTCCGGCAAGGTGGAGATGTTTCCCCGACGGGAGATGATGGACCTTGTACTCGCAGATGGCCGGGCCGTGGGAATTGTAGTAAGAAACCTCATAAACGGGCAACTCGAGCGGCACGTGGCCGATGCAGTAGTCCTGGCAACCGGCGGTTACGGCAACGTTTTTTTCCTTTCCACCAACGCCATGAGCAGCAATGTGAGCGCCGCATTCCAGGCCTATCGCAGAGGAGCGGTCTTTGCTAATCCCTGCTTCAGCCAGATCCACCCGACCTGCATCCCACACCACGGCGACTATCAGTCCAAACTGACCCTTATGAGTGAGAGCCTTCGAAACGACGGCCGTGTATGGGTACCGGCCAAGGCCGGGGACCCGCGTCCGCCCAACGAGATTCCCGAGGAGGAGCGGGACTATTACCTGGAGCGGCGTTATCCCAGCTTCGGCAACCTGGTCCCCAGGGATGTGGCCTCGAGGGCGGCCAAGGCCATATGTGATTCCGGTTTCGGCGTGGGCCCCACGGGCTACGCCGTGTACCTGGATTTCAAGGACGCAATAAGGCGAGACGGCAGGGAGGTCATCCGTAAGAAATACGGAAACCTCTTTGACATGTACCGGAACATAGTAGATGAAGATCCTTACGAGACACCCATGATGATCTACCCGGCCACCCACTACACCATGGGAGGACTCTGGGTGGATTACAACCTCATGAGCTCCATCCCGGGCCTGTTCGTGATCGGGGAAGCGAACTTCTCGGACCATGGCGCCAACCGACTGGGAGCAAGCGCCCTTATGCAGGGACTGGCCGACGGGTATTTTGTGCTGCCTTACACCATAGGCGGTTATCTTGCCGATGTGCAGCCCTCCGCCGCGGGGACCGATCACGCGGCTTTTGATTCAGCGGTCAGTGGGATTGAACGCCATATCAAGGCCCTTCTGGAAATCAAAGGCGACTGCACCGCTGACAGCCTCCACCGGGAGCTTGGCGAGATCATGTGGGAGCATTGCGGAATGGCCCGCAATGAGACGGGCCTTCAGAAGGCGCTCGGGCTCATAGCGGAGCTTCGTGATAAATTCCGCACCAGGCTCAGGGTGCCCGGGGAAAGCGGAGACATGAATCAGGGCCTGCAAAAGGCTTACCGACTCCAGGACTTTCTTGACTTTGCCGAGCTCATGGTGCAGGACGCCCTTGAACGAAGAGAGTCCTGCGGAGGGCATTTCCGGGAGGAGTTTCAGACTGAGGACGGAGAGGCAAGGCGTGACGACGATAATTTTTGTCACGTAGCCGCATGGGAATACAGCGGTGATCCGGGCACTCCTCCCCGCCGGAACGTGGAGAAGCTTGAGTTCCAGAACGTAAAACTGTCCCAGAGGAGCTACAAGTGACAAGGGAAAAACATAACACTGCTATTCATATCAGCCTTGTAGTCTGGCGGCAGAAGGCTCAGGGGGTAAAGGGGCAATTCGAGACAATCGATGTCCCGGATGTAGAGACCCACATGTCTTTCCTCGAGATGCTGGATGTGGTGAACGAGCGCCTGACCCTGGAAGGAAAAGAACCCATTGAGTTCGACAGTGACTGCCGTGAGGGGATCTGCGGCATGTGCGGGGCGGTCGTCAATGGTATAGCCCATGGACCGGAACCGGCCACCACCCTGTGCCAGCTTCACATGCGCAAGTTCAAGAACGGTGATGTTATTGTGGTGGAGCCATGGCGTGCCAGGGCGTTTCCCCTGATAAAGGATCTTATTGTCGATCGCTCCGCCTTGGACCGTGTCATGGAGGCCGGCGGTTATGTTTCCGTAAATGCGGGCTCCGCGCCCGAGGCCAACAGCATTCCCGTGCCCCAGCAGAAAGCGGACCAGGCCATGGACGCCGCAGCCTGTATCGGGTGCGGGGCATGCGTGGCAGCCTGCCCCAATGCCTCGGCCATGCTCTTTGTGGGAGCCAAGGTCTCCCACCTCGCCCTCCTTCCCCAGGGAGTTCCCGAGGCCGCAAAGCGCGTCCTTTCCATGCAGCGGACCATGGACAGCCTGGGGTTCGGCAACTGCTCCAACGAGCGTGAGTGCGAGGCCGCCTGCCCCAAGGAGATCAAGATAACCAACATAGCCCGAATGAACCGGGAATTCATCAGAGCGAGTTTTTGCTCCGGGGAAAAAGGGACGTGATTCGTTTCCGTGGCTCGTGTCAGTAATCCAGAGCGGTCTGACTGTTCATAAGGTAAGAGGAGGCCTCCATATGCCGGAATTCGTTTATCAGGAGCCTTTTCCCCTCGGCGATGATTCCACGGGTTACAGGCTGTTGACCACGGAACATGTCTCTTCAGGGGCTTTTGATGGAAACCGCATCACAAAGGTGGAGCCAGCCGGGCTCACCCGGCTGGCTGAGGAGGCCTTTCGGGATGTTGCACACCTGCTGAGGACGTCCCACCTTACTCAACTGGCGGCCATTCTGGATGACCCGGAAGCATCGGACAACGATCGGTATGTCGCCCTGGAGATGCTCAAGAA
>CAZEIA010000224.1:0-4843 GCA_964512335.1 uncultured Desulfobacterales bacterium
GGCCCGAACCATAAGGGACCGCAAAACTTTGCGGCTGTGCGAAAAAATAATTACCGATGCGGTCAAGGCTTATGCAACCCTCGGTGAGATCTGCAACGTCCTCCGGGATGTTTTCGGTGAATATCAACAGAGCGCGGTCCTCTAGCCCCGGGCGGTTCGAGCAGGATTTTCAGGCCGGGCGTATTGGTGCGAAGGGAAAAAGGGAGAACCCATGCAAGCGGAGAAGAAGATTCGAGTCCTGGCGGCCAAGCCGGGCCTGGACGGACACGACCGGGGAATAAAAGTTGTGGCGGCTGCCTTAATGGATGCGGGTATGGAGGTCGTCTACACAGGTTTAAGGCAGACGCCGGCCCAGATCGTCGAAGCTGCAATTCAGGAAGACGTGGATGTCATCGCGCTGAGCATCCTTTCCGGGGCGCATGATTACCTCTTTCCCCGCCTGATGGAGCTTCTAGAGGAGCGCGGTGCAGGTGACATACTCGTGCTTGGAGGAGGCATTATCCCGGACGAGGACATACCGCAAATGAAGGCCTGCGGGATCGCCGAGATCTTCGGACCCGGGACTAACACGGGCGACATCGTACAGTACATCCGAGACAACCTCAGGCGCTGAAGTTAAGGTGCAAAGATCCAAATGACAATAGATTTTGCTGGTTTTCTTGGCGCCTTTGGGGGAGACAAAGGGCTTTTACGAATCCATTAAGGCTGGGAAGGTTTCCGTGATAGACATAGAAAAGATGACCGTGCTTATAGTCGACGACTCGATGAACATGTGCCAGTCCATGAGTGGCATGATGAAGGTAATAGGATATGGCAAGCGTTTTTTGTTCGCGCACAACGGCAAGGAGGCCGTGGATCTTCTGGCAAAAGAACCGGTGGACATCCTTCTGCTGGATTACAACATGCCCGTGATGTCGGGATCGGAGGTCCTGAGCCATGTGCGTATGGACCGGAAACTGAGGGAACTCCCCGTGATCATGATTACGGCGGAGGCCATTCAGGATTATGTGGCCGAGATCGGCGAGTCCGAGGTCGATGCCTACATTTTAAAACCCCTGACCGTAAAGGTATTGCAGGACAGGGTCGCCCAGGTGGTCAAAAAAGCGAACAACCCGCCACCCATGGTCCGCCACCTGAAAATGGCCAGGGAGTGTGAGGATCGGGGTGATCTCGACGGGGCGATTCGAGAGGCGCAGCAGGCGGTGCGTGAGAACCCCAAGTCGACCCGGCCCATTCGGGAACTGGGGTATTTCCATCTGAAGAAGGGACAACTGGATCCTGCCGAGAAGTACCTGCTGGAGGCGGCCAAACACAACAACCTGGATGTGGCGGCGTTCCACTACCTGGGGGAACTTTATCTAAAACGTGATGAGATCGATAAGGCCGCCCGGTACCTGGAGAAGGCAATGAAGATAAGCCCTCGCCAGTTGGGCCGCGGCGTGACCTTCGGCAAGGCCCTGGTCATGCGGGGTCTTATTGATAAGGCCTCCCGGGTTTTCGACAAGGTGTTGGAACTTCCGGCCGCCACGCCTGAACTCAAAGAGGAGGTCGCCGACTTCTGCCTGGAACACGGGGCCCGTGAGTACGCCCTGAAACTGCTGGAAGGCCTGTCGGAGGACCATCCCAAGAGGAGCGACTTGCTGATGAAACTCGGCAGGCTGCTTGTGGACTTCGGTGAGAGCGTTCGTGCCGTGGGCTACCTGGGCCAGGCCGCAGAGCAGGACAATATGAATATCGAGGTCCGGCTGGAGCTTGCAAGACTTTACATCTCAATGAAAAAGCCGATTCTCGCGGAAAAGCCCCTAGTCCAGATCCTGGAGATCGACCGGGGACATGAGGAAGCCCGGGAAATGCTTCGAAAATCTTCCTGATGGGGGTGTAGATGGAAGGCGAAAAGCTGCTCACCTCGGTCCTGTACGCCATCAACGAGATCTCGAACGATCCTGCGCTTGATTTCGGTCGAAAGCTGAACCGGGTGATCATCGAGGTCACCAAGGGGCTCAGGGCGCAGAGCGGGTCCGTTATGCTCAAGAAGGGGCGCAAGTTCCTCGAGGTGGTGGCCTCCACCAATCCCGGGATAGTGGGAGTGCGGCAGCCCGTGGACAGGGACTGCCCTTCGGCGTGGGTTGCCAGAACTGGGCAACGCCTCTATGTGGATGGCTCATCCGATCCCGTTAGGTTTGAAACACATCCTGACCGCTACCGCAAGAGCGCCTTTCTCCTGGTGCCGGTGATTCATCAGGGCAGGGTCATCGGCGTGATCAGCATGACGGAGAAAATCGATCGGGACGAGTTCAGTCTGGAGGAGCAGGAGATCCTTCTCAAATTGACCGGCCAGATTATCGGGGCGCTGGAGGCCCAGCGGCTTGCGGACGATCTCCGCAAGAAGCGAAGCACTCTCCAGAAGAAAAACCGGAAGCTTCGCAGGCTGGAACGCCTGAAGACGGATCTCTTCAGGATGCTTATTCACGACCTCAAGGGCCCGGTCTCCGAATTAATTGCGAATCTGGACATCCTTTCCTACACGGTCAATGAAGACAACCGTGGCTTTGTGGAGAGCGCCAAGAACAGCTGCGATACGCTCAACAGCATGGTGTCCAACCTGCTGGATATCGCCCGGCTGGAAGAAGGCAAACTGAAACCGGTCTATGAGCGGATCGACCCGGTGGACCTGTTGAGGGAGACCAGGGCGAGGGTGTACTGGTCCATGGAGCGAAAGAGCCTGAGCCTGGAAGAGGCTCAACCTCCAGTGGAGGGCCTGGAATTATTCTGGGGGGATCGGGGCATCTTGCTCAGGGTGCTTCAGAACCTGCTGATGAACTCGGCGGCTTACTCTCCGGAGGGGGATAGAGTCATAGTGGGCTTCGAATATCCCTCGCCCGGTGTCATCCGGTTTTTCGTGGAGGACAGGGGTCCCGGTATTCCGCCTGAACACCAGACCGTCATTTTTGATAAGTTCGCCCAGCTCGAAAAGAAAAGAGACGGTCGATTGTACACGACCGGACTCGGTCTGACTTTCTGCCGAATGGCGGTGGAGGCCCATGGCGGTAGTATCCGGGTGGTTAGCGACGGCAGTCAAGGCAGCCGGTTCGTCTTTGATATTCCCGTTGAGCGCGGCAGGAAGGTGCCGGCAGCAATCGAGACCTAGGGCCTCGATTGCTGCTCTTTGCAGCTTACGGAGTTATCGGTTCTTCCACTCCGGCTTTCTTTTTTCGAGAAAGGCCTTAAGGCCTTCCTGAGCGTCTTCGGTCTTCATGAGCTCATCGAGGTAAATTTTTTCGATTGCGACCAGGGAGGGCTCCAGGTCGTCCCTGAGTCCGGCGAAGATCGCCTTTTTAGTCTTTCGAAGCACCTCGGCGCTCAATTTCAGGAAAGGTTTAACAAAGGCCCCGGTCTCTGCTTCCAGAGCGTCCCGGGGGACCACCTTGTTCAGCAGGCCCAGACGGACAGCCTCGTCCGCCCCGATGACCTTCCCTGACAGGATGAGTTCAATGGCGGCTTTCCGGCCGATTACGCGCGGAAAGATCTGGGCTGCGATGGGCGGGAATACGCCGACCTGAATCTCGGGTTGGCCGATCTTGAGGTCGTCCGCCGCGATGACCATGTCGCAGAACACTGCAAGCTCGCAGCCTCCGCCCAGGCAGGACCCGTAGGCCGAGGCCACCGTGGGGATATCGAACCCGTCCAGGAGGCGGAACATGCCGTGGAAGACCTCGATCATCTTGGGTGCGAGGTCGCCCATGTGTTCACCTACATCCACCCCCGCAGAAAAGCACTTGCCCTTGGCGTCGATGAGAAGGACCTTAAGATCTCGTTCCCCTTGCCAATCCTTCAATACACCGTTGATTTCCTCCATCATGGCGATGTTCAGGATGTTCACGGGTGGACGATTCAAGGTGACGGTCCCCAGGCCGTCCCGAATGTCGGCCTCGATGAATTCATAGCCCATAGCGTTCCTCCTTTATGACCGGCCCCTGTTCTCGAAAAGCAAAGGCAGGCGGGCCTGCCGGTTAGGCTCCGCCTGCCGTTAAGGACGCCTGAACCGCTCGCCTATTCCTTTGGCTTTCCCATCACCTCTTCAAACATTTCCGTATTCCAGATCCTGCCATCAGCGATATTCTGACGGAACTTGATGAAGTCGATGGTTCCCTGACCCGTTATCTTCTTGGTGTTGAAGGCCCCGAATCCCAGGAAGGCCTCGCCGCCCATGTTTGCGGCCAGCCAGTGTTTGTTGGGGTTCTTCATGATGTCCCAGAAGAACTTCTTCTTCTGGCGGATCCCGTCGATGGATTTGATGAGGCATCCGGGGAACAGGTTTGCAAAGGTCCAGACTATCTTGTCCACTTCCTTGTCCAGGAGTTCGAAGTCCGCGTTGGGCTGGTGCTCCTTTACAAACGCTCTGGCCTCCTTGGCCTCGTCACCGGCCTTGAATTCGCCGTAGACGATCTCGCCGTCATCGATGTACTTGTCGGTTATAACCAGGGGGTTCCGCACCCACTTGCCGTCTACCTTGAGGACGGGGACAACCTTGCTGATAAGATTTTTCATCTTCATCTTGTAGGCGGACCACATCTCGCACGAGACGCAGTTCCACATGGCGTCCTCGATGCCGAGGTACCATGGCAGGAAGTCCGATGATCCGCCGTCCGGGGCCGAACCGTGCTTGGGGCCGGCCTGGCCGAAGATGGCGAGGTCGGAAGCGACGGTGAGGTCGCAGGCCATGCCGATTTCCTGACCCCCGGCCACCCGCATACCGTTTACGCGGCAGATCACGGGTTTCTTGCACATTAAGATGGAGTCCACCATGTGGTTGAAGAGTTCCATGTACTGGCCGTATTCATCG
>CAZEIA010000225.1:0-2297 GCA_964512335.1 uncultured Desulfobacterales bacterium
GTGGACCTGTCCCTGCTGGAGCACTGCATCAGGGAGGATCTCAACCGAACAGCGCCTAGGGTCATGGCGGTGCTTCGGCCTCTTCGAGTAATCATTGAGAACTATCCCGAGGATGGAGACGAGGAAGTCGAGGCCGTAAACAATCCGGAAGACGCCTCCATGGGAACAAGGCGGGTACCTTTCTGCCGGGAGATTTTTATCGAGCAGGACGACTTTCGCGAGGACCCGCCCAGGAAGTTCTTTCGTCTTGCACCGGGACGGGAAGTCCGCCTCAGGTATGCGTATTTCATTACATGCCGGGAGGTTATCAAGGACGAAGAGACCGGCGAGGTGGTTGAACTGAGGTGTACATATGATCCGGAGACTCGCGGGGGGGACGCCCCCGACGGAAGAAAGGTCAAGGGGACCCTTCACTGGGTTTCCGCCCGCCACGCTGTGGAAGCCGAAGTCCGTTTATACGATAGGCTCTTCATTAGCCCCAACTTGTCGGACGACCATGAGGGCAGGGGGTTCAAGGGTCTCCTGAACCCCGATTCTCTGGAGGTCATTTCGTCGTGCCCGGTGGAGCCGAGCCTGAATGACGCCGCGCCGGGCAATCAATACCAGTTCGAACGGCTGGGATACTTCTGTGCGGACACAAAGGACTCAAAGGCGGGCATGTTGGTATTCAACCGAACGGTTTCTCTTCGAGACTCTTGGGCAAAGATAGAAAAGTCCAATCAGGGAAAGGGTTGATTTGTGCCCGGGCCCTCAAAGGGGTGCGGCGTGAAACGGCAAAATTTTCCTTCCGCCGAGGGCACGTCGCTGGCTGGCTGTTTTGGGGAAGGCCCCCTGTGATCCGAGAGGGAATGGCTTTGGAAATCAGGCGCTGCCTTCAGCTGCTCGAGCTTAAAGAGTGCTCCACGGTGGATGCCGCTCATAGCGCCTACAGGGACCTGGTGCGTGTGTGGCATCCGGATCGATTCGTTGGGGATCCCAGGCTGCAGAAGCGAGCTGAGGAGCGGGTCAAATTGTTGAATACGGCCTATGAGACCCTGGTAAAGCACCTTGAACGGGTTGAAGATGCACGGTTAGAGGATCATACGGTAACCAATGAGTCAGGAAAGGACAGGTTGAGTCCAACGGAGGTTTTTTTCGAGACTGGAACGCGCAAGGTGCTGACTATCTGGTATTCTCTCAGAAAGGCTGCGCGGTCGGCTCTGAAGGAGGTAGAGGGAAAAAGAGAAGATAAAAGCCCTTGAAAAGCACATAAACAGGTAATTATTATGCCTGTTAAAACCCTAAGCTTGCAATTTTAAACGTATCATATTATAAATTGAGGGTATCTTCTTCTCACCATTATTGATTCTTAAGATGACCTAACCATCTAAATGCAGGATGCCATGTGCCCTTTAGTAATTGATAAGCAGACCAAAAAAAAGCTCAAGAGCATCCGCAAAGAAATTAAGAGGCTCAAAAAGAAATATAATAAAACGGAACTCAAACCCTGTAAATCAGATGCGGATCTCAGAGCGAAGGATCAAGAACTGGAACTTCTGAGACGAATGATCAACGATCTGGAAAAAGAACAGGATCGCTGTTTGATCGACTCCGGGCTGCTCAATTACAAGAGCTGACTTGGTTTTTGTCAGTAAGCGGTTTTCTCTGTCTTCGTTCTCTCTGAGAGTCCCCGGCCCCGTCTTCTTCCGGTTTGGTCCCCGGCTTCCATATGTATTCGCACACGCAGCGAATCACACGCCGCGCCGGTGTAACGGGTAAGACCATGGATCTTCCTGTGAGGCCACATTGGGCCTGTGTTCGAGAGATAGAGAAAGGAACTCAATTTTGCCGAATCACAAGACCTCTGTTCTGCGCTATGAGGCTTCTCCCGACTCCCTGAGACACCTTGTCAACCTCTGTGACGGCCTGAATGGTCTTCACAGTGGTAACAGGACGTTCATCAAGCCCAACCTGGTGGCTCTGGACGAGAGTTTCCCCATGCCGCTCTTCGGCGTGGTTACCACTACTCGCCTGGTGCATGATATGGTAATCCTGCTGAAGGAGCACGGGGTGGAATCAATCACCATCGGCGAGGGCTCGGCCTACGGGAAGAATTTCGGAGTGCCCACCGGAAGGGTTTTTGAAGCATTGGGGTACAGCGAACTCGCAAAACGCTACGGTGTCCGGCTCATGGACCTCCACCAGGAACCTTTTGTAGAAAAGGACTTCGGCGATTACTGCCTTGAGGTCTCCGAGCCTGCGCTTTCGGCTGACTTTTTTATAAACATGCCTGTCATGAAGACTCACAGTCAGGCTGT
>CAZEIA010000225.1:2397-4791 GCA_964512335.1 uncultured Desulfobacterales bacterium
TTGGAGATGTTGTTGCAGAGGTCCGGCGGCCGCTGAAGTGGGATAATTCATGGCGTGCGGACGATACCGGTCCCAGGGCTTGGGATCGCCTCGGCATCAAGGGGATCCGTTTTCCCAAGTACGACTCCACCCTCTGCACAGGGTGTTCAGGGCTCTACAGCCCCATGCTCGTTGGAGTGATGGCCGCGTACAAGGGGGAAGCTTTCGACGAGATTGAGATCTTGACGGGCAAGGCGGCCAAGCCCTCGGGAAGGGCAAACAAGACCCTGCTTGTGGGAAATTGCATGATCAAGGCCAACCGTCGCTCCCCGGCTATCAGGGAGGCCGTGCTGGCCGTGGGATGCCCGCCTGGACTCGATGCGGTTGTGGATGCGATGAAATCATGCGGTATCAAGGTTAGCGAGAAAGCCCTCATGTTGTTTCTACAGGGGCTTGCAGAGCGTTATGAAGGCAAGGAGGAGTTCGACAAGGGGTTTTTCCGTGTGCAGGATGGAGGGGATTAGGTGTTAAGGCGTTAAGGTGTTGAGGTGTTGATGTAAGAAACAGCGTGGTTAAAAAGAAGAGGAGGACTGAGAGGTATGGCTTCAGTCCTCTGAGGGCCGCGGCCGGTCAATGCGCCCCGGACACTCGGGGTAAACCGATTGAGGGTCACCAGGAATCGGCCGTATTTGGCTTGACTCATGCAGTGCCGTTTGCTACTCAGAACCATTCAATCAAGGAAAACAAACATGGCCAAGAAGCTTACCAGGAAAGAGCTCCTCAAGGGGCCGGATGAATTCATGACGTTCAGCGAGCGGGCCGCCGGCTATGTCCGGGATCACGTCCGGGCGTTTATTTACGGGGGTGTGACCTTCGCTGTGCTCGTCCTCGGCTATCTCGGTGCATCGTGGTATATGGACTTCGAGGAGAAGCGCGGTCAGGACGTCTACAACCAGGCCTACTATGCGCTTCGAACCGCCGATGCCTTGGGTAAGAGGCCTGAGGACCCGCCTCTTCCCGCCGATCTTTTCAGGAAAGTGAGTTCGGATCACAGCCTGGCAAAGGTCAGTGTTCTGGCATTGCCCCAGTTGGCAAGTCTGGAGTTCCGGGAAGGGAGGGTGGACGAGGCCATTGAACTCTATCGAGATTTCAGGAAGCAAAGCCGTCGTGACGAATCCTACGCTGCCATGGCATGTCTGGCGCTGGCTGCCTGCTTCGAGGCCGAAAAACAATACGACGCCGCCATCGAAGAACTTCGTCCCTTAACCGGGGATCAGGAATCTTTTCTTCGGGAGCAGGCCCTGTTCCGGCTCATTCGACTTCACCGATTGAACGGGCAGCCAGAAAAGGCCCGCGACGCCTATGAAACACTGGCCGGTGCTTTCCCCGAATCATTCTTTCTTTCGCTGATCAACTGGAGCCTCGAATAGCGGTTTTTTGACGGCCCCGACTGCTCCCTCTCATCGGGACCGGGTGCCGATATGGAAAATCGGCTCCACTAAGATCCCTTCCCGCCCTCGGCCGAGTTCAAGCGGCCCAAAAGGTAAAGTTTTTTTCGGCAATATCATGTATTGTATTTAATGTAATTTTATTTGTTTAAACTTAGTCTTTTTGCCCCTGGAAGTGCATGATCATCAGTTCGGTTCAAATTCCCTTGACAGCCTCATCACCTTCGATTACAAGTTATTTTGTAGCTAAAATATAGCTTCGGGAGGGTGAATATGATCATCACGGAGGTACTGGCACGAAATGCCAGGATGTATGGGGATGAGGTGGCTCTCATAGAACGGGAGCCGGCTAAAAACCTTCGACGTGAGATCACCTGGAAGGAGTTTGATGAGCATGCCAACCGGGTCGCCGGAGCACTGACGGCCCGAGGGATCGGCAGAGGCGACAAGGTGGTGCACCTTATGATGAACTGCCTCGAGTGGCTTCCTGCGTATTTCGGGATCCTGCGAACCGGCGCTTGGGCCGTGCCCTTGAACTTCCGCTTCCTGGCGGACGACATTCGATACTGCATTGACATCGCCGAGGGCAGGGCCCTGATCTTCGGGGAAGAGTTCGTTGACCGGGTCGACGCTGTCCGGGCGGATCTTGCTGGCGTTGAGACCTTTGTTTTCGTGGGGCCTGACGAACTGAGGCCGGACTACGCCGTTTCTTATGAAGACTTCCTGAAAGGGGGATCCGCAGACGACCCGCAGGTGCCCCTCTCGATCACGGACGAGGCGGCCCTCTACTTCACCAGCGGCACGACCGGCCAGCCCAAGCCCATCCTGCTGACGCACCGCAACCTGGAGTTCGCCTGTATAATAGAAAACCGCCACCACAACCAGACCCGCAAGGACAACTTCATCTGCATTCCTCCGCTCTACCATACGGGCGCAAAGATGCACTGGTTCGGCAACTTCATCGTGG
>CAZEIA010000226.1:0-4784 GCA_964512335.1 uncultured Desulfobacterales bacterium
TGAGATAACATAAAAGCTGTTGAGCCGGCGAGCTTTAGCGGCTCCAGGTGTTAAGGGATAAAGAAACTGAAAACCCACCAGTTGCGGATATAGAGCGCGGCCCTTTCTCACGAATCACGAATCACGAACACGAATCACGGCCCTTTGGTCTTTTGAAAGGTTGTTGTATGGAAAAGGAACAGTCGTCGGGGGAGGCCGGGGTATTCCGTTCCGGGTTCATAGTCTTGGCGGGTCCGCCGAACGCCGGCAAGTCCACACTCATGAACCGGATCCTCGGGCATAAGGTGGCGATCGTCTCCCCTAAACCGCAGACCACCCGGAACCGGGTCTTGGGGGTCTACCACGGCGAGGGTCTTCAGATAGTTTTCATGGACACACCCGGCATGCATCGAGCCAGAACCGCTCTTCATCAAAGCATGGTCGCCTCAGCGCGCGAGGCCTTTCATGAAGTGGATCTGGTGGCTGTATTGATCGAAAGGGAGAGGCCCGACGACCCTGGCGTAGACTTGATCCTCTCACAGTTAAGGCAGACCCGCAAGCCGGCTGTCCTGGTCATCAACAAGATTGACACCGGCCCCAAGGAGACCCTGCTTCCCATAATGGACGCCTACTCCAGACGCTATCCGTTCGACGCTTTGGTGCCGGTTTCAGCCCTCACCGGAGAAGGCGTAAAAGAACTCCTCGAGGAGTTTAAGTCCCGTTTGACTCCGGGGCCACCCTTTTTCCCCGATGACATGGATACGGATCAGACGGAGGCGTTCATAGCGGCCGAGATCATTCGGGAAAAGATATACCTTACGGTTCAACAGGAAGTTCCCTACTCAGCTGCGGTCACGGTGGATGTCATTGAGGAAAGGCCTCAGAAGGGCATTTTGTACATTGCAGGGCAAATTCACGTGGAGACCTCGGGGCAGAAGAAGATCCTGATAGGCCGGGGAGGCGGCATGATCAAGTCTGTGGGTGAAAAGGCGCGTAAAGAACTCGAAGCCCGGTTAGCGACCCGTGTTTACCTGGATCTCACTGTTCGCGTGGAGAAGAACTGGAGTCGGGACACGAGATCACTCAGACGCCTCGGATACTGAAAAATCAATCGTTGCCTCAGCTCGCCATTAAGGACCAAAGATTCATTAGTAAGATCAAAAAGATTCACCACGAAGAACACGAAGAAAAGCTTAAAAATATTTAACAATGAATGTCCGTAAAGCCTGAGAGCTGATCGTGCAGGACGAAAAAAAACCAACCCAGGGAGGGGGTTGGTTTTCTTTTTTAGAAGGAAAGAGTTCGTTTTCTGGTTTCGCCCTCCAGTAATGCAACAGCCTTGCCAAAAACCACTATTTTTATGTAACCACCTGATAATCAAGCTATATTTTTTTTTGAGCCTCGGCTGCTTGTCCCGCAGGGGGCGGATTTTGTTACGATATTGTAACCGCCGAAGGCCGAGGCTGGAGTCGATTTTTTTAACATCCTGATTTGCATAGATAAATTGCTGTTACAATTTTTGGACTTCTAAGTGCCCAAACCGTACTTGTTCATTTTGTAGTGCATCACCCTTCGACTGATTCCCAGCATGACTGCGGCCTTACTTTGGACGTGGCCGCAGTACTCCAGTGCCCTTTGGATCAGCTTTTCCTCTATTTTTTCAATGGCTTCTGGTAGCGGCATGTCCGGGGGCACCAAGTTGTCAAGGTCGATGCCCGCTCCTTTGTCCCTGGGTTCCAGAAGGTGATCCGGCAGCTCCTTCGCGCCGATTGTGTGACCGGATTTCATGATGAGGGCTCGTTCGATCACGTTCTCCAACTCGCGCACATTTCCAGGCCAGGAGTATTCATAAAGCGCTTTCCATGTCTCCTGGCTAAGCTGTATCTTATCTTTTTCGCTTTCTTCGGCATATTTATCAATAAAGTGCTTGACCAGGAGGGGAATATCTTCCACCCGCTCTCTCAGAGAAGGCACCTCAATGTGCATCACGTTGAGGCGGTAAAAGAGGTCTTCCCGAAAGAGGTCGTTGGTCACATCCTCCTTAATGTTTCGGTTTGAGGCCGACAGGACCCGCACGTCCACCTCAATGGTGCGTGTTCCTCCCACCCTCTCGAACTCCATCTCCTGAAGAACGCGCAAGAGCTTGACCTGAAGTGAAGGAGGCATTTCGCCCACCTCATCCAGGAACAGAGTCCCGCCGTCTGCGACCTCGAACCGGCCTTTTTTCATGGCTGTGGCTCCTGTGAAGGCGCCTTTTTCGTGCCCGAAAAGTTCGCTCTCCAGAAGGGTCTCTGTCAGCGCTCCGCAGTTGATGGATACGAATGGACGATTCCTTCGAGGGCTGTTATAGTGGATAGCCTTGGCGATGAGTTCCTTGCCCGTGCCCGAAGATCCGGTGACCAGCACGGAGGCCCTTGACTTTGAGACCTTACCCACCAAGTCAAAGATGGCCTGCATGGGTTTGCTCTTGCCTATGATATTGTCGAATCGGTACCGGGAGAGCAGCTCGTCGTTGAGCCGCTGGTTTTCGCGGAGAAGCCGGTGGTTCTCCAGAGCCTTTTTTATGGTCAGCTTAAGTTCCTCATTCTGAAAGGGCTTTGTAATGTAGTCGAAGGCCTGTTTTTTCATGGCCTCTACGGCCATCTCGATTGTCCCATAAGCGGTCATCATTATGAGGGGCAAGAGGGGATTGATCTTTTTTACTTCTTCGAGCAGCTCCATGCCGCTCATCCCCGGCATCTTCATGTCCGTTATGATCAGGTCCACATCGGCCTCGTGGACCTGGCGAAGGGCTTCCCGTGCGGTTCCAGCCGTAAGTATTTCGTAACCTTCGGGCCCGAGCAGGGCTTCAAGGACCACCAGGTAGTTTTTTTCGTCATCCACGATCAGGATGGTTTCCATTGCTGATTCTCCTTAGGGAGTTGGATAACTACCTTGGTCCCTTTCCCTCCCTCGCTGTATACCGTGATCAGGCCGTTGTGGCTTTCCACTATTTTCTTAACAATAGAGAGGCCCAGACCGGTTCCCCTCTCTTTGGTGGTGAAAAAGGGGTTGAACAGTTTTCTCATGATCTCTTCGGGAACGCCACTCCCTTGGTCCGCGATTTCCACCCTTTGGGCATGGGGCTCCTCGATAAGGCGTATTTCAATGAGGCCTCCCTCTTCCTGTGCCTGTATGGCATTGATCAGGATGTTTAGAAAGACGCGGTGCAGGAGGTTCGGGTCGGCCTTTATTTTACAGGTCCGGCCGTCCAGGTTGTGGATTATTTTAATCCCTTGCTTCTCCAGTTCCGGTTTGAGGAATAACAAGTTTTTTTCGAGTATTTCGACCAAGGAAACATCGCGAAAATCGGGGGTCTGTGGACGTGCGAAGTCCAGGAATTCCGTGACGATCCCGTTCAAACGGACAGACTCTTCACGGATCACCTCTGACAGACAGCGCTGCGTTTCATCTGCATTCGGCAGGCCGGCCATGAGTTCGGCCGTGCTCTGGATGATCCCAAGCGGAGTCTTGATTTCGTGGGAGACTCCCGCCACCATCTCGCCCAGGGCGGCCAGACGCTCGGCTTGGTGGAGCTGTTCCTCCAGTTCCCGGCGTTCTCGGGCGCGCTCTTCGATGAGGGTTTCCGCCTTTCGGACAATCAGGATAAGCGCCAGAAAAATAGCACCCATGATAAGTATGGAAAGACCGAAAACCAGGTATTGGAACTTCGTGATGGATTCGGTCTGCTCGCCCATGTCCTGAATGATTTCGAAGACCCCGGCTACATAACTCCTTGACCCCAGGAAGGGGTGGGCGCCTCGGAAAGGGATATAGGTTCGTAGCTTATGTTCTCCTATAATGGGTTTGAAATCCATTTCCCAAAGTACTTCTTTGTCGGATATCATGCGTGAGGAGCTTTCTCCATGCACAGCCTTTTCGTATCCGGACGTGCTTTTCACCTCTTCTCCGATGAGCCTTGGATCTGTGCTGTATGCTATAACCCCTTTTTCGATGTCGTAAATATTTACGAGGTCAATTTTCAAACCGTGAATCGTGTTCTGGACGACGCGGTCCATAAGGTCCTGTTGTTCCTCGTCTCTAAGCCGGATCTGGCCGTATCGGCGGAATATGGGCACCGCAAAGTTTTGGAAGACCTGGTGGTTCAGGTTCTGTCCTACGAGGAGTGCATAGTCTTCATATGTCCCAAGCAGGATCTCCTTGGCTTTCTGCGAGATAGCGAGGGAAAATGGAAAGCTGAAGATGACCAGCACGATGAAACTCGCCGATGCAAAAAATTTCACCAGCCTGAACTGTTTACCTTCAGGATTCTGCTTGTTTTGTTTCGTAGACAACGCTTTCACCGGTCCCGGAAGTGGACGCCCAAGGAAATCGACGGTGGACAACGCCAACCATTTTGCCTATCATCGGACGGAACAATCGATCGATCCAGACAAGTCGATGCTTTCCGGCCGCTTGTTTTCCGATCCTGTTATAGCACCATCCCGCAGGGCGGTAAACCCTGGGTTGCATCGCGACAGGACTGATTTGCTCTCGTTCGTATTGCTCTTTGCTTTCAGTATGTCACCACTGAGAACAATAAGAGCGGTTAGGCGATCAAGTTTTTATAGCGCCGGCGTGTGCAAAAATGGATAAACCTGCGGCAAGCTGTGAGGTATCACGCGCCATGGCGCAAGGGAAGGGGGACAAAGAGATTCCTTTTCTGCTTTATGCAGATGACCGGGGCCGGCTCCTGGAGCACCCGTTTCTTCGCATGGCCGGTTTTTCGGGGTACGAGCCGTTTCCACTGGAAGAGGCCGACCTTG
>CAZEIA010000227.1:0-4770 GCA_964512335.1 uncultured Desulfobacterales bacterium
AAAAAAGGCCCCGCTTTCAAGTCCAGGCGCCTCTCACCGCCCTGATCGATATCGTGTTCCTGCTCCTGATCTACTTTTTGCTTACCACCAACTTCATGGTGGACGAGGGGATAAAGATCAAGCTCCCTCAGGCAAAGGCCTCGGCCCCTCAGACCGAAGAGGTCCTGACTATATATGTGGACAAGGACGGCCGGTCCTATCTGAACAACGAGGAGGTGTCCCTGGACCGTCTGTTTGACGGTCTCAAGGAGAGGATACGCGGGCAGAAGGACCGGCTCGTGGTGGTTCGGGCCGACCGGGCCGTGATCCTCAACAAGGCCGTGAAGGTCATGGATATTGCCAAGGCCGCCGGCGCTGGTAGGCTCGTCCTCGCTACGGAGAAGGATCTCTAAAAAGGACCTGCATCGACCATGAAACCCCAAGAAAAGCATGAACCAGCGCTGAACGCAGGCCCCAGGACCAGGAAGCCGGCCAACAGGCTTTTCCGGGCAATGATCCTTGTGTCCGTGACCATGCATGCAGCCCTTTTCGTTCACCTTGCTGAGGTGTTCAGCTCGCGTGATGCGAGCGTGATCGAGCTGTCCCTCGAGGATGCGTCGCGGCCGGAGGTGAGAGATATCCCCAGGCCCAGGCCCAGGCCCAAAAAACCGCCGGAATCCCGGGAGATGGCCAGACCTCGGACCCAGCCGAGGGTGCTCCCAGCATTGAAGCCGATGCAGGTGGATCGTGCCCGGGCCGATTTGCCTGAAAGCCTCATGGAAAGGATCGGCGTGCCCGACCTGCCCGACACACCCGGAATCCCTTCTACGGACTGGACCCCGAAGGCCTTTGTGGATGCTGGCGGCGGTGAGTTGGGCACGGCCCGGGACTATCTGGACCTCGTCAGGATACGGATCGAAAGCCGAAAGAAGTACCCCGGCTCCGCAAGAAGAGAGTATCGAGAAGGGAGAGTGACCCTTCGTTTTACAGTCTTAACGAATGGAGAGCTGGATGGAATACGAATAGTGAAATCCTCCCGGGACAGGCGTCTGGACAGCGCCGCCAAGCAGGCCGTGCGCGATGCGGCGCCCTTTCCGCCCCCGCCGAGACGGTTTTTTCGGGGCGAAGTGCCTGTGGAGCTGACCATCGTGTTTGAGCTTACGTGATCAAACTTTCACCAAAAAGCAGGCCGGGTTCAAAACAACCGGTCGATTTCATGGCCTGTTCGAAAGGAGATCTGCATGGAGCATTGCTGTGCGGTTGATATCAAGTCACGGATCGAAAACTACTGGGACAGGACGGCGAATGGATACGACGATCAGTTCGGCCACGGCATCCATTCGGCCGGAGAAAAAGAATTGTGGCTTGCGCTCCTTGCCCAGTACCTGCCCGCTAGTCCTGGTGCAAGAATTCTGGATGTCGGCTGCGGCACCGGTTTTCTGTCGCTTTTGGCAGCGGAAATAGGCTTGGACGTCACGGGCATTGATTTCTCCGAAGCCATGCGCACCGAAGGCCGACGCAAGGCTGACGCCGCGGGCCTTAAGGTCAACTTTTTGAAAGGGGACGCGGAGGCACCTGATTTTCCCCCGGGGACATTTGAAGCCGTAATCTCGCGCCATGTGGTGTGGACATTGCCGCACCCGGGCCGGGCTCTTCGCGCTTGGAAAGAACTGCTTGCCCCCGGAGGCCGGGTGGTGGTCATCGACGGGGTATGGACACCCAGGGATTTCCCCGGACTTGTTCGCTCCCTTGCGGTGGACTTGATCAGCCGCCTGAAAAATTTCAAGCGTCATTCTGCCTGGAAAAACGAGTACAAGAGCCGTAAATCCGACCTGCCCTTTTTCGGCGGCGCTGAGCCGGAAAAGATCGAGGCCCTCATGGAGGCGGCGGGATTCACGGACATCCGGCGGGATGACATGGCCGCCATCCGAAATCACGAGCGTCGCTTCGGCACCGTAGAATACCGCATTGCCTACGCGAAAAACCGGCGCTATCTGATAAGCGGCCGGAAAGCGACATAAAACATATAACAATGAAAGTTAAAACCATGAATTTACGTATCGTCAAGCTTTTTCTTGTGGCCGTACTGTTGGGAGCTATGTCCCTTCCGCAGGTTGCCGCCGAAACCTTTAAGGTGGGGGAAATGTTTGAGATCGGCAATCTCGATCCGGCCCAGGGAGGAACTTTCGTCAAAGAGAAGGCCTTGATCACCGAAACCCTTGTTGAGCCTGACCCCGATTTTACCCTGGTTCCAGGCCTGGCCGAATCATGGACAATGGTTTCTGACACGGTCTGGGAAATCAGGTTGCGAAGGGGTGTGCTCTTTCACAACGGCGCGGCCTTGACAGCCCAGATAGCGGCTGATTCCATATCGCGCGCCTTGAACATCAATCCCTCTCTCGCCGGGATCACCCGCATCAAGAACGTTGCCGCGACCGGTGAACAGACCCTGCGCATCGAAACCGAGGGGCACTTCACAGCACTGCCGGCCGCTCTGGTTTACGCGGATCTTGCCATTGTGCATCCTGAGTCCAAGACCAACGACCAGGGCATCATCGTCCATCCCATCGGCACCGGACCTTATCAATTGGTGGAGTGGAAGCCGGCCGAACAGAAGGTACTGCTGGCACGTAACGAGACCTATTGGGGGCCAAAGCCAAAGATCGCCCAAATTGAATTCCGTGCCATTCCTGATCCAGCCATCCGAAGTCTGGCAATACAAAAGGGCAGTGTAGACCTAGTGCCGGACGCGCCCTACGGCGACCTGGAGTTGTTGCGACAAAAAGGCCTGAACGTGACCGTCGCGAACGCCGCACGGGTCTATCAGATCTCTTTCGGCAGCCTCTCGGACACTCCGTTTTCCGATGTCCGTGTGCGCCGGGCCTTGAGTCTTGCAATCAACCGCGAGGATATCGTCCGGTATGTGCTCTTTGGCATGGGCAAACCGGCTGCAGGGCCGTACGAGGAAAATATGATTTTCGCCAACAAGGATTTAGATGCCCCAGCTTTTGATCCGGAAAAAGCCAAAGCGCTTTTGACGGAAGCCGGGTGGATTCACGCGGACAAGAGCGGCGTTCGCAAGAAAGACGGCAGGCCTCTGGCCCTGACGCTCTACACGCATCCTCAGCGCCCGGGACAGAAGCCCATGGCCATGGCCATCGCCCAGCAATGGAAGGTCGTGGGAGTCAAAGCAGACGTGCGCGTGATGAACTGGTCCGCGATTACCATGGAAATGAAACCCGGCGATGCGCGCCTGGGTGCAAATGCCACAGCCATGATTCCTGATCCGGACTATTACCTGAGAAGGCTTTACTCCAGGACCAGCCCGGACAACCAGTGGGGGTACGTCAACCTGGAGGTCGAGGACCTGCTGTCCGCGGGCATCCGGGAGAATGATCCGGCCAAGCGGCTTGAGATTTATAAAAAGGTCCAGGCCCTGGTCTTTGAGGACCAGCCCCTGATCCATGTCTCCTATTACGGGGTCAATATCATCACAAGTCCCAAGGTCAAAGGGTTTGTCTTCAATCCCGTGTGCCACGACTACATGCTCAACACCCAGATGACCTTGGAGAAATAACAACATCATGCCGGTGCAATACCTTGCCAAGCGTTTGGGCCTGACGGTGCTCACCGTGGTTTCAGCCACTTTTTTGTGCTTCGTGATGCTGCGTCTTTCCCCTGGTGACCCCGCGGAGCTGATCCTGCAAAAGGTCTTTGTGGGTCCGGAGGACTACATTGCGGATGAAAACGCAAGGCAGGCCATCGTTAAACGTTTCGACCTGGATTTGCCTTTGTACCGGCAATACGGGGCATGGCTTACGGCCGCGCTTGGCGGTGATTTGGGACATTCCTTCCGCACCGGCCGGCGCATCTCCGCAGAAATCGGTCTGCGCCTTTGGCCGACGGTTTCCTTAAGCATTCTGGCCATGGGGCTTTCGCTCATGCTCACCTTGGCCTGTGCAACCGCTGCCGGACTCATGAAGAACCCCTTGGTCAAGAAACTGATTGATATGGTGATCGCGGCCAGTGTTGCGGCCCCCAATTTCTACGTGGCCATCATGCTGATCATTTTCTTCAGCGTCAAGTTGGATGTGCTGCCGGTCTCGGGCTACGGCAGCCCGGCCCATTTCGTGCTGCCCGTCTTCACCCTGGCCCTGACTCTGTTCGGCTATACCACCGCAATCTTAAACGACGCCGTTGCCAATGTGCGACAGCAGGGGTTTATCCTCAATGCGAGGGCCAAGGGGCTGCAGGGTGCTACCATTTTCCGGCGGCACATCCTGCGCAACGCCTTGGTGCCCGTGGCGCCTTATGTGGCCCTGCAGTTGGGGTACGTTCTGGGCGGAGTGGTGGTGGTGGAGTCGGTCTTTTCCTGGCCGGGTATAGGCAACTACCTTGTGACCAGCATTCAGACCCGGGACCTGCCCGCCATTCAGGCCTGCGTCGGTTTCATCGCCCTGGCCTTTTCCCTATCCAACCTCTTGGCCGATGGATGCGTTAGGCTGCTGGATCCTAGGGCACGGGCCGCGTCATGAAAGCGTTATCGGCAAGAAATCGGCCTTTGATCGCTTGCGCAATCTTTTTCAGCGCCTTGATCCTCTGGGGCTTGAGCCGCGATCCAGTCACCATGACATTGTCATTGAGTTTGTCCCCACCCAGCCCAAGCCTCCCTTTCGGTTCGGATCATCTGGGACGGGACATCCTGGCACGTGTGGCCTACGGCTTTTTCTGGGACATTAGTCTATATACAGAAAAAGTCAGCTGATGCACAGGCTTCTTTCAATCAGGAGG
>CAZEIA010000228.1:0-4700 GCA_964512335.1 uncultured Desulfobacterales bacterium
GTGGCAAGGCCCAGGGCGCAGGGACAGGCGATCACCAGAACGGCGACAAGGCGGATCATGGCAGGGACAAATTCGCCGCCGATTACCCACCACATTCCGAAAGTCACCAGGGCGATTCCTATAACTGTCGGGACAAACACGGCGGCAACTCGGTCCGCCAGGGCCTGGATCGGGGCCTTGCTCCCCTGGGCCTCCCGCACCATTCTGATTATTCGAGCCAGGGCCGTGTCCTTTCCGACACGGGTGGATCTAAACTTGAGGCGCCCCTCTTTGTTGATAGTCCCCCCGGTGATCTCATCGCCGGGCTTCTTTTCCTTCGGCAGGGGCTCGCCGGTGAGCATGGACTCGTCAACGCTCGAGGAGCCCTCTTCCACAAGTCCGTCCACGGGCACGCTCTCTCCGGGTCGCACCACAATCAGGTCCCCTACCTGAATTCGCTCGATGGGGATCTCCGTCTCCAGGCCCTCCCGAACCACGACGGCGATCTTGGGCCTCAACCCCATAAGCTTTCGGATGGCACCGCCGGTCCGGCCCTTGGTGCGGGCCTCCAGCATCTTTCCCAGCTTGATCAGGGTGATGATGACGGCAGAGGTCTCGAAGTAGACATGGTCTCCCAAAAGCGGATAGATGAGTAGAGCCAGGGAATAGAAATAGGCCACGGAAGAGCCCATGGCCACCAGGACATCCATGTTCGCACTGCCGTTTCGAAGGCTCTTCCAGCCGCCCGTATAATAATCCCAGCCCGTATAAAACTGGACCGGCGTGGCCAGGGCCCAGAACAGCCAGTTCACCCAGACGGCGTGACTCCAGTGTCCCAGGAGCCCGAAGTCCCGGCCCATGCTCAGGACAAAAAGCGGGGCTGCGAATACGACGCCTGCAATAAACTTCCTGGTCTGGTCTTCAATCTCGACGCGCCTCGCAGCCGCCTCTGCATCCTCGATCTCTTCTTCCCTGGGACGGATCACCCCGTACCCGGCCTTTTCCACTGCTGCAACTATCCCGTCGAGATCCGTCATGGATGGGAGATACTCCACAGCAGCGCTCTCTGTGGCAAAGTTGACTGAGGCCTTAAGCACGCCCGGGACCTTGCGGTTAAGAGCCCGTTCGATACTGGCGGCGCAGTTGGCGCAAGTCATGCCGGTCACCGGCAGCTCGACACGGGTCGTGGGCACGCCGAACCCGCTCTCCTCGATCCGGTGGATAACGTCCTGGAACTGTACAGTTTCCGGATCCAGAGTAACGGAGGCCTCCTCCGAGGCGAAGTTAACGTTTGCCCCTTTCACCCCGGGAAGCTTCTTCACGCTGCGCTCGATATTCGCGGCACAATTTGCGCAAGTCATGCCGGTTATCGGGAGCCGGACGATCTTTTCAGACATTAAGGTTGACCCGCATGTTTAATGGTTGAGGTTTCAGAAGGCCTGTACTCCTGCAAAAGCGCGTCCCCGGGGATCAGCCTTAATATAAAAATCCTGAAGGCTGATAGCACAGACCGCGAAGACGACACGAAAGCCGGGCAAACACAGCAATCCGTCCCGGAAAAAGAGAGAGCTACCCCTGCCCTAATCAACGGCAGGGTAATTGATTTCCCGGAGCGCGGCCTTGATCCGGTCCAGAGTTGCCGGAGGGCTCCACTCCACAGTGATCAGTTTCTTGTCCGCATCCCCCATCACCTTTGACACGCCTTCAATCTCGTTCAACTCTCGCTTAACAGCCATTACGCAGTGGCCGCAGGAGATGTTCGGCACCTTAAGGGTAATGCCTTCCATGTCGACTCCCCCTTTCATCAAAATCACATAGAAATCATATATTATCAGTATACAACATAAGACATGATTCTGCGCGTGTCAAAAAAAGCGCCGGGTGCAATGCACCCGGCGCAGGTCTTGGTGTTCCGGCGAGCCGGCTTTTGAACTTGCCCTTCTTTGGAATTAAGGACAGAAGATAGACTTTCTTCGTGATCTTCGTGCCCTTCGTGGTGAAGCAGTACTCAATTCCAGCACCAACCCGGTCCGTGTCCGCCTTTGAAACTGCGGCCCATCTTTCTGGAACCGGGCCCCCACCCCCTATCAGCATTTGCGCCGACGCCGAAACGGCCTGCGAACCGTGCCTCAGGGTCAATCTTTCGAAGTTCGATAAGCATTTCCGTCCGCTTGTCAGCCAAGACCGAGCGAAGTCCGTTTATCTCCTTCTGAAGGGCATTGATCCGGCCCTCGTCAAGGACCTCCGCCGCCATGAGGCCTCTCATCTCCTCACTTTTGGCCCATAGCTCATTTCGAACCGGTGTGGTTTCCTCCAAGTGCCTGCTTCGAAGCTCATCGACCTTTGCCTGCTGTTCCTCGGTGAGCACAGTCCCTCTGTAGACCCTTCCATCAGTCAAGCACGAACCCGGACCGTATCCGGGGTTTCCGGCCCAACGACCTTTTGCAGGCCCTTGGGCGAAAACCGGAATAGCCAGCGTCCCGGCAAGAAGAATAACTGCTCCAATCGTCATCGTTCGTCTCATCATGATGTGCCTCCTTTTCGTTTGTTTATTTTGTCGTTGGTTTTCACTGCTTCGCCTCTTGCCCGTTTCTAAGGCAACGACCGTGCCAACCGAAAAGCAGGCTCCTAAAACCCTAGTTATATCAGGATACTGGCATCAGTTGCGGGTGACAAAACCGCTATTGACTTGCCTGATTCGAAAGAACGCTGGATACTTATTACCCTGCCCACCCTGGAAGACCGGGTAAACAGGTTACGCTTTGGGCGCTTCGGACGGGATAACCAAACAACAGTACTAAAACAGGAAGGTTAAATTAAATTAATACTAAAATATTAATAATATCAAATAAGATCCATTTATTACTATATTAACCTATTAAATATCTCGTCAATAAGAATATGAGACAGTAATAGCGCCATATTCCTGGCCCTCTTTTTGAGTGTCATACTCTTTGGTCTGATAGACATAGGCGTAGCTGATCTTGAAACGGTGAATAAGAATTCCCAGCCCTACCATGGCATGGGCCACAAAAGGCTTCTTCTCAACGCTGTGACTGTCCGTGAAAGTGTTGCCGTCCAGCAGGATGTTTCTTGCTACGGCGCGGGCATCCAACCCAGCGAAAACATGGATTCCAAGGCGCTTGAAGCGAGGGAAGAGCCGGGGGTCCCTCTCATCCATGGGCGCATTGGTGTCAGAGCCCGAACGGATCAGAAAAGTCCCGAAATCGTTGGGCAGGTTCCATCCGAATCGGACCTGGCCGCCAAGGTTTGCCCCAATGAAAGCATTGCCCAGAGAGCACCCCAAGTGGGGAATCAGATCATATCCGAACTCCCGCCCGATTTTTGATTGCAGCACCTTCCACTTCCGTTCGTAAAACACATTCAGGATGGGTTCGTCCTTCAATTGGTGCTCCCATCCCATTGGCTCCGTCGAATCGATCAATCTGTGCCAGCTTTTCTGGATATCCTCCGCATAAGAGTGCGGGCCCAGGATGCCCAGATCAATCTCCAGGGTGTCCATCCGTCCGCTGCTCTTGCTGTGAAACCCCAGTGCCAGATATGTAATGCCCGCATAAGGCCGTTCATCCGGAACCAGGCCCGTCCTTTCAAGGTCCTCCGGGGCGTACATGTTCTGTCCGAGGGAGAGGGAGATATTCCGCTGAAACCCCGGCTTGTTTACAAAGGGGAGATTCCGGATGATGGGGTAGCTCCATTCAGGGACCCGATGGTCGTCACGATAGTCCGTCATGTCCTGGGAGATCCAGGTCAGTTTGATCCCGTTCGTGTACTCCTTGTCCGTTCCTGTGAAAACATCGTTTTCAAAATAAAAGGTCACGGTCTTGTAGTCTTTGGGCCTCTTTTCCGCGAAAGAGAGGTTATAAGGAAAAACAAGAAGTGTTACTAAAATATAAAAGCAGAACCCTCTTGTCGCATGAAACTGTGAATGCATTGGTGCAGCCCCTTTTTTTGCTTCTTCCGGTATTCCGTTGAACAAATGAAACAGCACAACCCGCACATTCTCATCACCCGGCATTAAATCCTATCCATAGCAAATTGTCCGCATAATTCTTTCGGAATCATCGGCCAGGATCAGCAATTTTTTTGAACTGTCATGCCTGCTCCTCCAAACTCAGAAAAGCCTCACCTGATCGGCAAGCTTGGCCGCACCTCTGGAACCGGTGACTCGGGCCGTGTATACTTGGGCATAAGCGCGCAACCTGTCATAAACGTCAAAACTGCAACCAGCTGCAGCGTCCGGCTTGGGGACAGCCCAGTTTCATGTTATCAGATTGAGATGTGGTTGACCGCCACATTAAACAGCCAGGTTTTCTTATTTGACGAAAACATGATAAACCTTTCAAATAGGACGGCCCAAGTATTGCAAAGTCGGTCCACCCTTTTGAAGGGATGTTTTTCGGCCCGTCTGATCTCACTGCTGCACGAACCCTTTGCCATTGATATCCAATATTATTCAACACCAGGAGATCCAGAGGCTTAAGGACATGCTGGCCGATGACAATCGTAACCTGCACCAGGAAATGCGGAAGATGACGGATGGTACCATCACAGGCGCCGGCGCCCGTAAGAGCCGGCCGGATCCCTTTTACGAGGACTATTGACCTGATGTTGTGGCGCGGGCAAGACAACCTGAGGAAAAAACCGGCCGGATCCCTCCTCGGGGTTCCGCCGTGGATACTCCTGGGTGCGGTGCTGATCCT
>CAZEIA010000229.1:0-4655 GCA_964512335.1 uncultured Desulfobacterales bacterium
GATCCTCTTTTTTCGCATGGGCGATTTTTACGAGATGTTTTTCGAGGATGCTGAGACGGCGTCCCGTCTTCTGGGAATTACCCTGACATCACGCGGAAACCACGACGGCAAGAAGGTGCCCATGTGCGGCTTTCCGCACCATTCTGCAAATGCCTATGTGTCACGGCTTGTTGAGCAGGGAAGAAAAGTGGCCATCTGCGACCAGGTGGAGGATCCGAAATCGGCCAAGGGGATCGTCCAGCGGGAAGTGACTCGGTTGGTGACTCCCGGGTCGATCCTTGAAGACGATGCGGCCACCGGAGCTCCCAATGTGTTCATGGCCGCCGTGGCGTCCGATTCCGGCAGGTGGGGCCTGGCCCATGTGGACTTGTCCACCGGGGAATTTCGTGTCACCGAGGTGACGGAACGCGAAGAGCTTTTCGGTGAAATAGGACGTATCGATCCGGCCGAGGTCCTTGTCCCTGAAGGGGATCCTGTGATGGGGGAGCCCGAACTTTCCTCATATCGAGTCGAACCGCTTGACGGGGCCGATTTCGACAGGACCCGTGCCGAATCCATCCTGGAGGAGCAACTGGGAGTACGTTCGCTGGAGGGGTTCGGGTGCCGGGAAATGAAGCAGGGTATCACGGCTGCGGGAGCGATCGTTCATTATCTTCGCCGGACCCAGAAGGCCTTACCGGAACACATTAAGGATTTATACACTTATCACTTGGGCGGCTACATGTTTCTTGACGAGGCCACGACCAGAAACCTCGAACTCTTCAAAACCATTCGACGGGATTCGGGCAAAGGTACACTGCTTCACGTCCTCGATCGTACGGTCACGCCCATGGGGAAAAGGCTTTTGAAGCGTTGGATGGGGTACCCCCTCCTCGATATCAGGCGGATCAGGAGAAGGCTGGCCGCCGTGGCTGGTCTTCGGGATAATCGAATGATGAGAGAGGAGGTACGCGACCTGTTAAAAGGCATGTACGACCTTGAAAGGCTCAACGGCAGGATTTCCCTTGGCCGGGCCAACGCCAGGGACCTTGTGGCCCTAAAGGTTTCCATAGGACGGATTCCTGGACTCAGGCGCGCCCTGGCGGACTCGGCCAGTGAACTTTTGGGTGAGATCGGTTCGGAAATGGACCCTCTGGAAGATGTAGATTCCATTATCCATAAGACGATTGTTGAGGAGCCCCCGGCAGGAATCAAGGAAGGTGGGCTTATTCGGGAGGGATACCACCCTGAGCTCGACGAACTCATTCGAATTACCCGCGACGGAAAAGGTTGGATTACCGACCTGGCGGCCAAGGAGCAGGAGCGTACGGGAATAGGGAGCCTCAAGGTGGGTTACAACAAGGTCTTCGGCTACTATATCGAGGTTTCCAAGGCCAACCTTTCGCGTGTGCCGGAAGACTATATCCGGAAGCAGACCCTCGTAAACGGCGAGCGTTACATTACCGAAGAGCTGAAGGGGTTTGAAGAAAAAGTCCTTGGGGCGGAGGAGAAGCGGGCCGTCCTGGAGCTGGAGATTTTTGAAAAAATTAGAGTCACCGTGGCCCGGGAGAACAGGCGCATTCGAAGGAGTGGCGAGCTCGTGGGCAAGCTGGACGCCCTGGCAAGCCTGGCCGAGGCGGCGGAGATGAACGGCTATGTGTATCCCGAGATTAACGGGGAAGGATCAATCGAGATTGTAGACGGGCGGCACCCGGTAATTGAACAAACAGTGAAGGAAGAGGATTTCGTCCCCAATGATATCTTCCTGAATGACAAGGAGCAGCAATTTCTTATTATCACAGGGCCGAATATGGCGGGGAAGTCAACCATACTGCGCCAAACCGCTTTGACGGTGCTCATGGCCCAGATGGGGGGGTTTGTGCCCGCCTCGAGGGCGAAGATAGGCCTGGTCGACAGGATCTTTACACGGATCGGCGCCTCGGATGACCTCGCAGGGGGACGAAGCACTTTCATGGTGGAGATGAACGAGACTGCGAACATCCTTCGGCATGCCACACCCAGCAGCCTCGTGGTCCTTGATGAAATCGGACGCGGGACCAGCACCTACGATGGACTGAGCATTGCCTGGGCCGTAGCCGAGGCGCTCCACGACAGAGACGGGCGAGGCGTGCGCACCCTCTTCGCAACCCATTATCACGAGCTCACTGAATTGATGGCGACAAGGACGCGGGTAAAGAACTTCAACATCGCAGTCAAGGAGTGGGAAGGCAGGATCATCTTCCTCAGGAAGCTGGTGCCGGGTGGAACGAACAGAAGCTACGGTATTCAAGTCGCGCGAATTGCGGGCCTTCCGGAAGAGGTCATCGAGCGGGCCGGAGAAATCTTGGGAAACCTTGAGGGCGGTGATATGGACGAAACCGGAAGGCCTCGGATCGCAAGGAGTGCGCGAAGAGAGTCGGTATACGATACTGCTCAGCTGAGTCTGTTCGGCGGGCGTGACGAAAGGCTCAGGGAATGGATCCGCGGCCTGGACATTCTCAACATGACCCCTGTTCAGGCGTTGAACGAGCTTCAAAGCATAAAGGAACACATTTCCGGTAATTCCGACTGAAAGGATCGACCGGGCGCGTAGCATGAAATCCTGATGATCTCAAGGGGCTATGGCTAAGTAAGCCTTTCCACAGATATTGTAACAAATCACGCCCGGAATTTTACCGCTTTTTCCTTCGAGTTCTTCGGGTTCTTCGTGGTGAAACAAATGCTTTTCTACCACGAAGATCACGAAGTGCACGAAGAGTGGGAAGAAGAATACTTAATCGTATTTGTGGAACCATGCACTAAGCGAAAAGGTGCTGTTTATGTGTCCGTGCAAGGCGAATCGCCCAATAGCCATATGAATACTATTAACAAGATCATAATTTTGTTCTTTGTCCTTTTTCTGGCGGCGGTATGGGCCTGGAACCCATGCCCTTGCCTTGCGTCCAATGCGGCGGAACTCCTTAAAAAGGCCAACGCCTGCAGGGATTCCCTTTACAAATCCAGCAGCAGGGTCAAATACCGGCACAACTGGATGAATTGCCTCAAGCGGTATCAGGAAGTATACGAACGATACCCTAAGAGTGGAGAGGCCGCCTGGGCCATGTATTTTTCCGGGAGAATGTACAGTAATCTACACCGGTACTCCGGCCTTGAAGACGATCTCGACCAGGCCATTGCCGTGTACAAGTTGATAACAGAAGACTATCCGGAACACAGGCTTGCGGACGATGCGCAGTTTCGTATCGGGGAGGTCTATTACAAGGACAAGAAGAATTTGACCCAGGCCTACGTGGAATTTTTGAAGGTGGATATCAAATATCCTTCCGGAGACATGAGGGGCCGTGCCCGAGCGATGATGGATGAACTGGCCGCTGTGCTGAACAAGGAAAAGCAGGAAAGGAAACCGGAAGGTGTCGAGGAGGCCCGGACCGGTTCGACCCGGGTCATGGATATCCGCCACTGGTCGACACCAACCTACACGCGGGTGGTGGTGGATATGGAGCGGCCGGTCAAGTACGAATCGCACTTGCTCCAGAAGGACGCTCAGCTGAACAAACCCAGGCGTTTATATGTGGACCTGAAGGACGCTGTTGCCACCAGCATCGAAACCTCCATTCCCATCCGTGACGGTCTTCTGCGCCAGGCCAGGGCGGCTCAGAACCAGAAGGATACAGTAAGGGTTGTACTGGATATTGACAGCATCGAAGGGTATAAAATATTTCATTTATACGATCCATTCAGGATAGTCATAGATGTTAGAGGGGCTAAAATAGACGATAAAAGTGAAAAAGAAAAGATAGAAGAACTTAAAAAAAGAACAAGAAAAGGTATTAGGAGGGTCGAAGAGCCTGATGTCAAGGTTTCTTTGGCACGACAATTGGGCCTCAGCGTCAAGCGGATCGTGATAGATCCGGGACACGGAGGGAAGGATCCGGGCACCGTGTATGCCGGCGGGATCATGGAAAAAGACATCGTGCTAAAACTGGCCAGGATCCTGGCGCTGAAGATAGAGAAGGAACTCGAATGCGAGGCCGTGCTGACCCGGGTCGACGATTCCTTTCTGCCGCTGGAGCGGCGAACCGCATTCGCCAATCTGAAAAAGGGAGATTTGTTCATCTCCCTCCACATGAACGCCCACAAGCAGGCAGGCATCCAGGGGATCGAGACCTACTTTCTGAACATGGCCACGGACGAGCGGGCTGTGCTGGTGGCCGCCAGGGAGAACGCAACGTCTGAAAAGAATATCAGCGATCTGCAGTCGATCCTGAATGATCTCATGCTCAACACCAGAATCAGCGAGTCCAGCAAGCTAGCCCACGAACTGCAGCAGGGTATGATCGGCAGCGTGAAGAAAAAATATTCAGGAGTCAAGAGCCTGGGAGTGAAACAGGCGCCGTTTTATGTGCTCATAGGCGCGGAGATGCCCGCTGTGCTCGTAGAGGTCGGGTTCATAACGAACGCAACCGAGAGGGAGCGCCTCATGAGCAAGGCGTATCTGGAGGCCCTGGCTGATGGAATAGTGCAGGGGACCGCGGAATACGTCAAGAGTATCGGGCTGGCGTTGGATTGACCGATTGATCCCCCTTTCTTCCTCTGAGATAGCCGTCGATAAAAGGTTGAAGATCTCCGCCCATCACCCCTTCCAGGTTGCCTACCTCCACGTTTGTCCGGTGGTC
>CAZEIA010000230.1:0-4609 GCA_964512335.1 uncultured Desulfobacterales bacterium
ATCTGAGGGCCGAAGGATCGAAGCCCTTGGCCAATTCGATGCACAGGGAAGGATATAGGCAGATCCGGATGCCGGTGTCGGTCCCGGCATCCCTTGAGTGCACAGCCGGGAAGAGCTGAAGAAAACCGTTGACGTTGTCATGGCGCAGGCGGCGTCGCCAGTAATAAAAACGGTACGGATTGATCTGATTGTTGAGGCAGAAGGCCCGGGGTGTCATCCCGCTCGCCTCTTGCTCTGTGATGGTCCGCCGCCAGTTATCAATACGTGCTTCTTTGTTCATGGCTCCCTCCCATTCTGAAGTTGAGGCGGGGTGTGCCCGCTCAGATGGAAGGGATCATAACCCGGCTGGGGGGACTACGAAAGATGGGTTGGCTGGACGCTTACGCCGTGAGGACTTGGAACGACTCGTTCGCGGCCGGGAGCTCCCGGCCGCGAACGAGTGGAAAACGGGTACATGATCCTGTGTCACCAGGGGGCCCCCCCTGGGGCTCGGACTGCTGATCAACGGAAGGCTCCGGTCCCAGATCCCCAAGAGTGAGGCCCGGATTTTTTCCGTCCTGAATCGATCCCCTTCCATCGTTTCCACGGGCGAATTCCCGGGGCGTACCCTTGCATTCCCCCGCAGGGGTGAAGCCGGTAAGCGGGTATCTTCAGGAGGGGCTCGTTCCCATTACCGAGCATACGGCCCGTTACGCGCCGGACGTATAATAGGTCTTGATCAAATGGAAGGCCTCCTCCGCAGAGTGAATCCCCTGAATCTCTCCCTGCACCAGGGCCGAAAAGGTGTCTCCCACCAGGTCGGCCTCCCGCGGATCGTGGGTCACGTATAATACCGGCATTCCAAGGGTCTTGAGCACGTTCTTGAATTCGGGGAGAAGGCTTTCCTTAATGGCCAGATCCAGGTCGCTCAAGGGTTCGTCAAAAAGCATGACCTTGGGCCGGGAGGCCAAAGCCCTGGCCAGGGATACCCGGCTTTGATAGCCGCCGCTCAACATGCCGGGCTTCTTGTCCAGGACGTCCGTCAACCCGAGCATGGCGATCAATCGGTCTCCGTCTTCGGCCGCTCCCCTTCCGTTTTTCAGAGCATAGTAGACGTTCTCCTTGACGGTCAGGTGCCTGAAGAGGGCCGGATGTTGGGGTACGTAACCGATTTCACGATCTTCCGGACTCAATTTAGTTACATTTTTATCATTAATATGAATGAAACCGGAGTCTAAAGGCCAAATACCGGCTATGATTTTTAACAATGTCGATTTGCCACCGCCATTCAACCCGATAATCACTCGAATTTCGGAGTTCACCATCAGGGACACTTCCCTGAGCACGCGCCGGGAGGGAAAACTCTTGTCCACCTTCTCAATTTTCAGCATGCCGAAACCTCCTCCTCAGGCCCAGGGTCGCCACGATCAACAACGACAGCAGGACACAAAAGCCGCTCGCTGTCACCGCCATTTCCAACTCCCCTTCCTCCACCTTGGTGAAGACATAGGAAGCGAGCACCTGAGTGGATCCGGGCAGATTCCCGCCGAACATGACCACGGCCGCGAACTCGCTCAGGGACCGGGAAAAGGCCAGGACAAACCCGGAGAAGAGGGCCTCCCCCAGGGTCGGCAGGACCACCCGCACATAGGCCTTGACCGGTGTGTCCCCCAAGGTCCTGGCCACATCGATGATCTCCGTTTCCATCTTGTCCATGCCGGATGCCACGGTTCGGGCCGCCAGGGGATAGGAGACGAAGAACATGGCCAGGACCACGGCCAGCAGGGTGAATGCCAGGCCGGTCTCTCCCAGGAATCCACAGCTCTTTCTGCCGAAGGCCAGAAGGAGCGCCAGACCGGCCACGGTGTGGGGGAGGGCGATGGGGAGGTCGTTCATCAGGTTGGCGATCTTGTAGATCAGGGTATGGCGCAGGAACAGGTAGCAGTATCCGAAGCCGATGGCCAGCACAACGCTCACCAGTGCGGCGAGGAGGGCGGCGCACAGCGTGTTTCGAACGCTCAACCAGAAAAAGGTGTCCGCAAAGGTCCGCGTGACGCCGTCCCATTCCAGCCGGACCAGCAGGGCGATCAGGGGATAGACCACCAGCAGGAGAAAGAGCGGTGTAAAGAGGACGGCAACGATATTTTTATTTAACCTATTCATACGGTTCCCATCCATACTTCGTGAATTCATCGACATGCTTGCAGGCGAACTCATAGAACGCCCTGGCCGCCTTTTCATCCTTTCCCGGAATGACCGCGGCCGCGAAGATGATCTCGCCGGTCAGATCCGTGGAGATGGTCTCCACCATCTTGAGGCCGTGCCCCTTGGCCACGCTGCGAAAAATGATCGCGGCGTCCGCCTGGTCTTCCTTGATCATCAGGGCGACCTGGTGCACCGTGGAAGGCCGTGCCTTGAGGATGCCGGCGGTATTGATCTCGTCCCAGATACCCAAGTTTTTCAAGGCCTTTTCCGCATATGCTCCGTTCGGGGCCTGGGGGTCCGCAATCACGAAAACTACGCCTTTTTTGGTCAGGTCCTTTACGGATTGAACCTTGGGCTCTCCGGTCTTCGAGACAATCAATACCTCGTGATCCGTCAGAAACTTGAATCCTTGGGCGAGATTTCCATCTTTTTCCAGTTTTTCGATGTAGACCCAGTCCGCGCTGAAGTAGAGATCGCAGGGCTGTCCCGATCGAATCTGGGTGTACAGGGACCCCGACGACGCGTAATTGGGGACGACCCGAATGTCCTTGTTCTCTTCCTGGAACTTTTGAATCACCATGTCCATCGGTTTTTTCAGCCCCGCGGCCACGTACAGGTCCAATTTACATTCCTCGGCGTGTGCATAGATGCTGAAGGCGAGCGAAAATACAACCAGAGGCAACGCGACGAACCATCCGTGTTTTTTCATAACCAATCTCCCTTATAGAAAACCGAAAAGGGTTGATGAAGTCACCAAACGCCCTGTTTTCTTTGAATCCATTCATGTTTTCAAAAGATGAAGGCCATTTTAGCCCTCGGGCACACCCCTCCGGACCCTGCCGGAGGGGTGCTGTTTGTCTATTCTTTGCTTTTTTTGGCGGTCGGATAATAAATGGGCTCACCGAATTTTGCGACTCCGAAATCAGCGATGATCTTCTGACCTTTGTCACTGATCAGGAATTCGAAAAACCGGTTCGCGGCTTCCTGGTTGTACTGGAGATTGGGGTGCTTAGCAGGATTCACCAGGCACATCTCGTACTCGTTCGGGGGCCCTTTTACTAGGAGTTTCAGAGTGTTGACCTTTGATTTATGAAGTGTCCACGTGGAAGAATCCAGCATGTGATACTGGCCGTTTTTGTCGGCATCCAACAGGGAATCCAACATGAATTTACTGCTCACCACATACCAGCTCTTTCCGTTCGGATCCAGATTCAGGGCCTTCCAGAGCTTCAACTCCACAATATTCATGCCACCGCCGTCCCCCCGCGACAGGTAGGGAGAGTTGGACTCGAAGATCCGTTTCTGGACTTCCTTGAGATCGGTGAGGCCTTCGACCTTGGCCGGATCGCTGGGCGGGCCGACCACGATCGTAAAGTTGTGCATCAGGTCCACCCGCTCCAGCGCGTGCCTCTCATCGAAAAATTTGGCCGTGGCCTCCCGGTTGTGTCCCATGGTGATATGGGTCAGCCCGTTTCTTCCGAAATCCAGGCCCGGACCCGTCGGGGTCTTGATGCTGCGCACGACGACTCCGGTCTCCGCCTGATAGATCTTGGCCAGTTCACCGATGAGCCCCAGTTCCAGAGGACTTCCCGTGGCAATGACGATCTGCTTGTAGTCACGGGAGAAGACCGGAGAGGAGAGACCGAAAACGCCGATCAAGAACGCGCTCATCAAAATTGGTAAACATGGTCGATAATACCTTGAAAATAGACCATTTTTCTTCATTGCTGGTTTTCTCCTTGTATGGATGGTTACGGGTTAGGGTGATGCACGTCTGCCTTTTTCTGCCATATGCAAGAAACTGCAGGAAAGCTCATATGCCAATCCAGACATATATCAGCGGTGACATAAGCAACTCCCGTGCCATCCCCGTGTTTTGCACTCTAAGATTATTTTACCCGAATATCAGATAGTTCTGGGATGTTTCGAGATACCAGGTCTGCCCGAAGGGATCTTATATTTGCTGATATGCAATTGTAGGGAAAAAAGAAATGCGGATGTGCAAAAAAAGGCCGGATACGAGTCCGGCCCTGGCTTATCGCCGGCGGAAGTGCATGGAAATCGAAATCATGAATATTCCGAGCGATTCCGCCGCCCGTAGCGGATGAGGGATTGAAGCCACGCTGGATAATCGACAATTCGAGCAGTCGAATTACGCATCTCCCCAGTGTAGATTTACCGCTCCCGCTCTCCCCAATAACTCCCAGGGCCTCACCCTGACCCAAATGAAAGGACACACCATCCACGGCCTTGACACACGTCTTGCGGAACAAGCCGCTATAGAAATATTTATATATATCTATGACTTGGATCACATTTTCGTGTGAAAATGGCTATGACCGAAAATAACGGTTGGCATTAAACTTGCTGAGCCCCAAGAAGTATGGATAAATTTTGCGGAAAAAGGGGCTCTCTGATCAGTTTC
>CAZEIA010000231.1:0-4589 GCA_964512335.1 uncultured Desulfobacterales bacterium
CGTCTGGGCGAGATCCACAGGTTCGACAATATAATAGGGAAAAGCCATGCCATGCGTCAGGTTTTTTCGGCGATACGGGCGGCCGCTGCAAGCGAGGCGACCATACTCATTCAGGGTGAAAGCGGGACCGGGAAAGAACTTGTGGCCGGGGCCATACATCACCACGGAACACGAAAAGGCATGCCGTTTGTGGCCGTCAGTTGCAGTGCTCTTTCCGAAACCCTTCTGGAGAGCGAACTTTTCGGTCATGTGAAGGGGGCGTTTACAGGTGCCATACGGGATCGCATCGGACGGTTTGAAGAGGCCGACGGCGGCACCATATTTCTGGACGAGATCGGGGAGATAAGCCCCTTCATCCAGGTCAAGCTCCTCCGCGTGTTGCAGGAGAGGGAGATTGAACGTGTCGGGGAGTCCAGGAAGCGCAAGACAGACCTCAGGATCATTACCGCCACAAACCGGGAACTGATCCAGCTCGTCAAGAACGGCGATTTTCGGGAAGACCTCTTTTACCGGCTGAGGGTCTTTCCCATCACAATCCCTCCGCTCCGAGAAAGAAAGGAGGATATCCCTTTCCTGATAAATCATTTCATAAACCGCCAGAATGGAAAGACAGGGAAAAACATCAAGGGGGTCACGCATGCCTCCCTGAGGGTACTCATGGATTACACCTGGCCCGGGAATGTCCGTGAACTCGAGAACGCGGTGGAGCACGCCTTTGTCCTCTGTTCGGGGAAAAACATTGATGTATTTGATCTACCTGTGGAGGTCCGCCAGTTGGCGTACAGACCGGGAGCGTCCGGAGGCAACGTTTCCAGACCGGCGCATGCCGTTCCGGGGGCCAGGCTGTCACGGGAAACCCTGCTGGACGCCTTGAGTGAGTGCGGTTGGAACAAGGCAGAAGTGGGGAGGAGGGTCGGACTCAGCCGTACAGCAATTTGGAAGTACATGAAAAAATGGGACATCCCCCTCAAACAACCTGAGGCGGACCGTCGCCTGCAACCAGACAGAGTGTAGCCGCTTTTTCTCCGTGATCTATGGCCGGAACGCCTGGATCAATTCCACTCTTCATCGGTCTGAGGCCGAGGGATCATCTGGGACATGAGCGTCTCTATGTAGCGGTAAAACCCGTCCGGACCGCCCTGCTCCAATTTTTGGATTTCAGGCGACATCTTTTTCATGACGCCCTCGTCAAGGACTATGTCGACTGGGTAGTTCATGGAATAGGACCGCCTGATCAGGGAATAGGCTTTTTTCTGCTCAGGTGTGAGAGAAAGAAACTTGTCCAGTTCCCTGATTATGTCGGCCTTTTCTTCGTCCAGGTGTCCGTTCACATCCATGAGAAGATTGGGACTGTAATCGCCGCATGAGAGATAGCTGTGGATCTCATCAAGGCATGACACAAGGAGTCTGATTTCGGCAACGATCTCTTCATCAGTCATGGGCTCAAAGACGCCTTCATCAGCCATCTTCTTCATTGGGGATTTAGGCGGGAGCGCAAAGGTGCGGACCCTGATGAAGTCCGGTTTGACCTGGTTTAGAAGGCGTGCGGTCTCACGGGCGTGCTCTTCGCTCAAGGCGCGGCCCGCTACACCGGGCATGATGTACTCGGAAAGAGAGATGCCGGCCGCCATCACCTTCCCGCCCCCTTCGACAATATCTTCAGGCGTAATCCCCTTCCTGATCATTTTGAGCACTTTTTCGGAGCCGCTTTCCAGGCCCGTATGAATTCTCGCAAGCCCTGCCTCCTTCAACTGCACAAGCTCTTTAACGCTCTTGCGCCTCAGTGTGTTTGCGCGTGCGTAGGTCGTGACTCTCTCGAGGCCGGGAAATCTGGCCTTGATATGCCTGAGTATTTCAACAATCCGATCTGTTTTGAGGATAAGGCTGTCCGCATCCTGGAGGAACGCGGTTTTGATCATTGGGGTGTGCCTCCCATACCCCTTTGCCATGGCGTCGATGTCGGCCTTGACTTCCGCCACGCTGCGGCGAGAAAATTTTACGCCCTTGTAGGCAGGACAGAAGAGGCATTTGTTCCAGGGGCAGTTCCTGGTAACCCTGACAAGAAGGCTCCCGGCCTCGCTCGGCGGCCTGATTACACCCTGCTCATACATGAGATCATCTCCATACCGGAAGCCCGCCCAAAGCCGGACCTCTATCCATAAGCCACGCGTGTCAACGACCGGTCATGCGGCGCCTCTTCAGTCCTCTTCCCCCCAGGTCCTGCGGCTCCGGGCGATCTTTTTTCGGACGATGGCCCAGGTCTTGGTCTTGAGGAAAGACTCCTCAAACCGCTCCAGCATCTGAGTGAACATTTCATAAGGGACAGTCATGGAAAGCTCATCGGTCTTAAAGAACTTGCGGGCCGATGGGTCCCAACCCCCGATCACGGCCCTTTGTTTTCCTTGGGCCAGGTATTTCCGCGGCCACGTGATCAAATTGGTGCAGGCGGCTCCCCAGGGCGAGGCCGTCACTTCAGAGTCGTGGCCGACAAAGGCGGCCAGTTGATGAAGGCCGCACATGGTCTCGGGCCGGGCAAAAAAGGCCACCAGTTCAGGGGTCTCCGTCGCCTGGAACAGGCCTAGAGGTTTAACAACACAGAATTTTCCGGAGGCGGACGGCGGGTCTATGTAATCGAATATGCCTCTTAAGACATCCGGGGAATCACAGTAGAACTCTCCCTCCATTTGTCCCGGAAACCCGGTTGACACATAGTGGATGATGGTCTCGGTCTGGGGCTTCATGAAACCCAGAAAAAAGGCGCCTCCAGGGCAGCCGAAGTGATTCGAGTCAAAATAGGCGGGCACCTTCTTTTTCCTCGCCCGCCAGATATGGCCTATCACGCAGGAAAAATCGCCGAAAACCCCCTGCCAGTCCACCTGGCCCTTCTGCTCCTTCTCCCTTGTGGGGAGATCAAGAGGCGCAGGTGTGAGCCCTTCCTCAGGTTTTTCATCCGTATAGAAGATGCCCATGGGCTCTTCATCATAACCCAGGATCTCGAGAAACTCCGGCAATGCACTCCATCCCTCTTCCATATTTCTTGCCCTCCTTTGAACTGTTGAAACCGCCCGTTTTTTATTCAGCGCAGGGGGTTACACCTAAAGGTATTCGATAGTGTAACACAGATGCCGCGGCTTTCAACAGGACCGTTTCCAAAGAAAGAGGAATCGGCTTTACCTGGTGCTGATAAAAGCCTGTTTTTGTGCTATACGAAGCACGGGAAGTCTCCTGGTGAAAGGTACGGCATTCTATGGTGTTAGACAGTCTTTTCCCGGTGTTCGCCCTGATCCTGCTCGGGGCTGCACTGAAGCGGTACAAGCTCACCAACGAGGTGTTTTTAAAGACATCCGATCGGCTGGTGTACTTTATCTTTTTCCCGGCCATGCTTTTCTGGAAGATCGGAGGGGCGGATCCGGACAAATTGACTGACTGGGCCTACTGCCAGGCCGCGGCCCTAACCCTGCTGGTAATCTGCCTGGCCAACCTGGCGAGCATAAGGCTGTTTAGGATTACGGACTATCAGGCCGGTTCGTTCAGTCAGAGCTGCTACCGTTTCAATACCTACATAGGCATGGCCGTGGCATTGAATGCCGCGGGTGAGGAAGGCGTGCGTTACTTCGGAATCCTGGCGGGCGTCTTGATTCCCATGATCAATCTTATAGCCGTATCCACCCTGATCTGGTATTCAGGACGGGATATCAACGCCCGGGGGCGCGTGAGGCTGACCCTTACCGCCCTGATCTCCAACCCCCTGATCATCGCCTGTGTGCTGGGTCTTCTCTACGCCCGGTTTATCAACACCTTTCCGGTGTTCCTGGAAAACCTCCTGAGCCTGACTTCCATGGCGACCCTGCCTCTGGCCCTCATTTCCATAGGCGCGGCCCTGTCTTTCAACAGGCTGCAGGGTCATGTGAAGCCCTCGCTGATTGCAGCGGTTTTCAAGCTCCTGCTCTTACCAGTTGTGGGCTATTTTTTTCTCCGGGTCATGGGTGTAGGAGGTGCCCCCTTTCTGGTCACCATGATTTTCTTTGCACTGCCGACCTCGCCTTCTATCTATATCCTGTCTTCACAGTTGAACTCCGACACGGGCCTGGCATCGGCCTCTATTGCCATATCCACCCTACTGTCGTTCATATCCCTGAGTGTTGTTCTGTTACTCTGACGAATTTATTCCGGGGACACCATACCTATTTCACGAACGGAAGAGAACTCAGTAGCACATTATAGCCGAATAGCCCAAGAGTCTATGGGCAACGGGCGTCAGTACACGCTTTACAAAACCAGGGTAAAAAGTAAAAAGATCAAAAATAGATATGGTGTCCCCCGAATTTCGAATTTACATTTGTCCCCCGAATTTACATTCCGAATTCTGCGCGCTTTCATCTTCTACTCCTTTCAGGGATGCAACGAACAAAGTTGCGCGTGGGGATAAGGAACCGGGTCGTTCAATCAAAAAGGACAGGGTCTGGATGCAGCAGCAAAGCCTGAAGGCTAATATCACACCTGCTTTCAAACGAGTAAGAAAAAGTGAAACCACAGGGCATATAAATTTAGTCCAGTCAGAGAGGCCAGAAGACCGGCATGACCAGCAT
>CAZEIA010000232.1:0-4568 GCA_964512335.1 uncultured Desulfobacterales bacterium
TGCAGAGGTAGTTGACGCAGATAACATGCCGGGCCGAGAGGACGCACCCGGAGGGGCCGAGGAAAAAACAGCCGGCAGGGTCAGAGCGCCGGTGCGGCAAGGGGTGGCTGAGCAGGAGATTGATCAGGAGCAGGATGCCGCTGTATCTGTTTTCTATGCCCTTTCCGCAGCACGAACCGCCTTCACGCTGCTCGCACTCACGGCAGATCTCCATAATCCCTGTTTTCAGCATCACGCGATGGGAGGCGGCAACGGCCGCCTCAAACCGTTCGATGAGGCTCGAGGTCTCAGGATCCGCAGACAGCCTGGGGCCATTCTCGCAGTAAACGTGTTCGGCCCAGGCGATCTTTTCCTCGATGGGGCTGCCAAGGGAGATATCCCTGACGGTCAAGGGCGCCTGGCGGCGCGTGTTAGCGCTTCGGAAGGTCAATTAAGGGCCTTCTTTTCCCCGCCTTTTTGTCCTTCCGGCTCTGAGTTGCCGAACCGCTTAAGGCCCTCGGCGAGCATACGGAGCTTTTGATCCGCCATGTCGTTTATGCTGTTTTTGGTGTAAGTCCCGTCGGCCTTCATCTTACCGGCCGGCTTGCCCGTGAGGATCTCGATTCCCTCGTCCACAGTCCCGACCGACCAGACGTGGAAACTCCCCTGCATAACCGCCTCCACCACGTCCTTCCTGAGCATGAGGTCTTTGATGTTGGTCTTGGGGATCATGACTCCCTGCTTTCCGGTCAATCCGGCCTTTTTGCAGCATTCGTAAAATCCCTCGATTTTCATGTTTACACCGCCGATGGCCTGGATTTCCCCCTTCTGGTTAACTGATCCGGTAACGGCGATGTACTGCTTGAGAGGAACCCCGGTGAGACTGGACAGCAGGGCATAGATCTCCGTGGACGAGGCGCTGTCCCCGTCAACGCCGCCGTAAGACTGCTCGAAAGCGACGCTTGCGCTCATTGTGAGGGGCTTTTCCTGGGCGAACTTGTGACGTAGATAACCGCTGAGGATGAGGACCCCCTTGTTGTGGGTCTTTCCGGAAAGGTCGGCTTCCCGTTCTATGTTGATGATGCCCGCACGCCCCATGGACGTGGATGCAGTGATCCGGTTAGGCTTGCCGAAGGCATAGTCCCCCATGTCATAGACCGCCAGGCCGTTGACCTGCCCGACCTTCTCACCGTCAACGTCGATCATCAGAGTTCCCCGATCGATCATTTCCTGGATCTTCTGCTCGATGAGATTGGATCTATAGACCTTGGCCTCCAGGGCCTTTTCCACGTGTTCGCCCATTATGATGGAGGACCCTTCCTGTCCTGCCCAGTAATCCGCTTCCCGGATCCGGTCCGTGATTTCCGGAAAACTGGTGGAGAGTTTTTCCTGGCGGCCGGTCATGCGTACGGCCTCCTCAACCATGGCGGCCACTCCCGTGCGATGGACAGACCTCAGGCCGTCTTCATTCACCGTCATCTTGATGAATTCCGCGAACTGGTGAATGGATTCATCGGTTTTGTCCATGGACGTATCAAAAGCGGCCCTCACCTTGAAGATCTTCGGGGTGTCCTCATCGTATCGCAGGAGGAGATAGTAGATGTGGTCTTCGGCGACCACGATAACCTTGGTGTCCATCTCCACCGGCTCGGGCTTCAGCCCCGTGGTCGTGAAGAGGTAGAAGGGATCGTATGTCTGGATTTCCATCCTTTCGGTCTTGAGCGCGCGCTTGAGGGCGGGCCACACGCCCGGCTCGGTCAGGGCGTCCATGAGATTGATCACCAGGTACCCGCCGCTTGCCTTTATCAGGGAGCCGGCCCGGATTCTGCTGAAATCCGTCCGCCAGATGCCGCTTCTGTCAACCACCCGCTCAATGGAGCCGAAGAGGTTGCGGTAGGTAGGATAGGTCTCCACGATGACCGGCACGGACGACAACTCCGAGTTGTCCACCATAACGTTGACCTGGTAAGGCTGGAAAGGGTCTACTTCAGGCATGGGAAAAGGGAAGCCCTGCATCTGCGCCTTGTCCTGGCCTTGAAAGATTTTTGCGTTTTCTCCCAAATCCTCAAGCATGTCGTCCAGGAACTTCTGCACCTTTTCGCCTTCATACTTCCTGCGGATAGAGGCGAGGGATTCGTTGGCCAGCTTCATGAACAACATAAGGTCGGTCTTCTCAATGTTTTCCTGCACCTCTTTCTGGAGATCGCGCAGTTCCAGGAAGATCTGGTCGACCTGCTCGCGCAGTTCGGCCTGCTTCTTTTTCAGGTCCTCATACTCCTCCTGAGGGAAGCGTCCTTTCTCCACCAGCGCCTCGATCTGGTCTATGTGTGTGGGCTCGCCATCCACCAGGGGCACCACTTCGGGCCGCTTGACCTCACCCATCTGGATGTCCACCAGGGCGAATCCCTCCTCGCGGACTTTTTTGTCCAGATCCTTGAAGAAGCCCTTGCCCTTTTTTTCGTAGGCCTGCATGATTTCCTTCTTGCGGTTCAAGTATTCCTGGCCTTCAAAAAGTGCGGGCACTTCCTTTTTCAGGTGTTCCAGAAAATCGTGGATGTCCTTTTTGAACACATTGCCTTTTCCCGCAGTAAATTGCAGGAGTATGGGGTTTTCAGGCGTCTTGAAGTTGTTCACATAGCACAGATCGTTCGGAATACCGTCTTTTCTCTTCTCGGCCATCTGCTCGAGGAGCTTTCGCACGGTTGACATGCGCCCTGTTCCAGCCATGCCTGTAACAAAGACGTTGTAACCCTGCTTGTGCATGCCCACACCGAAGCGGAATGCCTCGAGCCCCCTGTCCTGGCCGATGATTTCCGTCAGAGCTTTGAGGTCGTCGGTGGTTTCATAGGTAAGGGATGCCGGATCCAGTCGCCACCTCAACCGTTCGTTCGGCACTTTGTTGGAGTCTGATTTCTTCTTTCCTGGCATCAAAGACCTCCTGGAGGGAGCAGGGCCGCGGCCGGCCTGTGGAGCGCACAGCCGGGGTGCGGGCTGAGCAAGCTGGTTATGGGGTTATGGTTCGGCTGCAGGCTTCTAACGGCATGATCAGGTGATCCGGATCGCGATTTCCCGAGCGGATTTAATCTTGAGCTTGGGAAGAACGACCTCAAGCACGCCGTTTTTGAAACTGGCCTCCGCTTCTTCCGGAATCACCCGGCAGGGCAGACGCATGCTTCTTGAGAACGAACCGTAGCGGGCCTGAATACTCCCGCCTTTGTCATTGTTCTGAATGTGTTTTCTACGGGACACTCCCTGAAGGGTGAGCCGGTCTTCCGAGACTCGCACGGCAAGGTCCTGGGGGTCGATATCCGGGGTCTTGACCCTGAGCACGAGGGAGGGCCCGCGGTCTATGAGCTCTACAGAGTCGATCCCGCCTGCAAGTGGGCGCGTATGTTCCATTCCAAAATCGTCCCAGACGCGGGCGAACATGCGGCCCATGTCTCGTCTGAGACGGTTCATCTCTTCTGTTTTCCAGATGGTTAACTCTGCCATGGTTCGACCTCCTCCGGATGCCACGGGTTTCCCGGAACCGCTGAACAGGCCATTTCGGCAAGCTTTCGGTCATCGGGACGTTAAAGCAATAATCCGTTTGTTTCTGCAAGGTCCCTGCCTATGGAACGGCATGCAGGGAGCGCAGCCCGCCATCGCAATACCACGTTTTCCAATTCTAGGGAGCCGGCGGCTGCGACGCAAGTCATTTTACCGGTGGGCGCACTCACTCTCAGCTTAACGCCTTGGGGCGGGTCAGGGGTGTGCTTTACAAACACCGGCTGCGGGAATAGACTAGGGGTGCATGGCGCTGAAGCAGTCGGAAAGGATCCGGTTGGCCGCATGAGGTTTCTGAGGTACAGGAAGACAAACAATCGAGCGGTCCTGGGGTTTATGCTTCCATTCCTGGCCATGGGCATGGCCTCGGGGTTCGTGCTCTGGGACCGCGCTCACGGCCTGCCTGTTCCTGTCTGGGTGCCCCTTCTCACTCTGGTCCCCGTGCTCCTGGTAGTGGGCCTGGTTCTCTCGATCAAGTCGATTCCACTCGTACAAGAGCTGGGGGACAAGGACTATGCCTACTCCGGGCTTGTCCTGAACGGGTTCCTTATCCTGTTCCTTTTAGTCAGCATACTTTACTACACCCTTTCCTCAGGTCACCACTAAGAAGATAAAGATTCACCACGAAGATCACGAAGAACACGAAGCCTTTTTCCGAATTGTCTTAAACGCAAACCCTTCAAGATACCGCTCTGTTCACGAATCACGAACCGTGAATCACGGGTCCTGCCGCAACACTTCCAGCCTTTTGTGACAGGCTTTCAAGAGGAAGGTACTGATATATAACTGCATGGTGACATTGAGATACGGGTCCAAAAAGGGCACGCTTTTTTAATTGCTCAGTCTCAGTTTAAGGCGTAGCGAAGGAAGGACTCATCCGGCAATTGCCAATATGTAGTGATAAGGAATTGAGTTAGCACATCCTGTGGCGTGTATCTGCCTTTTCTTTTCTTCCCTTTTTCAGGATCAGAGACTTGTTTTCTGATGATATTTTTTCCTTGACAGGCCGGGGGGTTATCGGGTAAAAGTGTCACAAAGTGGGA
>CAZEIA010000233.1:0-4515 GCA_964512335.1 uncultured Desulfobacterales bacterium
TCTGCAATGCGGTCCGCCGTGATGAACCCGATACCGAATATGTCTGTTGCCAGGCGATAGGGGTTCTCCTTGACCACTCGGATGGACTGGTCTCCATACTGCTTGAATATCTTGGTTGCGTATCCCGAGCTGACACCGTTTGATTGGAGAAAGACCATGACTTCCCGAATTTCCTTTTGCGCTTCCCAGGCCTGTCGAATCATCCGGATTCTTTTTTGACCAATGCCCTCCACCTCGATCAATCGTTCAACGTCTTCCTCGATGATATCCAGGGTCTTCTTTCCGAATAGCTTGGTGATCCGCTTGGCCATGACCGGCCCGATTCCCTTGATGAGACCGGAACCCAGGTATTTTTGAATGCCAAAGACGGATGCGGGGACGGACGTCTTGTACTGAACGATCTTGAACTGCTCTCCGTACTGGGGATGATTGGCCCACTCACCTCGCATCTTGATTATCTCGCCTGGCATAGGGGCCATGAGGTTGCCTACGATGGTCACAAGGTCACGCTGGCCGTAGACTTTTATCTTGGCAATGCTATAGCCGTTTTCTTCGTTGGTGTAGGTGATGCGCTCTATCTGGCCCTGGAGGTCTGTGAGGGAATTGGAGGGTTGGTTTTTCATAAGGATACAAGAGGTGAGCTATGGGATAATTGGGTCCGTTGATGTTCCCCCCAAAATACCCTTTATTTGCTGGCCGGTACAGTATTATCGAAAACCCGAATTGTGTTGAATCGAAAAATCAGAAGGATCGCAGGAGAATGCCAGCATGCATTGAGGTAACAGTAGCAAGCGCATCAGCGCTGAGGTCGCCGTGTTGGGCCGAAGCTATGGAATCGACGGCATTCGGCGAAACCGAAAACGCGGAGGCCCTGCGTCGGCCTACAGCGGCGGGTGATGCTAATTCCTTTGCGCCGCCCGTACTTTGATGTTCACTGTATGTATCAAATGTTAAAACATGCAGTCGACCCAGTCGAGCGCCATGTGGATCAGCAAGCCTAGCCCGATCAGGTGCATTGCGCGCGCAGTGAAATGCAAGCCCTCTTATCGCTGTATCATGCACATTTAGGGATGCCTGAAATCGCCGGTGTTCCGAATCAATACTGGCTCGTGGTCTTCCTGGTGTTCCAGATTGCTTGTTGCCTCATCCAATCCTTCCCAACCGGATCCTGGGTGCGGGCACCATCGACCGGCTCCGCCACGGCACGTACAAGATCGTCCTGGATGGAACGAGCTATCGAAGTCCTCGCCCGATCCACCAGGATCAAAAACAAACACCTCAAAATCGCCCAAAAGGGCCACTTGTGAAAGAGGGTGAAAACGGCTATTCTGAAACCGCTTCCGACACCCTTTTCGGCCATTTGTTAGTGGCCCCATTAAGGCGGTCAGGGATGGCCTTGTTAGGGTGGTCAGTGACAGCAATGACACTTGTCCGGGAATGCCACCTGAAATCCTGGATAAGACCTTCGATCCCTTCTTAACCGCAAAGGGCGTAGGTAGGCCAAGGCACGGGGCTGGCTGTTGTACACGGTATTGTCCGGGACCGTTAGGGCGGATTCATGATTGAGCGTGAAGAGGGCCTGGGGACGACCTTTTACATATACTTGTCCGCCTCGGAGATTGAATCGCTTGAAGTGAAGGCCGAACAGAAGACGGAACTCCCCCGGGGCACTGAGCGGTTCCTCTTTGTGGATGCCGAGCCCATGATCATGAAGCTGGGACAACGCATGCTGGAACACCATGGCTATATTGTGGAGAGGCGAGCGAGCGGCACGGATGTTCTTAAGTGTTTCAGTCAGGATCCCCATCGCTTTGACCTGGTGGTGGCTGACATGACCATGCCGGGCATGAGGGGAACAGGCTGGTGGAGCAAATCTTGGCGATACGCCCGGATATCCCGGTGATCCTGTGCACGGGATACAGCAGGCATATTTTAAAGGAAAGGGCCAGGGAGATAGGCATTCGTGCCTTTGTTATGAAGCCCCTGACCCAACATGAGCTGGCGAACAGGGGGTGAAAAGTTTTGGATGAGAAGCCCCGGAAGTAGCATCGGCTTTTGTCAGCGGTCAAGTATCGTAGTGTTAGCACCGTCTCTACGACAAAACAAACAGCTGGGTGGTGAGTATGTCTGAAAAGCCTACCTACGAAGAACTCCAGCAGCGCGTTTTGGAATTGGAGAGAGTTGAATCCGAACGTAAGCTGGCAGAAGAGGCTCTGCGGCAGAGCGAGGAGAAATTCCGCAGGATCTATGAGAACTCCGTTGTCGGATTTTTTCAGAGCACGCCTGAAGGACGATTTCTTCGTGTAAACCATGCCTTCGCCAAGATGCTGGGCTATGAATCTCCGGAAGAGCTTGTTTCCTCTATTTCGGACATTACATCTCAGGCCTACGCAAACCCTAAAGATCGCAGCCGATACCATAAATCTTTAAAGGCACACGGATACGTAGAGGATTTCGAGCTCAAGGTTCGATGCAAAGACGGCTCTGAAGTATGGTTGTCCGATAGCTCTCGAGCATTCTTTGATAAAAACGGTGAAGCTGTCCGTTACGAAGGGATTGTTGTCGACATCACCGAGCGCAAGCGTGCGGAGAAAGCACTCCGTGATTCGGAAAAGAACTATCGGGATATTTTTGAAAACAGCAATGATGCGATCTTCGTCCATGACGCAGAGACCGGACAGATTGTAGACGTTAACAGGACGGCCTGCGAGATGTTCGGGCATTCCCTAGAAGAAATGAAAAGAATGGACGTGGGTGATTTCAGTCTTGGTGAACCGCCTTATACTCAGAAACAAGCTCTTGAATGGATACAAAAGGCCTATCAATACGGGCCGCAGCGGTTTGAATGGCTTGCAAGGAACAAACAAGGCGAGCTGATGTGGTTTGAAAATAGTTTGTTGTGTGCTGAAATTGCTGATAAAAACAGGGTGTTGGTTTTTGGAAGGAACATTGATGACCGCAAGAAGGCCGAGCATGATCGTGAGAGATTGTTGTCGGCCATGGAGCAGGCCGCGGAAGTGATGGTCATCACGGACCCTGACGGTGTGATTCAATACGTGAACCCGGCGTTTGAACGCGTGACCGGTTACACGGCGGAAGAGGTCAAGGGAAAGAACCCGAGGATTCTCAAGAGCGGTAAACAGGACGAGGGTTTTTACCGTGAGCTTTGGCAGACGATCACAAGCGGCAGGAACTGGCAGGGCCGGTTTGTAAACCGGAGAAAGGACGGATCCCTGTACACCGAGGAGGCCTCCATCTCACCGGTTATTGATGTGACGGGCAGGATCAATAATTTCGTTGCGGTCAAACGGGATATCACCTCTGAGATCGAGCTTGAGACCCGGCTGGCCCAGGCCCAGAAAATGGAGGCCATAGGGACGCTGGCCGGAGGCATTGCCCATGACTTCAACAACATCCTTTCGGCGGTCATGGGTTACTCTGAAATGGCAAAGTCGGACCTTCCAAAGGAGAGCTATGCGAGTCAATGCATAGAAGAAGTCCTTCTGGCGAGTCATCGGGCAAAGGCCCTGGTGAAACAGATCCTTGCGTTCAGCAGGTTTTCGGAAGAGGGTATGCAGCCCCTCAAAGCCGGCCTGCTGTTAAAAGAGGCTGTCAAACTCCTGCGGGCGTCTCTTCCTTCCACCATCGAAATGCGGACCGAGATATCCGCTTCAAAGGACACGATCCTTGCCAATGCCACCCAGACTCACCAGGTGGTGATGAATCTCTGCACCAACGCCTATCATGCCATGCACGATTCAGGAGGTATTCTTACTGTGACCTTGAAGGAGCTGGATGTGGATGCGAAGGATACGGCAGGTTATGACGATCTGGATCCCGGCCGTTATCTTGTGCTCGGCATATCCGACACCGGACACGGCATGAGCCCTGAGGTGATGGAGCGCATATTTGACCCCTATTTCACCACAAAGGAGAAGGGAGTGGGTACGGGGCTGGGCCTTTCGGTTGTTCACGGAATCGTAAAGAGGCACGGAGGCACCATCCGGGTCTGGAGCCTGCCGGGTGAGGGGACAACCTTTCAGGTCATGCTGCCGGTCATTGAGGAAAGCGCCGCTGTTTCCGCCCCTGCCCCTGTGGATGCCCCGAAGGGAACCGGGCGGATCCTGTTTGTGGACGATGAGGCCCCCATCGCGAATATCGGAAGGCAGATGCTCCGGCGTCTGGGATATGATGTGGAGGTTGCAACGGGCAGCATGGAGGCCCTGGAACGCTTCGAGTCATGTCCTGATGATTTCGATCTGGTGATTACGGATATGACCATGCCTCACCTGCGGGGCGACGAGCTGGCCCGGGCCGTGATGGATGTCCGGCCTGACATGCCGGTGATTCTCTGCACAGGATACAGCGACATGATAAATAAGGAAAAGGCGAGAGGCATGGGCATAAGGGAGGTCCTGGAAAAGCCGGTCGGTATGCTCGAAATGGCCGGTGCGGTTCATGATGTATTGTCGGGTGAAGATCACAGCAGGGGGGATGGATGATGGCGCGTATCCT
>CAZEIA010000234.1:0-4375 GCA_964512335.1 uncultured Desulfobacterales bacterium
GTACTTTCCATTGACGCGGCACAATGGCTTGCCGGCTTCAGACCTAAGGGGATAGGCGTGGATGTGATGTCCGTGGACGCCATGGACTCGGACGCGTTTCCTGTTCACCGGGTGTTTATGGAGCAGGACATGGTCGTCATTGAGAATCTGACACACCTGGAGCAGGTCCTGGGCCGGGAGTTCCTCTTATGCTGCCCGCCCTTGAAGATAGCAGGAGGAGACGGCGCGCCCTTACGGGCCGTAGCCCTGCTTGGGCCCGGCGGCGGATAGCCCGCCTGGGAGGCGGTTCCCGGCAGGACACATCTACGACCCGGGTACGGGCCGCACTCAGGAATCCTCCAGCGTCTCCTTGATAAAGACGCTCGAGACCAGTGCCGCAGCCCCGCAGAGAAAGAGGGCCAGGAGCCCGTGCTGGAATCCCTTCAGCAGGAAGCCTCCCTCAGCGCTCAGGCCCTGCCTGTCAAGCGCCACCCCCAGGACCACCTGTAACACGGCCCCGCCTGCAAAAGGGAAAAAGTTCACCAGACCTGTGGCCGTCCCCGCCATGGGCACGGGAAAAAGCTCCTTATTTGTGGTGAACCCGATGGTCACAATGGCTCCGGAGAAGACGCCCACGATCAGGCAGATCAGGTAGTAGAATGGAAGAGGGATCCGGCTGGTGAACAGGTAAAGGACGCCGGTGACGGTTACCATGAAGATGCTGCCCATTATCAGTACCGGCTTCCTTCCCTTGAACACCTGGTTGGAAAGCCAGCTCAGAAGCGGGCTTCCCACGATCATTCCAATGGCCGCCAGGGACAGGATGTGACCGGCCTGGGCCTTGGTAAGACCGTAGACCTGCATGAGATAGGGGCCTCCCCAGAGTCCAATGAAGGAAAAGAAAATGGCGCAGGTGAAGAAGAACCATGAGGCCAGGGGCCAGAAGCGTGGTTCGGACAGGACGTTCCTAATGCCCTTGCCGAGGCTGATGGGCGCTGCGAGCCCGGCCGATGTGTCGGCGGCGGGCGAGGGCCACCCCATGGCCGACGGGCGATCCCTGACAAACGCCCATACCAGGCCCCCGAGAACCAGGGTGAAGGCGCCCACGAGCAAGAACGACCGCCGCCATCCGATCCATGTGCTTATGTAAGCCAGGGGGGCGGCGGCAGAATAAGAGCCGATGCCTCCCATTGCCATGAGGATTCCGGTCATCATGGCGAATTCCTTTATGCGGAACCACTCTGCAAGCACCTTGAGGGTGGGGACGAAGAGCATGGCCACGCCTATGCCCACCAGGGTCCGGCCGATAATGGCCACGTAAACGTTAAGAGCGGCTCCCAGCACGACTGAGCCGGCGAATGCCACGCAGAAGAACAGGGTGATGGTCTTTCTCGGCCCCCAGGAGTCGGAGAGGAGCCCGGCGGGGATCTGCATAAGGGCGTAAGGATAGAAGTAGGCCGAACCCAGGAGCCCGAGAAGACCCCCGCCGGCCTCCAGGTCCCGCCGCATGTCCTCGGCCACCACGGCCGGGCAGAGGCGATGGAAGTAGACCAGTATGTACCCTAACGCAAGGATCCAGAAAATCAACCACCGATACCGCAGCGCCTTTTGAAGGTCATCCCTGCTCATGAAGCCCCCGATCAATGTTGAAGGTTTGAGGAGCTTAAGAGGAAGAGTGGATTGAGGTATCTTCACTGAGGCCGAGGAGTGCGTCGATCATTTCGTTGTCTTGCCGGGCCTCTTCGGCGGTGCCTTTCCAGACTTCCCTGCCGGATTCCAGCACGAGGACGTTGTCGGCCGTTTCAAGGGCGCGCTGAGTGGACTGCTCGACCAGAAGGATGGTGAGGCCGTCCTTTTTGAAGGAGGCGATGGCCTCGTAGCAGATGTCTATCATCTTGGGCATGAGGCCCAGGGAGAGCTCATCCACCAGGAGCAGCTTCGGTTCGGACATGAGTGCCCTGCCGATGGAAAGCATCTGCTGCTCACCTCCGGAAAGGGAGCCTGCCGTCTGGTTGAGCCGTTCGCCCAGGCGGGGGAAGAGCGCCAGTACGCGCTCTATGCCGGGCGGGCTCTTGGCTTTGGGCAGGCTGTACCCTCCTACCACCAGGTTTTCCCGGACGCTCAGGCTGGAGAAGAGCCTTCGACCTTCGGGCACCAAGGCGATGCGCTTTTTGACCCGCGCCACAGGGGAGTCCCAGGTAATGTCTTCGCCGTCGAAAAAAATGCTCCCGCCGTGGACCTCCACGTGTCCGGCTATGCACATGATGGTGGAGGATTTGCCCGCTCCGTTGGCCCCGAGGAGGGCCAGGGTCCGGCCTCGGGGGACTTCCAGACTGAGTTGATCGACCGCGGTCATATCGCCGTATCCGCAGGACAGAGATTCAAGCCGCAACACCTTCCTGCTCCTTTCCCACGTAGGCCGCGCGTACCGCCGAATCGTGCATGACCTCTTCAGGAATGCCGTCGCCTATTTTGCGTCCGTTGTCCATTACCACCAGCCGTTGGCTCACCCGCATAACCTCGCCCAGGTTGTGCTCGATCATGACGATGGTGATGCCTTCCCTGTTGATCTCGGCGATTGTGTCAGCCAGGCGTACGGCTTCGGCGCTGTTGAGCCCGGCCAGCGGCTCATCCAAGAGGAGCACCTCGGGTTCGAGGGCCAGGGCCCGGGCGACTTCCAGGCGCTTGGTCACGCCCAGTGGCTGTCCAATGACGCTCTTTTCCGCAGCGTGGGCAATGCCCACCCGGTCCAGGTACTCCCGAGCCTTTTCTCTTTCGGCCTTACGGTCCAGCACGGTCAAGGCCCTTCCGATGTGCCGGATTCTGTGGTGCCCGGCGGCCAGGGTCACGTTGTCCAGCACGGACATTGACCTGAAGGGCCGCACGATCTGGTGGGTGATGGCCAAGCCCAGACGCGCCCGCTTATAGGTGGGCAGGCTGGAGATATCCCGGCCGGCGAGGATCACCCTGGCTTCTTGCGGAAGAACGATACCGGTGACGGCGCGTAGTATAGTAGTCTTTCCTGCGCCATTGGGCCCTATGAGGCAAAGAAGCTCCCCTTCTCTCACCTCAAAGGACACATCGTCTACAGCGGTTACGCCTCCGAAACGGACAGTGACGTTTTTCACCTCCAGAAGAGCAGTCATTAAGCCGCCTCCTTTTGATGCCCTCGTCTGTGAAGGAATTCCAAGGCGTCACGGGCAAAAGCCGCCATCCCCCCCGGTGCGAACCGCATGACAGTGAAGAGCAGGGCCCCGTAAACCAGGAGCTTGTAATCTGATATGAACCGAAAAAATTCGGGGACCAGACTGAGCATGACCGTGGAGACTATGACACCGTAGACAGAGCCTATCCCGCCCACAGCAACCATGGACAGCACGGTGATCGAAGTGATGAAACCGAAGTCGTCGGGCATGATGAACCTGGAAAAATATGTGTAAAGCGCGCCGGCCAACCCGGCCATGGCCGTACCCATGGCGAAGGCGGCCAGCTTGTATGAGGCCACGTCAACTGAGACCACGCGGGCCGCGTCCTCGTCGTCGGCCACCGCGTCGAAGGCGAAGCCCATCCAGGACTTTTTTATCCAGATGTTGAATGCGGCGAAAAGGACAGCCAGCAGGGCGACCAGAACAAGGAAGCCCTCTTTGCCCAGACCGGTGGCCGGGATGCCTGAAAGGCCCATTTCCCCGCCTAGGAGGCTTTCCTGCTGGCGGACTATGCCCAGAAAGAGGAAACCGACGCCCATGGTTGTAATGGCCAGGAAGTCCTCACGCACCCTCAGACTTGCCAGACCCACTACCAAACCTACAACTCCGGCCATGATCATGGCGGCGGGCAGCACAAGAGGCACAGGCAAGCCCGCCTTGGCCAAAAGGGCCGCTGTATAGGCTCCGATGCCGTAGAAGGCGGCATGTCCGAGGCTGATCTGCCCGCAGAATCCGGAGATCACGTTCAGCCCCAGCGCCAGGATGATGTTGATGCCCACGATCGTGGCCAGGCTGATTTCATAGAGCCCCATGAGTCACCTCGCTCCGAATAGACCGCGGGGCCGGACCATGAGCACCACGATGAGGAAGGCGAAAGCGATGGCGTCCCGGTCCAGGTAGTCGCCCAGATAAATGGTGCCGAAGGCCTCCACAACTCCCAGTACGAGGGAGGCGATCAGGGTGCCCTTGACGTTGCCCAGACCACCGAGAACGATGATAGCCAAGGCCTTGTAAGCGGGTACAGCTCCCATAGTGGGTTCGACCAGATTATTCAAAAGGGAGACGAAGACGCCGCCGACAGCGGCCAGAGCGGACCCTATGAAAAAATTGAGGTACCGGACCCGGACGGTGTCGATGCCGAAACTCTTGGCGATTTCGGGATCGTCCACTGTGGCCCGCCATGCCACACC
>CAZEIA010000235.1:0-4337 GCA_964512335.1 uncultured Desulfobacterales bacterium
GGATGAGAAATAGCGGTTGTTTAAGGGACCAGTGATTGCGCTGGAATACCAGCGTTTTCGGTCCCTGCTGTGAACGTGCATGATGCGATAAGCTGTACATACCAAATGGCATATTCGCTTCGGTCATGGCTTGATTTCGGATTTCTCTTCTCCTCAGCCGCGGAGCGCGTCTCTCATCTCCTCGAACTCCTCCCGGGTGATCTCCCCTCTTGCAAACCGCCTCTCGAGGATCTCCAGAGGGGACTCTGCCGAACTCTCGATGCGGTCCGGCCCGGAGCCGGCCGAGGGCTGCGCCCGCTGAAGCAGGGCGTCCAGGGCCTGCTGCACGCCGCCGAACCGGCGAATCACAACAATGGCCGCGATTCCCAGGACCCCGAGAAAGAGGAAGGGAAACACCCACATCATTCCGCCGAAGCACTTCCACGGACCCATACCCATCATCATGTCTCGAACCTCCAGATGTTCCCTTGGCCGCACCGCCTACGGCACGGCGCATGGTCACTGCGTTTTCCAAAAAGCCGGAAAAGTCGCCCGATCCCGGCGTTCAGGCCTTCCGGGGCCTCTCCCTGTCCAACTCCTCTTTGACGGCCATGCCGATCTGGGCCAGGGTGTAGGGTTTCTTGATATAGGCGCCGGCCCCAAGCTTCTGGGCCTCCCGTACACGGTCCGTCTCGGAAAAGCCGCTGGCGATCACCGCCCTCTGCCCAGGATGCCTCTCCTGAATCCGGCGAAAGGTCTCCAGGCCGTCGATGCCCGGTTCCATGATCATGTCCAGGACCAGGATATCGACCGACTGCCGATCCAGAAAGCGCAAGGCCTCCTCGCCGCTCGCCACGGAGGAGACCTCGTAGTTGAGGCTGGAGAGCAGGGTGGAGGCGATCTCCCGCTGCTCCTCAATATCGTCCACCACCAGGACGGTCTCGCGATTTCCGCGATAGCAATCCGGGGAAAGGGGAACCTCCGTCCGTTTCCGGGTCATCCGCGTCGCCGGGAAGAGGAGGGTCAGGGTCGTGCCTTCCCCTTCCCGGCTATGAATGCTGATGCTTCCGTTGTGGTCCTTCACCGTGCCCCAGACCACGGCCATACCCAGGCCGGTGCCGCTGCGCCCCATCTTCTTTTTCGTGTAAAAGGGCTCGAAAATGCGCTCCTGATCCTCCGGGGAAATGCCGATGCCCGTGTCCGCCACAGTAAGGACCGCATAATCCCCCTCAGCTACTGCATCGCAGCCCTCCATGGACCGCTCCACGCAGCGGTTCTCCGTGGAGAGAGTGACGGTCCCCGACTCCTTGATGGCTTCGACCGCATTGGACACGAGATTCATGACCGTTTTGGAGAGATGAAGCGGTGAGCCCATGATGTTCAGGAGCTCCGGCTCGAGCCTCGTTCGAATGTGCACGCCTGGAAAGAAGGAGCGCAGCTTTTCACATTCCGGGCTCTCCAGGTAGTCGGTGATGACCTCGTTGATGTTCAGGACCCCCTGCGTCACTACGCCACGCCTCGCCAGATCCAGGAGATCCTGGACAATGGCCGCGCCCTTTTCCCCGGAGCGCTTGATGATTTCGATGGGCCTGCGAAAGGGGTCGTCGGGCGGGAGCTGCGTCAGCAGGAAATCGGGATAGCTCACCACTCCGGAGAGCACATTGTTGAGATCGTGGGCCACGCCCCCGGCCAGGGTGCCGATGGCCTCCATCTTCTGAGCCCTTTGAAGCTGCAGCTGAAGGGCCTTCTTCTCCTTTTCCGCTTTCAGACGCTCTGTGGCGTCCCGTCCCGAGCCCCGCACCGCGACCGGATCCCCCTCCGCGTCGAGCACGAGGGAGTTTCGGTACTCGATGATTGTGGTGCGGCCGTCGGCGGTGAGGAATCGAAAGCAGCCTTCATCCTCCCCCTGCTGCAGGATACGCTCCAGATAGGCATCAAAGTGGTGCCGGTACTCCTCCGGCATGAGGTCGCGGGCGTTGAGCCCAACGAGGCCCTCCTTGGAAAACCCATACTCCTTCTTGAAAGGCAGGTTCGTCTCAAGGAAGTTCCCCTGGAGATCGTGGACATAGAGAAAGTCGGAGACGTTTTCAAAGAGGTCCCGATACTTCTCCTGTGTGGCCAGCAGGGCCTTTTCGGCTCGCTTGCGCTCCAAGACCTCCTCCTGAAGCTGTTGATTCACCCGGACCATCTCCGTCGCCCGTTCCTGCTGAACGGCGACAAGGCGATTCAGGATGGTCTGCACCGTGACCACACCGATCAGCTCTTCGCGTCTCGTCACGATCACATGATCGTAGATCCGGGTCCTTTCCCGGGCCATGGCCTGCTTGGCGGCATCCTCGATGGCCGTGCCCTGGTCCAGGATGAGGGGGAAGGGGTCCATGATGAGCGAGATGGGCCGGTCATAGTAAACGGCCACGCCGAACTGCTGGCTGAGCTCTCGATCCAGGCGGATGCTCATGACCAGCCCCACGGGCCGGCTTCCCTGAACGACCACTGCGGCCCCGATCGGCTGATCCACGCCGATCCGCTCCTTGACGACCCGGCAGATGGTGTCCGGGCTCACGGTGGGGGCGGTCTCCACCAACTCGTTGATGAGCATCGTTCCGTGGTCCTTGGCCTTCATCTGACGATTCGCAGGCCTCGCCCGAGCAGGCGGCGAAGAGAGAGATATGGGCGGGGCGAATCGACCCTTGAGGGCGTCCTTTGAAAAACTCTTTTTCCCTGATCCGAAGAGCGGTCAGCGCTCGGTTTCACGAACCGTGTGAGGCCGCCTCGCCCCGATGAGTTTTGTCATCTTCTGGTGAAACAGCGCCATGGAGAACGGCTTGATGATGAAATCACTCACCCCGGCCCGAATGGCGCAATGTATCATATTTTTATCAATGTTTCCAGAGACTAACACAATACTCACATTCCTGTTGGCCGAGGCCTTCCGAACGGCCTGCAAAAACGGCAGGCTCTCGCCGTTCAGGTTGTCCCAGTCATAAAAAAAACACGTCAATGGACCGGGTTTTCAGCTCCTGAATTACCACATTCTTGTCGTTTGTATCCACCAGGTATGGCACATTCAAACCCTTGGAGGCCTGACGAATAATTTTTCGGATCCCTTCAAATCGGCTGAATACAATGATTTTGAACGTCTTATTCATCTTTCCCGCTCTCTCCGCGATTCTGATGACAGAATTCACTCACCCCATGGGATAGGATTCATGAAGCGCACCCTATGATGGCGGATCTTCTTCAATCGATCGAATGAACGAATCAAGATCCTTGCTGATTTTTTCTCTTCCCATCCTTAACGATTCTAATTTTATCCGAATCAAGCTCCTTTCGAGACCTCGTTCGCCGGACAAATGACGAGAAGAGGCCTGGCGATCTGCGGGACGCCGCCCCTCCTGCATGAGTTTCCGGAACCGGAGATTGACCTGGGGGTAGGACGGCAGATTGATTTCCCCTCTGCGAAATCGCTGGGTGATCCCCTGAAGGAGGTCGGATCTCCTTTTCAAGGGGGCGAAAGGCTTCTCCTCTTTCCTGCCCGGGTGTTGACCGGACGCCCGCTTGACCAGGCGCGTTTTCAGATCGGTGATCGTTGCCTTCAGCCGCGCCGTTTCGTTGAAACCGTTGATCGCCTCCCGCAGGGCGGGGTCGATGATCTCCATGTCGTCTTCCATCTTGACGAAATCATGGAACGCACCGCGCCGCGTGGCCTCCAGCCCACATGTGGATTCATTCAACGGCGTGAGCACGATGACCTCAAAAAACGCCCCGCAACCGGAAGGGGGTGCGGGGCGAAAACACGCCTGCGCGACTGGCAGCCCCGCTGCCCTACCCACAATGTGTGAACGTAGGCCGGTGGCTTTGTGCCCCTGCCTTTCGGCAGGTTTACCCTTCATTCGTCGGCTGCTGGTTGTGACTCTGTACCGTCCCTATCGACCCTCTCCTCTCTTCTCTTGAGGCCCCGGATGCATTCTCACCCAAATTGAACAGAAACGCTTCGTACCGAGAGGGACGGGTCCGGGCCGATCACCAGGCGGGATCAGCACCCAAAGGAGAATACCGGATGACTCGAATGAAAGGAGCGTTCGTGCGAAAGCAGGGCCCTCCCCGCTCTCTACACCAAGCCGCTCAACCGTTCGGGGAGGGCCCGCAGGGTAAAGGGCTTCTGAAGATACCTGCGCCTGATAGGAAGTTGCTTTTTGAGGAGCATAGTAGCTGAAAACATGATTGTGCATCAATGAGAAAATGGAAACAACCTATTGTGGCAATAAAAAGGCCCATAAAGAAAGCGTGCCTGGCAGGTCGAGAAGGAAGGCCGTCTGTCGTTTGCGGGCGTGAAGGAGGGCATTCGGAGGCCGTTT
>CAZEIA010000236.1:0-4298 GCA_964512335.1 uncultured Desulfobacterales bacterium
GTAGGCGTGGGAGCGGGTCTTCCCCGGTTTTTGAACATCCCCGGAGAGAACCTAATAGGAGTGTACTCGGCAAACGAGTACCTCACCCGGGCCAACCTCATGAAGGCCTATCTCTTCCCAGAGTATGACACCCCTATAGTTGTGGGGAAAAATGTGGCGGTTTTCGGCGCGGGCAACGTGGCCATGGACTCGGCCCGCACAGCCATGCGCCTGGGAGCGGAGCGGGTGCGCATCGTTTATCGCAGGTCGAGGGACGAAATGCCCGCCCGTATCGAGGAGATCCATCACGCGGAGGAAGAGGGAATAGAGTTCCACCTCCTTACCGCTCCCACCCGATTCATTGGGGACGACCGGGGCCGGATAACCGCTATCGAGTGCCTCGAGATGGAACTGGGCGAGCCCGATGATTCGGGTCGAAGGAGGCCGGTTCCCAAGGAAAACTCAAAATTTCAGCTCGACTGCGATCTGGCAGTGATCGCTGTGGGAGCCGCGGCCAATCCCCTCCTTACCCAGTCGACCGAGGGTCTCGAACTCAATAAGTGGGGCTACATCGTGGCGGATCCGGACACCGGAAAGACCACCAGGCCCGGCGTCTGGGCGGGCGGCGATATCGTGACCGGCCAGGCTACGGTTATTCTGGCCATGGGCGCGGGCCGCATGGCTTCGGATTCCATTCACAGCTACCTCACGTGGGGATGGTAGGCGGCAGAGCAGTAAGGGTCACATGACCCTGAAGATATGTTCACGGTAGTAGGCAAGCTCTTTGAGGGACTCGTGAATGTCGCTCAGGGCGAGGTGGGACTTGGATTTCCTAAAGTCGGGAAGCCCGGGGTACCAGCGCCGTACCAGTTCCTTGATGGTGCTCACGTCGATGTTCCTGTAGTGGAGGAAATCCTCCAGTCCGGGCATATGCCTGACCAGGAACCGCCTGTCCTGCCAGACGGAGTTGCCGCAGAGGGGTGAGGCATCGGGCCTCGAGTATGCTCGAAGAAACTCCAGCGTTTCCTGTTCGGCGGCCCGTGTGTCATGGTCTGAATTCAAGGCCCTTTCAATTAGCCCTGACTGGGCGTGGTGAGTGCGGCTCCATTCTTCCATGGCGTCCATCACCGCCTGTGGCTGACGGATGGCCAGATTGGGGCCTTCCGCCAGGACGCGCAGCTCGCTGTCAGTGACCAGGGAAGCGATCTCCAGGATGGCACACTTCTCCGGGTCAAGACCCGTCATCTCGAGATCTATCCAGACCAGGCATTCATCCGCCATAATCGTCCGCTTTCTTTTGATGGTTTCGCCTTAACGGGGCCGGATCTCTACGGAAAGGCCTGTAGGGATTTCTCTAATGACAGCCGATGGGGCGGCCTCCCCCTTTCGAAGATCCAGAACCAAACGGAGCTTCGCCGGGTGATGTCCTATTCGAACACGCTCAACCAGGGGGCTCTCGATCTCCCGTGCATGGAACCGCGGCCTCTCCCACCGGCCGGGCAGATCGATGACCAGCCTGGGTGGTTTGCTCATGAAGAACTGGTCATGCCGGTTGATTGGTCCGTCCGATATTACCTCCACACGCAGAATGCCCGTTTCCGTAACAGCTGCAACAACGTCTTCAATGGGCCGGGCGGCCCCGGTGGGATCAGGCGCTGCCGCGGGGACGGCCTTAGATTCGGTCGGTTTGTCCGGGGGCAGCCACACCCTGTAGGACTGTATCCTGTCGGGCACGTGGAATGAAAGGGTGCGCATTTCCCCCCTGACCATCCCTTCGGGCGAGTCGTCTACAAAGAGGGCGTCTCCTCCGGCCGGGACCCCGCCGGAGCCCAGGTAGTCTACGCAGACCTTGAAGCAAGGCTTACCCAGGCGCAACTCCGGCGTGTGAAGGGGGCCAGTGGCCCGCTTAACGCCTACCACGGCGTTAACTCGTCGGCCATAGCGGTCTTCATCTTCTTCAATCGCAAGGATTCTCAGGCACTTGTTGTCGCCGAGCGCAGGGTTCAGGTCCTGTTCGGCCCGGCGTTCAACTACCCTTATCACGGCCCTGCGCATTGCGGTAAGGTCGGCAAAGGCCTCCACTGTCTCGCACACTGTTGCTTCCGCCTCCTCGTGCTCCAGGACACGGATTCCCTGCAGATGGCCGGATCGGAGGATCTGGACGATGTCCGCAACGAATTCGGAAGAGCATTTTTCCTCTGCCGGGCCCAGGACGCCGGTGGACTCGATGGCCCGGCGGACCGCAACGCCTCTGACCAGGAGCCGGGCCTCCTCGAGACTGCGTTCCTTGCCAAAGGATACGCACCCCCGGCCCTGAATGGACGTTTCAGCGCTGGATAGGGCCGGCAGGAGAAGAAAGACCGGCAGGAGAAACCACCAAATGTGTTTCATTAACCTTCCCCTGATACTGAAAAGCGCTCCCTGGCGCTGAGGCTTCATAACCTGGAGCGCGAACATCAAGAAAGAAGTAGAGGATTACTCAATCAATAATCACGCGTAGTCATCGTTCCCAGGGTCCAAAACAACATGAAGTATTATATAAGAGGCCCTGCACGCCGTCCCTCTTCAGTGAGGAGCTTATTGCGGCGGAAAACCAGGAAACCGTCCGAGACACGGCCTGAACTCATTTAGAATAGGGCAAAGTCACTTTCCGGTCAACGCAGAATCTTGAGTCCACAACGTTGCGGGACCAGGAGGAAGCACTTTAGGAATAAATGTATGGCGCCGTTCAGCCCGTCGCATGTTGGATTATGATTTGCTTTTTGTTAAGGAATGATGATAATATTCGATTCCTATCTTCAGCACCTTCCTGTGTGAATGAGAATCGATTCCCAAATTGAGCGGAAAGCCATGGCGAGGAACAAGAAAGTCAGAATAGGGATTGTCGGAGTTGGAAACTGTGCCACATCTCTCCTGCAGGGAATAGATTACTATCGGCGATACAAGGATCGTGACGAGCATCTCGGCCTGATGCACTATGACCTGGGCGGATACCTCCCGGAGGATATCGTGGTGGCGTCCGCATTTGACGTGGACAAGCGGAAGGTGGGAAAGCGGCTGGACTTGGCTGTCAACGCCCGGCCCAACTGCGCCTACCCGATTCTCAAGACCATCGCCAGGACCGGTGTCAAAGTCAGTATGGGGCCTGTTCTGGACGGGATCGCAGACCACATGAAGAACTACACGCCGGAGAGGACTTTCGTTCCGGCCTCCCGTAAACCGGTTGACGTAGTTCAAGTCCTTCGAGACTCGGGCACGAGAATCCTCCTGAATTACCTGCCCGTGGGCTCCGAGGAGGCTACGCGGTTCTACGCAGAGTGCTGTCTGGAGGCAGGAGTCGCGTTTATCAACTGCATCCCGGTTTTCATCGTTTCCGATCCGAAATGGGCCGCGCGTTTCGAGGGGCATGGGCTGCCATGTGTCGGCGACGACGTCAAGAGTCAGATAGGGGCTACCATTATTCACCGGATCCTCACGCGCCTTTTCACGGATCGGGGCATTCGTCTCGAGCGGACCTATCAGCTGAACACGGGCGGCAACACGGATTTCCTGAACATGCTGAACCGGGACAGGCTTGAGTCAAAGCGCATCTCCAAGACGGACGCCGTCCAGAGCCAGTTGAACCGACCGCTTCAGGAGGAAAACATCCATATAGGGCCCTCCGATTACGTGCCATGGCAGAATGACAACAAGGTCTGTTTCCTGCGCATGGAAGGCAAGGGGTTCGCGGGGGTCCCCATGGACCTCGAGTTGAGGCTTTCCGTGCAGGACTCCCCCAACTCCGGCGGCGTGACCATCGATGCCATCCGCTGCTGCCAGCTGGCTCTGGACCGAGGTGTTGGCGGACCTCTCAAGAGCATAGCCTCCTACACCATGAAGCACCCGCCGGTGCAGTACACGGACGCCAAGGCAAGGGAACTGGTGGAGCGGTTCATAAGGGGAAAGGTTGTAAGATAGCGATTCATTCAAATAATCACTCTGAAGCTGCGCTGTTGGGCGCCGGACAGGGCGGATAGAGCCGCACATGATACGCCGCTACATAGGGAGGCAGACCGAGGCCGCCTTGTCATCGCTGGCCTCGACTCTGGACAGTCGCGGCGTCACGCCCAACACCCTCACCCTCATAGGGCTTGTAGTCAATGTCGGGGCTGCCCTGGCCTACTATTACGGGCTTTGGATCGCAGGCGGCCTGATCATCCTGTTTGCGGGCCTCTTCGACATGCTCGACGGCGCCGTGGCCAGGGCCGGCGGTCGCGCATCACCAGTGGGCGCCTTCATTGACTCTGTAGTGGACCGCTACTCCGATTTTCTCGTTTTCG
>CAZEIA010000237.1:0-4256 GCA_964512335.1 uncultured Desulfobacterales bacterium
CGTTGAACCGCCCGAAGGTGGCGAGGCAGGAGGTCTCTGTCTGGCCGTACATGATGAAAAAGGTCCCGCCGGTCGCCTCCTGGTAGCGGGTTATGGTATCCGGCGTCTCCAGGCCCACCACGGCCCTGAGCGATGAAATGTCCTTCCCGGTCTTTTCCTTTTCATCCAGGACAGAAGAGAGGATGGGCGAGAAGTCGAACATGAAGGACACCTTTTTCTCTTCGATGAGTTCCACGGCCCGTGTCGCGTCGAACTTGCTCATGTTGATGTTCATGGCACCCGCATGAAAGCTTGACGTAGCCATGAAAAGCCCGCCCACGTGAAACAGCGGGAGCAGGTTGAGGTGAACATCCGACGGATCAAGACCGCAGAAGTAATCGAACTGCATGTTGGCCCAGAGCACGTTTCCATGACTGAGAAGGGCGCCCCGGGGCCTGCCGGCTACAGCTGCGGTATGAATAATCACAAATCCGTCATCCGTGGCCGTATCCTCCGGGTGGAAGCTTTTCCCGTCCCCCATCAGGTCATTGAAGTCCTCGTAGTTTCCTTCCCGATTCTTGAGGTTGAAGAACCTCTCCACCGAAGGAAGGCCGGCCTTTAATCCGTCGATCAGCGGCTGGAACTCCTGATCGGCGAACAGGACCCTGGGCGTACAGTCGTTGAGGTTGAAACGGGTCTCCTCGGGCGACAGCCGCCAGTTGACGGGAAGGAGGATGAGGCCCAGCCCGGCTGCGGCCCCGTAGAGCAGGAAAAACTCCAGGCTGTTCTTTCCCAGGACTCCGACCCGGTCTCCTTTGTTGAGGCCGATTCCACGAAGTCCTGCGGCAAGCCGGTCGACTTCGGTCTTGATGTCGGCAAAGCTCAGGGTCCGGCCGTCATCCAGTTCGTACCATGCCGGGAGACGGCCGAAGGCCACCGCATTTCTACTGATCATGTCGTAGACGGTAAAATCATGAAGACCCATGTCCTGACACCCCGCTCATTGGTATGTAAATGTTTGTTTTCTTGATTTGCTTCTCGATTTCTTCATCCCTGCTCTTTGTGTTCTTCGTGTACTTCGTGGTAAACAAAAGCTGTAATCAACCACGAAGGACACGAAGAACACTAAGGAAATAGAGGTAAAATACCGGCTGCGATTCGTTACAACAGTTATGACACTCCAGGCAGCGGCTGAGTGGGTTTGCCTGATCTTCGTGACCTTCGTGGTGAAGCCTTGGTTTCTTCCCTATCAACCGGCACCGGGCGGGAAACATCCCCGCCCGGCTGATTTCAGCAGGGAGGCGTATGGACGGCCTCCTTTTCCGGAAGGCGCCCATACCTTGCCCTGATGCAAGTTTTCCCTAATCCATCATGGGAACTCGGCCTCTACCGGCACAACCTTTGACACACCGTTGGCCCTGAACACGGCCGACCCTTCGTGTACGGTCACAGGAACCGAATAGTCGGGAACCCCGACCCACCAGCGCTCCAGGGCGTCCCATGCACTCCAGCCCTTTTCCTGGAGCTTGTATCCTCCGGTAACCAGCAGGGCCAAAAGCGCGGAGCGGGCCGTGATCATGGTGGTGCAGCGCACGTGGCTTGTCTTGCCGGCGGGAATCCAGATGGAATCCTGATTGTTCACCGTAACCAGGTCGAAGTCCTTGTCGAAAGCCACTGTGAAGCGAATACCGTCCAACATTATCGGATATGGGTTTGGGTTGTGCACACTGAACAGGAAGCTCAAGGGAAGCGGAGCACCACGATCATCGGCCTTTCCCTTGGTGGGCTCTACTGCTTTGGCGTAATACCAGAAACCGTCATACTGGGGCACTTCCAGCATCTCCAGTGTTATTTCCGGAGCCTTGAAATTGGATTCGCTCGGGCGCGTGGTAACGCAGCCGACGAGGATAAAAGCCACTGCGGTCATGAGAACCGCAAGCATTGTCAGTCTGTTCTTCATAAATGCCCTCCTGAGTATAGTGCCCGATTCCCGAAGACCGTTCGGCTCCCGGAGTCCCGGGGCCTGGCGGAGGCCTGGTAGACCGTGGCACAGTGAGAGGTTCGATCAGGCAAGCCATCGCTTGCGACGCTTGTAGTGCTTTACGTCGCGGAAGCTCTTTCGGCCGCCCTTGTCGGTCAGGCCCAGATAGAAATCCTTTATGTCCTCGTTGCCCTTGAGGGTCTCAGAGGTGTCGTCCATCACGATCCGGCCCGTCTCCATGACGTAGGCATACGGCGCCACGTTCAAGGCCAGCTTGGCGTTCTGCTCTACAAGGAGAATGGAGATCTTCTGGTCCTGCTGGAGCTGTTGAATGATGTTGAAGATCTCATGGATCAACTTAGGAGCGAGCCCCATGGAAGGCTCATCCAGCAGTACCAGCTTCGGCTCAGTCATGAGCGCCCTTCCAACCACGGTCATCTGCTGCTCTCCTCCGCTCACGAATCCGGCTGTCTCGTTCCGTTTCTCGATCAACCGAGGAAAGTAGTAATAGACCAGGTCCAGGCGTTCCTTCACCGATCCGGCCTTGCGCAGGTGCGCACCCACCTTGAGGTTCTCCTCCACGGTCAGATGCTCGAAGACCCTCCGGCCCTCAATGACCTGGACGATCCCCTTCTTGGCGATGGTGGCCGCCCCCAGGTGATGTATCCGCTCCCCTTCGTACTCGATGGCGCCGTCGGTCACCTCCCCGTCCTCGGTCTTGAGAAGGCCGGAGATGGACTTGAGCGTCGTGCTCTTGCCGGCGCCGTTCGCACCGAGCAGGGCCACTATCCCGCCCCTGGGCAGCTCGATGGAGACGCCCTTGAGGACGAGAATGACTTCGTGGTACTTAACCTCGATGTTGTTAATCTTAAGGATTGCCTCTGCAGCTTCCAAATGCCTGTCCTCCAAGGGCTAGTGGGTTTTAAGGCTGCACATTGCGGCTCGTGATGGAGCCCATAATCACCAACCGAGCCATTCCTTCGCCCACTTTTCCGGCCAGCGCTCCTTGAGGTCCACACGCGACACCTCCTGGAACTTTTCGCCGGTCCACTCCTGAATCAGGCAGCCTGTGGTGGGGCGATGGTCATCGGCCGTAAAGGTGACATTGGAAGCCCCCAGACCGATTTCAAAGTCCCTCAAGGTCTCGAACCCCTCCAGCATTATGCTCTCCCCGCTCAGCGGCCCGGCCTTGTCGGCACGAATCAGGGCCTCCCAGGTGATCAAGGCGTCACCCCATGCCTGAATGGTGCGAATGAGGCGTTTCTCCTGAGCGATTCCGGGGTTGTACGTCTTTGCCGACTCCATCACGATGTCCATGTTTTTGTAGTCCTGGCCGAAGAACGCGCAGGGAGTGGCCCCCATTACGCCCTTGGCCGCTTCTCCGGCGAGCCTGGGCAGGTTCTCGTCAAATCCCCAGTTGTTTACGATCCAATCGGCCCCCAGATCGAGAGCAGTGGCGTCGCGTATCGTAGCGGATACCGCCATAGTGGTGTTGCCGTGCCAGCACACATCCGGCTTGAACTTCTTAAGCCCCATAATCTGGCTCTTGGTGTCCAGAGCGAAGAGACTCACGTCCTGGTCCTCACCCACATCAAATCCCAGCATCTTGGCATGGTCTTTTATAGCCTTGATGGGGGCGCTGCAGTAAGGCGAGGCAAACATGTATACAGCGGCGAAGCGAGGATTCCGTTTGCCGTAGTCAGGGTGCTTGGACCACTTGTTGTCGAACCACGCCGTCAGCGCGGCCCTGGCGTTGGTGGAGTAATCCGACGAGAAGAAGGTGTTGTAACGACTCACCTTGGGGTCGGTCAGGTGAGCTGAGTAGGATGCGGAGACATACGGGATCTTGTCCTGGTTGACCGTTGGAACCAGGGCCTCGGTGTCGCCGGTGCCCCATCCCATGATCACGAGGGACTTCAGACGCTTTAAAAGCTTGTACTTGGTGATGGCCTCGGGGATCCGATATCCGTAGTCGAACCAGGTGTATTTGACCTTTTTCCCGTTGACTCCGCCCTGATCGTTGATGTACTTGAAGGCCTCCTCCATGCCGATGGCATAGTCCTTGCCGACATCCGAGGTTGCCCCTGTGGTGTCCATGATACCGCCGATCCTTACTTCCTCGGCAACGGCAAAGCTGGACATCCCCACAAGAAACGCCACCGCCAGAATCGGCACCAGAATCTTTAATTCGATCTTCCCTTTCATCATGTGTCTCCCCCTTTTCGTGTGTTATAAACCGGTTCACACTCCTTTAACGTCACGAAGACACGCACATTCGGCCCTGACCACCTCCTTT
>CAZEIA010000238.1:0-4255 GCA_964512335.1 uncultured Desulfobacterales bacterium
CCTCACCGGTTCGAACACGTCTCCTTCCTTTTCCTGAAATGTGATTACAAAAGAAGGGGCGAGAATGATGCTGACCTGTTCGATGCCCACCTCCCCAGACTCTTGGTTGTAAGAGAGCATTTTGCAGATGACAAGGAGATATCCTTCGAACTCTTCGGTCTTGGGCCGCTGACCCGTGTTCAAGATGTCTTCGAGGACAAGAGGATGAAGGCCGAAGCGCTCTCCGAAATCCCGGATTATTTCCACCCTGTGAAGGCCCTTGACATCGATCCAGGTGATGGACTTCGATGTCTTGTACCCTTCGCAATCGGACGGGCTTTCCACCTCTTTTTCCTCTATGTGATCCCTGTCGTAGTCGATCACGTGGATGCGCACCCGATCAACCTTTCTCTCCCCCACGTGGACAAGGGAACCAGGTGACAGTCCGGCTTTTGTGGACAACAATCTCTTGAAAGGAGGCATGGCTTTTACCTCGCCGGATATCCCGGGGGCCGACCCCGGGGTTTAGAGGAGCGGATAGGGCCCCTGGATCAGGGGGGCGGTGATATGGTGACTGAAACCGGGTTCAGGTGCCTATTCCCAGTGCCAGGCCTGTCTGGTAGACGATAAAGGTAACTATGTAAGCGATGATCAGGTTGAATCCCAGGGAAAAGCCGGCCCATTTCCATGAGCTCTCACGTTTGATGCAAATTACAGTAACGAAACATGGCACATAAAGCATGGTGAACAGGACCAGTGCGAAGGCGCGAAGCGGATTCCAGTCAGGGTCGTTCCGCAATCTACCGGAGAGGGACCCCTGCTCGGATGCCCCGGCATCGGTCAGGGAGTATGCCGTACCCAGTGTAGATACTATCACTTCCTTGGCTGCAAATCCTCCGACCAGCGCGATGTTCACCCTGTAATCAAAACCCAGCGGCGCTGTTAGGGGTTCGATTGCATGGCCGATGGAACCTGCGGCCGTTGACTTGAACCTCTCATGGTTTCGGGCCCGTTCCAGGTCACGCATTTTTTCGAGGTATTCGGAGTATGCAGTGCGGATCGGGTCCTGCCCTGTTTTCACCTGTGGAGACGGGGGCAATGCAATCCGCCGGAGGGTTTCGGAGATGCTCCTGTCATCGATCTCCGACAGCAGGACCCGTTCGATTTCCTCGGCCTCTGAACCCTCAATTCGTGCGATTAGGCGGTCGATTTTTGCCAACCTTTCTGCGTCCGGTATCAGGCTGCGTACCCCGGGATGCGACAGGAAGTCCGTTTTAATTCGGTCTTCCTGCGACTCAAAATACTGCAGGCGCTCGTCGGACAGCCCTGGGTAGGTCATCATGGCCCATATGAGGATGGAGATCCCGAGAATCACTGTCCCGGCCTTCTTGACATACTGCCACGTCCTCTCCCACGTGTGGATCAGAAGACCTTTCAGGGTAGGTGCTCTGTAGGGCGGGAGTTCCATGACAAAAGGGGTCTTGGGACCGCGGAGCACGGTCGCACGAAGAAATTTGGCCGCAAACAGTGCGAAGAACCAGGAGATCAAGGTGAAGAGAAAAAGCATTCGGGCCTCCCCCTGCTCAAAGAAGGCTGCGATCAGCAGCCCGAACAGGGGAAGCTTGGCGCCGCAGTTCATGAACGGAAGCACAAGGAGCGTTGCGATTCGTTCCCTGGGGTCCTTGAGCGTCCGGGTCGAGAGGACTCCCGGCACGGCGCAACCCCCTGAGATTCCTCCGCTGACGAGAAGGGCGATCACGGAGTTTCCATGCAGCCCGAACCAGCGGAGCACCCGGTCCAGCATATATGCCACACGCGCAAGATACCCTGAGTCCTCCATAATGGAGACGGCGAAAAAAAGGAACAGTATCAGCGGAACGAACCCGAGCACACCGCCCACGCCGTCGATAACGCCCGAAACAATAAGTGATTGGAGCGGCCCTTCCGGCAGTACTGCGGTAATCCCGGTCTTGAGCCACTCGAAAAAGGCCTCCAACCAGCCCACAGGGACCTCGCTCCCCCAGAAGGTGAATTCGTAGATGGCGTAAAGGATCCCGATCATAGCTATGGGACCGATCAGGCGGTTAGTCAGGACCCGGTCGATCCGGTCCGATAGGTTCAGCCGTGACTCGATACGACGCTTGACAACTTTTCTTGTAATTCCAGCGATGTGGCCGTAGCGATGATCCGATATGATGCCTTCCGGTTCTTCCTCGAGGGTGTTAATGGTGTGCTTGGTTACACGGTTGCAAATGGCTGTCACTTCAGCGTTTAAGGTCCGGTCTTTACCTATAAGCCCTATGATCTGGTCGTCTCCCTCCAGGCACTTGAGGGCAAGCCAGCGCGGTGAGTATGTGTCACCATGAATCCCGCCGCGGCGAATGACCCCTTCGAGTTCGTCCAGGCTTCGATCGATGTCGTTGCCGTAGGAGATGAGCAGGGGTTCCCAGGCGAGGGATTTTTCGGCGAGTGCCACAACCTGGTCCAGGAGAGCCTCTATACCCTTTTTGGAGCGGGCCACGGTGGGGACCACCGGGACCTGGAAGAGGTCGGACAGGGCGGCGGCGTCGATGGTTATGCCGCGTGCCTCGGCCACATCGACCATGTTGAGCGCTATGATGAGCGGGACGCCCAATTCACGGAACTGGAGGGCCAGGTAAAGGTTGCGATCGAGGTTGGATGCATCCACGATGTCGACGACCACGTCCGGTTTCTCATTGACAAGGAAGTCGCGTGCAACTATTTCTTCCAGGGAATAGGCAGTCAGCGAATAGGTGCCGGGCAGATCTACAACCTCGATCTCCCGGCCTCGATGCCGGACGTGCCCCACCTTCTTCTCCACAGTGACGCCGGGGTAGTTGGCTATGTGTTGTCGCGCTCCTGTGATGGCGTTGAACGCGGTCGTTTTCCCTGCGTTGGGGTTTCCGGAAAGGGCGATCTTGATCTTTCTTTCAGTCATGTTCAGAGCTTCATATCCCTTTTGAGGGCCTTGCCTTGTTCAGGGCGTCGGAGTGCGGTCTAGTCTTCCGGGACTTCCACTTCCACCAACACGTGATCGGCCTCGTTGTTGCGAAGCGTAAGGGTGCTGTCCATAAGCTTGACGGCCACGGGGTCCCTGAGAGGGGCTCGGCCCCGAATGCGGATGGGCATTCCGGGGACCAGGCCCATATCCCGGATTCGCCGTCCCATTTCACCCGCAGCCCCGACCTTTCGAATGATGCCGGCCTGGTCGTCGGCCATTTCCCGCATCTTAATGATTTTTTTCACGATGTTATCAGAACCTCCGGGGCTCGCTCATTTAACCTTTGTCCTCTCACCTTCAACCGGCGGGCAGCAGTTCCTGGGGTTCACCCAGGATGAATGCGCCGTTTTCGATCAAGGCTTTCAGTTCCTTAGCGATCTCGAGTCCCCTTGTCCGCGAGGAAAGTGGAACCGTGGACACGTCCTGCCCGTTGAATCGGACGGACCCACTCATGAGTTCGGCATAGCTTACCTGTCCCAGGCTTGCGGCTTCACCCTTGGGATAATCATTCCCGTAGTCGATGATCTGGGTGAACAACTCGTCGTCTCCCACGCCTGTAAATTGTGCCATCTCTTCGTCCAGGACCGGGATGGGGATGCCGAGTCCGAGGGCAAGGGAGCAACCGTATCCTAACATGCCGATTCCCACCACCCATCGGGGGTCCATTCTCTTCAGGTCCCCTGTGACCATCAGGGTGCCTGCTGGGCTGATGGGAACGCCGTTTTCTCCTCTCGGAGCCGAAGGTTTGTGCTGGGTTCCCGGACCCACTACGAACCCCTGGGCACCACCCAGAAAAATTCGGGTCCCCATACCGATGGTACGGTACAGCGGGTCGTTGAAAAGGGGGCTCAGGCAGCCGGACGTGGAATAGTTGGCATTGGCCCCCCGGGGTTTCAGCACCCCCATGTAGGTGTAGATCGTTTTCTTGGAGAGGTTTATGGCGCAGTTATAGTTTTGATACCCGTTGCGCGGGTTAACCATGACAGCGTAAGGCAGTTCTTCAAGGGCGATCCGTTTCTCGATCTCCCGATTGGGATAGCAGTCCGTTCCGTATGCGGTGGCCTGGAGTTTCACCTTGCGCCCGGCCACCAGGTCTTCGATTACGTGCCCGCCCCCGTACTTGAACTGGCCCGGGTGAATGCGGTTAAGGGGATCGTCCTCAGCAGGCTCCGTGGCCCCGATATAGAGGTCCACCGCCGCAAGCCCGGCATAGGCGGGCACACCGTTCAGCAGGACGCGGGCCGCCTTGATGGC
>CAZEIA010000239.1:0-4193 GCA_964512335.1 uncultured Desulfobacterales bacterium
AACCACGTTTCCACTTCTCCAGGTGATATGCTATGTCCGTGGCGAAGTATGTGAAATGCCCGTCGCTCTTCCGAATGACCCGGTCCTTGTCGTCACCGAACATCGTGGTCCTGATCCACCAGGCCCCGTCCTTTTCAAAGAAATCCCCTCGCTCCCGGGTCCGCTCTATGACTTCGTTCAGCATACCGGACAAGACAAAGTCCTTCTCGGAGGTCCACACGTCAAAAGTGGTCCTGAACCTTTCGAGGTCGCTGCGGATCTCTTCCAGCATCCTTCGCCGGCCGAATTCGGCGCACGCAAGGACTGCTTCCTCCGGGTCCAGCCCCTCCAGTTCCTTGACCCGGTCAATCTCCGAGGCAAGGGTATCTACGTACTCACCCATGTATCCGCCCTCGGGAAAAGGGGCGTCCGGATCACGCTTTTGCCGCCAGCGGCTGTATATGGATTCTCCGAGGAGCCTTACCTGAAGCCCGGCATCATTGATATAGAACTCCCGCGTCACCTGATGACCGCAAAAAGCCAGGATACGGCAGAGACTGTCCCCCAGGGCCGCGCCCCTGCCGTGACCCAGGTGAAGAGGGCCTGTCGGGTTTGCGCTCACATATTCGACCAGGATCTTTTGGGAGTCTTCAATAACGTCCCTTCCGTAGTCGGAGCCAAGAGTGATGATTTCCGACAGGAGCCGGTGCCACTGCTCGGCTCGAAGGGTGAAGTTCAGGAACCCCGGCCCCGCCACTTCCACGTTTTCGAGCAAAGGGCGCCCTTCCCTAAGGTCCTCCGCAAGAACCTCGGCGATCTCCCTCGGCGCTCGCTTTTGCGATCCCGCAAGGGTCATGGGCAGATTCGTGGCGAAATGCCCGTGATCCGAGTTGTTGGGTATCTCCACCACAAACTCAGGGACCGGGCCACGAACGAGCCGGCCGTCATCGAAACAGGCATTGAGGCTCTGCCTCAGCATACGTTCAAGTTCATTTTTCATGAAATAGTCGTCTTTTCCGCGCACTTTCCAAAGGCGCAGTAGATTTCGTATGAAACAGTGTTGCAGGCCCCGGCCACCTCGTCTCCGGTTAGGACGGCCTGCCCCTGCCGCCCCAGAAACACGGCTTCGTCTCCGGGGCGTACATCCGGAACATGGGTGACGTCCGCCATTGTCAGATTCATGCAGACCCGGCCTATAATCGGGACCTTCAGGCCCCGAATCAGGACCTTTCCGCTGTTGGACAGGGACCGCGGCAGTCCATCGCTGTATCCAGCCGAAATAACAGCCGTTTTTGTGGTGCCGGTGGTCGTGTATGTCCGCCCGTAGCTGACAGGCGTATCACCTGGCAGGTCTCTTACCTGCAGCACACTCGCCCTGAGGGTCATGGCAGGCCTCAACCGGACGCGTGGCACGAGACCGGGCGACGGAGACCCGCCATAAAGTACAATGCCCGGCCTTACCATACCGAAGTGGGCCTCCGTATACCGGAGAGTGCCGGCGCTGTTCGCAAGGCTGCTCTTGTCGATACCCATTCCTGCCGAGCCTGCCGTGCCCAGGGCGTCCTTGAAGCGCCGGATCTGAAGCTCAGTAAACCGCCTGTCCGATTCATCGGCCGACGAAAGATGCGACATGAGTCCCTCGGGAACGACTCCCTTGTGCCGAAGCACCTGATCTACAAACCTGCCTGTCTCGCTGAAAGGGACACCCAGCCGGCCCATGCCTGTATCGATCTTCAATTGAACAGGCGTCCTTTTCCCACGCCTCAAACCCTCATCGCTCAGTATTTCAGCCGGTGCTGGTTCCTGCAGGACCGGAATAAGATCATGCTCAACAACCGCTGCGGCTTCTTCCCGGTTAAGAATGCCGCAGAGGAGCACGACAGGGCAATTAATCCCCGCCTTCCTCAACTCGAGGGCCTCGGCCAGGTGTGCCACTGCCAACCGCTCGACCCGTGCGCTCTCGAACGTCCTGGCCGCCTCCACCAGGCCATGCCCATAGGCATCGGCCTTGACCACCGCGGTCACAGCCGTGCCCGGCGCAATAATCGAGCGGACCTGCCCCAGGTTGTGCCTGAGAGCCGGCCTGTCTATCTCAACCCGATTGGGGAAACCGTTTATCATAAAGAAAAAAGATAGAGTATCAAGTTTAAAGGTCAAAGGCACGTAGAACGTGCGTTTCCTGGCTTCATGAAAACTACCTGATCCTTGTCCGCATATCAAGGCCTATGTGGACATCAGTCTTTCCCCTTGATCCTTCTTTCTTGATCCTTTATCCTTCATCCTCATTGGAACCCCGCCGGTTTATCCGGGACTGCTTGCGATCCGAAATGATCAGCCGGGAATTGATTCAATCATGGATTCTCCAGATCGGCCCGTATGAAACTCTTGTTGTGCCTTTTAGGTCTCGTTCTCGTCTTGGAAGGGATTCCCTATTTCGCCTTTCCACACCGGATGAAGCGCTGGATGCTTCGCATGCAGGACATCCCTGACCCACACCTGCGCGTCATGGGATTCATGGCCATGTGCGCCGGGCTCCTGATCGCCTACATGTTCCGATAGCCGCCACCCGCCCCGGACCGGTCGGCGGTGAAAAGCCTGACACCTCATAGAAGCCGACTGATTCAGGTTGACTTTACAGTGGGTTTTCAATATATGTTACGACCTTTACCGTAAACAAGCCGGATGTATGACATCAAAGATTATCAATATGATCTGCCTGAAAGGCTGATCGCACAGGAGCCGTCCTCCAGGCGGGAAGAGAGCCGGCTCCTGTTAATGGACCGGAAAGGTATTTCTCTATCACATCACCGGTTCCTTAACCTTCCCGGCCTCCTGACGCCAGGAGACCTTTTGGTGGTGAACGACACCAGGGTTGTACCGGCCCGGCTGTACGGTCGAAAGGAGACCGGTGGAAGGGTTGAAATCCTTGTTCTAGACGTCGCGGAAAACGGCTGCCCCGAATCCGGTACAAGGCGTTGCCTGGTTAAGGCCTCCAAGCGCCCGCGGGCCGGCAGTCGAATTGACTTGGGAGAAGGCGCATGGGGGACCGTGGAGGAGGTTGAATCGGACGGCATTGTCCGGATGGCGTTTTCAGGGGCCCTGGATCCGGACTCATTGCTGACAGAGCGGGGTGTAATGCCCCTTCCCCCGTATATTCGCAGGACACAGAATGATCCGCGTGCCGCCCTGGACCGTGACCGATACCAGACGGTATATGCCCACAGCCGGGGGGCCGTTGCCGCACCCACGGCGGGGCTTCACTTTACCGGGGACCTGTTTAAACGGCTGAAAAACGCCGGCATCACCTGCGTGGCCCTGACTCTCCACGTGGGGCACGGAACGTTCCGGCCTGTAAGGAGCCGGGATATCAGGGAGCACTCGGTAGGGATTGAATCCTATTGTATCCTCCCCGAAACCGCGGAAGCGGTGAATCAGGCCCGTTCCCGGGGACAACGGGTGATAGCGGTGGGCACCACCGTGGTCAGGACCCTGGAATCCGCAGCGGACAACGGAGGCCGCATTGCTCCGGGCCGGGGCGCGACCGATCTGATGATCACCCCCGGCTACAGGTTTCGTGCTGTTGACGGGCTTATAACGAACTTCCACTTGCCGGGGAGTTCCCTGCTCTTTCTCGTATCGGCGTTCGCAGGTCTGGAAAAGACCCTGGAGGCCTACCGGGCGGCGGTGGCGGAACAATACAGGTTTTACAGCTACGGCGACGCCATGCTGATACTGTAGCGCCGGATGTTCGGCTGGACCGCAACCGGGACAAGGGCTTGCGGCCCGGGCGGTCGAAAACAGCGCGGGCTTTTCATGTTCGAGGTGATCCACAGGTGCAGTGATTCCAGGGCACGAACCGGGCGGCTAAAGACCTCCCACGGTATTGTCGACACCCCGGTCTTCATGCCGGTGGGCACCCTGGGCTCGGTAAAGGCGGTTGGTCCCGATGATCTGGAAAAAATCGGTGCTGAAATCATACTTGCAAACACGTACCACCTGTACCTGCGGCCAGGGCACGAGATTATTCGGGAGATGGGCGGGCTCCACGGTTTCATGGGGTGGCAGCGGCCTGTTCTGACCGACAGCGGCGGGTTCCAGATATACAGCCTGGCGACGCTTCGGACCATCAACGAGGAGGGGGTGCTCTTCCGCTCCCACATAGACGGATCGGAACACCTCATCGGCCCTGAAAAGGCCATGGAGATTCAGGAGGC
>CAZEIA010000240.1:0-4186 GCA_964512335.1 uncultured Desulfobacterales bacterium
GCAAGCACGCAAGCCCTATCTTCAGCAATTACCCCATCAACTGGCTCCTCATGTATTCGGACCTGCGCAATTTCGGGTACAACCCTTATCACCCTGAATTCTCGGCCCTCATCCGGGAAGGCAAGGCCGGCCTGACATATTGGAAGATGATCGGCCCCCTTGTTAACTTCATGATCCGCAACAAGCTCTTCATGGCCCGTGAGGTGAGCCGAAGCCTCCATTGGCTTGAATTGAAAGAATCAGAGCTTAATATCACACTGCCCAAAGGGGCCTACGACCCCGTGATACCGGAATGAAGCACCCGGAGGCACTGTCAGGCTTATGCTGTACGCCGATACCGTAACCGCCCTTCTCGAAGCACGTGTGGATAAGTCCCCCGACCGTATCGCCATATACGCCCTCGATACATCTGGAAAGTGGAAAGGGACCACCTGGAAAACCTTCCTCGAGACCGTACTCCCCCTGGCCGCAGGCTTTCGCGTACAGGGCGTCACCAGAGGCATGCCCGTGGGTATCATGGCAAAGACCTCGCCCACCTGGGACTTTGTTCAATTCGGGGCCCTCATGGCAGGCGGCTTAATCGTGGGAATGGACGGACACGACTTGGACGAGAACATCCATCTCATCATTGAGCAGACCGGCCTCACCACCCTCATCATCCAGGAACCCGGTCTACTTGACAAACTGTCTCCCGACATTCGCGCACGCCTTGAGACAGTGGTCATTCTGGATCCCCAGTCACAGCACGTGGAAGGCACGATGTCCCTTCGCGAACTGGAGGAACTGGGCATGAAAGAAGGCCTCTTCCTGCCCGACGACAGGCCTGCCCCGTCGGACCCTGCCACCATTATCTTCACCTCCGGCACCACCGGAAAACCCAAGGGCATCCTTTACAGGCACGAGCAGGTCACCCAGGCCTGCCGCTCCATACTGGAGGCCTTTCCCGACATCGACGAAGAGAGCCGCCTCCCCTGCTGGCTGCCTCTCTCCAACCTATTCCAGCGCATGATCAACTTCTGCGCCATTGCCATCGGGGCGTCCACTCACTACGTGGAAAACCCGAGGGAGATCATGAAGCACCTTCCCGCCATCAACCCCCATGTGTTTCTCGGTGTCCCCCGTTTCTTTGAAAAGCTTCACGAAGGGATGATGGCTCAAGTTCAGGGCAGTGGCCCATTGGCCCGCACCTTGGCCAGGACCGCCATCAAAGCAGGGGAAAAACGAACATCAGCCATTAGGAAGGGCTTTTCACCAGGGCTCGCAACCTCCTCTCTTTTTAGTATTCTAGACCCCCTGGTTCTCAAGAAATTCCGCGCCGCCATGGGCTCAAACCTCCTGTTCATGATCAGCGGCTCGGCCCCAATGCCCCCCTGGCTTCTCGAACGCTTTCACGGTATGGGACTCCTTATTCTTGAGGCCTACGGAATCAGCGAAAACATAGTTCCTATGGCCATGAACCGGCCCAAGGATTTCCGATTCGGCACGGTGGGGAAACCCATGAACGGCAACCTGATCAAACTGGGTGAGGACGGCGAAGTCCTGGTCAAAGGCAAGGGCGTCTTCTCCGGATACTTTGGACAGGAAACCGAGGAAAACCCTGTGGGCGAGGACGGGTACCTTCATACCGGGGATCTGGCCGTCATGGACCAGGACGGGTACCTCACCCTCAAGGGCCGAAAGTCCGAGGTCTTCAAGACCTCCACCGGCCGCAAGATAGCCCCGGTGGGGATCGAGGATCGCATCCGCAAGGTCGACTATGTGGAGCACGCGGTGATTATGGGGGCCCAGCGCAAGTCCCTCGTGGTACTCCTGTCCTTATCCGCCGCGGCCTTGGCCAAGCGGGCTGCGGAGGCCGGTCTGGCCGAGTTGGAAATTCGAGACCAAGTTCCCGAGGCCCTTCACGGCAGCATCGGGCAGGACATCCAGGAACAGGTGCATCAGTTGCCCCCTTATCAGCAACCCGCAGGCCTTCTTCTGACACTCGAGCCCTTCACAATTGAAGGAGGAGAACTCACGAGCAACCTCAAGGTGCGAAGAAAGAACGTGCAGCAGAAATACCAGCAGGCCATCGATGTGCTCTATCGCCGGCTGGAGGAATCCTCAGCCCCTGGAAAGGCAGTGGTGTACAGTCCATGAAGACCTATTTTGTGACCGGCGCAACCGGTGCTGTAGGAGCAGCCTTGATTCCCAGGCTCCTGAGCGACCATGACACAGAGGTGCGCCTACTGATCCGTGCCAAAGATGAATCCCACCTAAACCACCGGCTCGAGTCCATGATGGATTTCTGGGAGATCCCGCGCGAAGACGTGGCCACTCGAAAACGGATCACGGCCTTTATGGGCGATGTGAGCCTTTCCCGTTTCGGTATAGAGCCGTCTGAGTATGAGGCCCTGTCAAGGGAGTGCACCAATATTGTCCACTCTGCAGGCAACGTGCGGATGAATCTCTCCCTGGAAGAGGCCAGGAAGTCGGCCGTTGACTCCGTCCGCCACATCGTGGACCTGGCCCATCAATGTGCCGACCACAGAAACCTGCGCAAGGTGGAAATTGTAAGCACCATAGGTGTGGGCGGCCTCATGACCACAGTGCCTGAGACATGGCTTACCCGACCACGCGCCTTCCACAACACCTATGAGGAGGCCAAGGCTGAAGCCGAAGACATTATCGAAGAGGAAATAAAAAAGGGCCTACCAGCGACAGTCCACCGGCCCAGCATGGTGGTGGGAGACTCCATCACAGGCAAGATCATACACTTCCAGATATTCTATCACCTCTGCGAGTTTCTATCCGGCAGGCGTACCTTGGGCGTAGTCCCCAACCTCAAGGGCTTTACCCTGGACATCATCCCCTCGGACTACGTGGCCCAAGCCATCGCCTGGTCCAGCACTCAGCCCTCCGCCACCGGCAAGGCTCTCCACCTTTGCTCTGGTCCTCAACAAGCCGTAGACCTCATGGACCTTATGAAGCACGTAAAAGACAACTTCAACAAAACCCCCGCCACAAAGACAGTCCCCCTTTGGCTGTTCAAGGGGTCTCTCCCCCTCATCTCCCTCTTTGTGCCCTCAAAGGCAAGGAGGGCCATGAAGGCCCTCCCTGTGTTCTTCAACTACCTGAGCCATGAGCAGGCTTTTGAAAACCACAATACCAAAGGCATGCTCGAGGAAATCGGCATCCCTTTGCCGTCACCGGATGATTATCTTAAAAGGGTTTTGTCAGCCTATCCGGGTGCCAGGTTGTCCGATAATTGATGGAAGATCTCTTGTTAGCCTTAAGGGAAGACCAAATGTCTCCTCCGGAATTCAACTCATAGAAACCCACGGCATAACCTGATCACTGGGCCCGTCCACTGCGTCCAACTCCTCGGTTTTCACAAGCGCCGGTTTTGCCTCAACACACAAACTTTAGCCGGAAAGCCGGGCACTTATTTTTGGTCAGTCCATCAGCTATCCCTTCCACCATCCCATTGCTGATTGGGTGCCGGGTGTATTCAGGATCCCGTAGAGATGCTCCTTGAACGTCTTGGCGGCCTTCATCACGGGTACCAGCCGGGGTGCATTGCCCGGCGGTGACACCTTCCACGCCCTTCACGGCCACGTATCGTCAAGCCCCATTCATCATCGAACTCCATCGGCGGAGCGCCTACCTCACATCACGCCCCGGATATCGAGGAATGACACCACCCTTGCTTACCGTCCCCCTTCTACTCCCTTTTCTCCAGCCTTCGCCTCAGCGCCTCTGCGGGAGAAAGGAAAAAGCCCTTTCGATTTAACTAATAATATGATGTACGTCCCCTATTCAAACTATTCAAAAAAAGAGGTGGATTGAGAGTCACTTTCTCAATCCACCTCTACTCATCTAAAAACAAAGACTAACACTCGTCATTACAAGTGATTAATCTTTCTTAAAGAATTTTCTCCTCCCAAGAGCTGCCAACCCCATCAAACCTCCACCAAGAAGCAGCATGGTAGTCGGCTCAGGAACGACATCGATTCTAAATTGCCCGCCTGCATCGAGGAAAAAATCAAAAGGTGGGTTATGCACATAAGGACTTCCAGAAGGAGAACCTGCGTACTCACCATATAATTCATCTATTGCGTTTGCAGGAATCCCATTCAGTTGATAAACAGAAGCATTAGTAGTCCCAAGACCAATTACCCAAGAAATAGGGTCGATAAAACTCATGTCA
>CAZEIA010000241.1:0-4154 GCA_964512335.1 uncultured Desulfobacterales bacterium
TATAACGCCATTCGTCGGCCATTTTTGGATTAATCCATACTGCGTGCGGGAATGTATCTTTAATGAACTGGAGTCGCTCGTAGCTGGGTCGGCCGGAGCGTTCCTCATAGTGGATGGAGCCGTCCGAGGCCATAAGCTCATAAGGCGCCATGCTCGCATCACCCACGATGATAAAACGGGTTTCAGGATCCAGCCGTGGCAGTTCGCCGACCCGAAACGGTCTGCTTCGCCTGGGGGGATCAGCCCACAGTACGTCATAGATGGTGTTATGAAAGAATAGCGTTTTCAGGTCCTTGAACTGGGCACGGGCGTAGTTGAACAGGGTCTGAACCACTTCGATGTACGGGTCCATGGACCACCCCCCGTTATCAATGGCAAGAATAACCTTGAGCTTGTCCTTGAGGTCGCGGTCGAAAACGAGCTCGATCTCGCCCCCGTTTCTCATGGTCTGATAGATCGTCTTGTCCACATTGATTTGGTCCATGGGACCGGAAGGCACCATGTTTCGAAGCCGTTTAAGGGCCTCTCCGATCTGGGCCTGGGTAAGAGGGCCCTCCTGCGAGTAATCCTTATAGCGGCGGTCCATGGCCACTTTCACAGCTGACTTGTTGCGGGAAACCCCCCCGACCCGCATGCCCCCCGGGTGATAGCCGGAGTGGCCTACAGGAGAGGTGCCTTTGGTGCCTATCCAACGGCCGCCGCCGTGATGTTCCTCGGTCTGGTCCTTGAGCCGCTCGAGAAAGTAGTCGATCAACTCTTCGGGGCTCATTTCAGCGAGCTCCTCCTCACTCACACCAAGCGCCTCGGCAAGCTCTTCCGGGGACTTGAGCCACTCCTCAAGCATCGCCCGGGCGATCTCCTCGAGCTCTCGCTCGGTGGGGTCCTGGAGTTCTGCACCTTCGAAATGGTGGGCAAAGACCTGGTCATACATATCGAACCAGCGCTCGCTCTTGACCAGGATGGCCCGGGCCGCAGTGTAGAAGTCATCGATGGTATGAATCAGCCCCATGCTCAGGGCCTGCTGAAGCTTGAGAAAGGCGGTGGGGGTCACGGGAATCCCCAGCCTCTTTAGCGTAAAGAAAAACTCAATGAACATGATAAAACTCTCACAGGCTTATTTGATGCCCGGCGCCTAGAACCGCGAACGCCGAACGCTGTTCTGTGCCACGGCGTAATCCGGACTCTTCTTAAAGAGGACACCCAGGTAAGGGATATCACCTTTGGCCAGCTTTTTCGGCTTGAAGTCGGGGTCAGACTTGAGTGCCCGAATCCAATTGATGAGCTCCCGCGTTGCAGGTTTTTTTTCAACTCCCCGGATCTCGCGCAACCGGTAGAAGGATTCCGCTGCATTGTCCAATAGATCCTGGGCGATTTCCGGAAAGTGCACCCTGACGATCCTCCTCATCATTTCGTCGTCGGGGAACGCAATGTGATGGAAGTTGCACCGACCCAGAAATGGATCGGACAAGTCTTTCTTTGCGTTGGATGTGATTATAATGACCGGACGGTGTCTGGCACGAATGGTTTTGTCTATTTCAATTATGTCGAACTCCATCTGGTCCAGCACATCAAGCATATCGTCCTGGAAGTCGGTATCCGCCTTGTCGATCTCGTCGATGAGAAGCACGACCCGCTCGTCCGCCACGAAAGACTGTCCGATCTTTCCCATCTTTATGTAGTCCTCTATGTTGCTCACATCCCGGGTGGAATCACCGAACCGGCTGTCATTGAGCCGGGTGAGCGTGTCGTACTGGTAAAGGGCGTCCACGAGCTTCATGCTCGACTTGACGTTCAGCACGATGAGTCGCATCCCCAAAGCCTCTGCAATGGCATGCGCCAGCATGGTCTTTCCGGTGCCAGGTTCCCCCTTGAGCAGCAGCGGCATCTCGAGCGACATGGAGACGTTCACAATCTGGGCCAGCTCGCTGTCGAGCACGTATTTGGTCGAACCGGTGAATGCGTTTCCCTCTCTCAATTCAGGCTTTGATAGCATTGAATCACTCCTCACTTGTGAATTGAATCGCTGGGCCGGGGCTTAATGCCGACCCGCCGCTCTTTACACGGCTCATTAACTCTTAAAATTAATCATCGATTAAAATAATTCAATGGTAACCACTCAGCCGGTTGGATGTCAAACAAGGCCTGCAGTGGAAAAAGTGTTTTGCCTCCGACAGATCCCCTGTGATAGGAAAAGAGCCCAGCGGTTTGGAGCTTTACGAGGATCACCGGCGCGAATAACCAAAACGGCCGATACATCGGCCATAGACACTCAGCATTCTTACTTAAGTGCCCAAAAAACGTTCTGGGTGGGCACTATCTAACCGCTAAGAACACAGGATGATGAAAGGGAGCCTTATGCCTCTTGCATTTCAAACCCTCAACCCGGGCACCATCGCCTTCGGATTCTTCAATATAGACACGGACCTCCTTCTCATGGACCGCTTCTTCCTCTTTGCTCCCGAATTCTGTGCACACATCATCGAGTTGGCCGACGATCCGGGGCTGGCGACTTTCGAAGCACGGTGGAATGTGGATGTGATCGAGGATCCCGCTTCCATAGGCGACCTCATGGGCGCAATTCACAACATCCGCCACACGGGTTTCATCGGAGAAGTCTATCGCCGCTACCCCTTCCCTGCATCACCCGAGGAGTTCCGGCAGAAACCCGAAGGGTACACGACGCGTGAGGAGGTCCGTAAAATTCTTGACCGATACGCCGAACCCTCAGCCCTTCAGTTCTCCGCCGACCCGCAGCAAGGAGGAGAGATTGTCGTAGGCCCTTTCCGTTTCTCACGGGAAGGCTTCCTGGAACTTGTACAGTACGTTTGGATGGGCGGGTACCCGCGCTGGCGGGATATGAAACGGCCCGACTATGTCTGCGCCATGATGACCCGGCTGGAACAGAGCGTAAACCCGGTCTTCAAGGGATTCATGCCAGCTTAGGAGACTGCGGGGCGAAAAACCTCCCACGTATCAGACCGGCACAGAGGCAAGAAGATCCAGGTAGAAGTCCGCAGCCAAGGCCACCTGGGAAAAGTTCACCGACTCGTCCTGCGTGTGTGCCTTCTCCAGTTGTCCGGGGCCCAGAATGATCGGGCGGATACCCTCGGACCAGAGGAGATTGGCGTCCGAATGGCTGGGAAAGGCGCCTGGACTCCAGGGCAGCTCATGACGGCTGTAAGTCGCCCTGAGCAGGTCGGGGAGCCATCCTTTGTCGGGCAAGGCGTACCCCCCCTGAAGCGTGCAGAAATCGAACACATCCCTGATTTCCAATTCCCCGGGAAGGGATTGGGACACAACGTCCTCCAACTCCGCCGCAATCTCTCCAACCGGGGACTCCGGGGGCAGATGCAGATCAATGGCCACATCGCAACTATCCGGCACCGCAAACCCGGCTTGGGAGCTGTTCATATCCCGAATGTTGAAGATCACTTCCCGGCGGTATTTCTCCAAGTGTGCAGTCAGCCCCATGAGCACCTGAAGCATGCTACGGACTGCATTCTGTCCCTGGTTGGCCAGGGAGGCGTGGACGCGTCGACCCTTGGTGCGCAACTCCATCTCTATGTAGCCGTAGTGACTCAGGCAGGGGACCAGGTTCGTGGGCTCCGCCACCAGCGCCCATGAGAAGCGGTAGTCCTCCAGCAAGGCCGATGTGCCGTCCCCACTCTCCTCCTCTCCCACCACCAGGGCAAGGGCGGCCGGCACTTCGTGCCCTGCCTGCTCCTCAAACGCTGCGAAGGCCTCCACCATGGCTGCGCAGCCCCCTTTCATATCCGCAGAACCAAGACCGGCGATCCGGTCGCCGGATTCCAGGCACTTGTACTGGTCGTAGTCAAAGGCGGCCACAGTGTCCACGTGGCCCAGGAATACCAGTTCCGGGTCCGCGCTCCGGGGCAGCACCATGAGGTTATCCCGATCTTCCTCCACGGAACGGCGGAGGACATTCAAACCTGCATCTCTAAGGTAACCCTCCAGGAAAGAGACAATCTCTCCCTCCTTGCCCGACGGGCTGTAGATGTCGATCATATCGCAAAGCAGGCTTCTCAGCCTCTGTCGGTTTATGGGCAGACCTGACTCAGCCATTGCGCCTTCCCCTCCCCTGCGGCCCTCCACCTTTCAATCTTTCGTGAGGTCCAGGCTCAAATATACGTGGT
>CAZEIA010000242.1:0-4111 GCA_964512335.1 uncultured Desulfobacterales bacterium
GTTCCGTCATCATGGGGAGAGTGCCGAAATAGATCTCCTGCTCCTTGATGTCCCTGATGCTCTTGGTTCCGTCTTCAGTGTCCGTGTCGAAAACCAGCAGGCGTACGGTCAGCTTGATGGGAACCTCGCAGGTCATCCCCTTGGAAAGGCACTCCTCTTCACTGTACTTGCTGTCTTCAAAAGAGTAGCGGACAAACTCCAGCGATGACGTACCGCTGAAGTCCTGAATGGGGAAAACACTGCGGAAGGCCCCCTGCAAGCCGACCTCCATTCTGTCTTCAGGCTCTACGCCCTTCTGCAGAAAGCGGTCATAGGACTCCTTCTGCATTTCGATCAGATTCGGGATGTCGATGATCTTTTGGATCTTCCCGAAACTCCTTCTTAAATGGCGGATTCTGCCGGCATTCGCCTTCATCTGATCTCCTTACGTCTTTCTTTGTGAAGAAGCTCCCTTTCGTCTTCCAGCCCGGGGAACCTGCTACTTAACCTCGACTGTGGCCCCGGCCTCCTCCAACTGCTTCTGGATGTCATCGGCCTCTTCCTTGTTCACACCTTCCTTAACGGCTCCCGGGACACCGTCCACCAAGGCCTTGGCTTCCTTCAGGCCCAGGCCCGTTATGGCCCTGACCACTTTGATGACCTGAATCTTCTTATCCCCTACACCCGTCAGGACAACGTCGAACTCGGTCTTTTCAGCTGCGGCTTCTTCGGCGGGGCCCGCCCCGCCCACGGCTGCTACCGCAACCGGAGCGGCAGCGGAAACGCCGAATTTGTCTTCCAGTTCCTTCACCAGCTCACTGAGTTCGAGCACGGTCATACTGGCAATATATTCAATGAGATCTTCCTTGGTGATGTTGGCTGCCATTTTTATCTTTGACCTCCGTTACTACGTATATGGTTTTATATTCCGGGACCGGCGAGTCTATAGACTTCAGGCCTCGGCACGTTTCTTGTCTTCCAAGGCCTTGAGCACATTCAGAAACTGAACGGCTACGCCGTTGAGAACTCTCACGAACGAACCCGGCACGGCCTGCATGGCTGCAAGAACCTGAGCCAGAAGTTCTTCCCGCCCCGGGAGCTTCGCCAGCCGTTTTACGGCGTCTGCATCCAAAAGCTTACCGCCCATCTGCCCGAACCTTATCTCGAGCTTCGGGTTGGCCTTTTCGGTCTCGGCAAGCACCTTGGCAGGCGCCACTACGTCATCGTACGTAATTGCAAGCGCACAGGGTCCGACGAACCGGTCCTTCATTACGGCCGTGTCCGTGTCTCGACTCGCAAGGACGAGCAGGCGGTTTTTTACCACCTGGAACTCAGATCCGGCGTCCCGCAGCTCCTTGCGGAGCCGACTCATGGATTCGACGTCAAGGCCTTTGTAGTCCACGAGAAAAGTTGCCTTTGCGCGTTCCAGGCGCTCCCTCACATCTGCCACGAAGGCTTCTTTCTTTGCTCTTTCCAAAAAACAATCACCCCCTCTCTGGATTAACATGGCTTCATAGCCAGAGTCAGGGATGCCTCCGGGATGATTCACGTTTCGTGGTCTCGGTAGGCTTAAGGACGTCCATTTAAGCCGAATAGGCACCCACTGTCTTTGACCGCTCTATAAAGGTTCTCACATGCCCTTCAAAACCGGGGTATGGAACCGTTTTCCCAAAAACGACAATCTTTCAATTCATGGATACGTCGCCCCTCACCGTTCCCTTTCAACTAATCACATCAAAAAGAACGACGGGACGTACGTGAAAAAAACGACGACTAGTCGAATTCACGAATATTTATGAGGCGGACAGCTCTTTCATGGTCGTTGGATCGATTTTGATACCGGGCCCCATGGTCGTAGAGATGGCGATTCCTCGAAGATAGGTTCCCTTGCTCGCAGGAGGTTTCAGCCGAAGGATGGTTTCCATGAAAGCGGCGACGTTTTCAGTAAGCCTGTCCACGCCGAATGACACCTTTCCCATTGGAGCGTGAACAATTCCGGCCTTTTCGACACGAAAATCAATCTTGCCGGCCTTGACCTCCTTGACTGCCTTGGCCACATCAAATGTTACCGTGCCGAGTTTTGCGTTGGGCATAAGCCCTCGGGGTCCAAGAACCCTTCCCAGTTTGCCCACGGCGCTCATCATGTCAGGGGTCGCAATGGCCTTGTCGAACTCAAGCCATCCGTTCTGAATTTTTTCGACGTACTCGTCCGAGCCCACATAATCGGCGCCCGCATCGGCCGCCTCTTTTTCTTTCTCGCCCTTGGCGAATACGAGGACCCGGACCTCTTTCCCAATGCCGTTGGGCAGGACAACCGTGCCCCTGACCATCTGGTCCGCATGCCTCGGGTCGACTCCGAGTCTGACAGCGATGTCCACTGTCTCATCGAACTTGGCATAAGCGCTTTCCAGCGCAGAACGAACCGCGTCCTTGAAGCTGTACTTTTGCCCTTTGACAACCCGCGCCGAGGCTTCCTTATATTTTTTTCCTCTTGCTGCCATGACTGATTATCCTCTTTACACTATTCCGTTATAGTGATCCCCATGCTCTTGGCCGTCCCCGCGATGATCCGGGAGGCATGCTCCAAATCATAGGCGTTGAGATCTTCGAATTTCTGTTTTGCTATTTCCTCCACCTGCGCGCGACTCACCTGCCCGACCTTTTCCTTGTTCGGCTCCCCCGACCCCTTGGCGATCTTTGCCGCCTGTTTCAGAAGTACGGCGGCAGGGGGCGTCTTGGTGATAAAAGAAAAGGACCTGTCGGCGTAAATGGTTATTATTACGGGAATGACCGTTCCGGCCTGGTCCTGGGTCTTGGCATTGAACGCCTTGCAGAACTCGGCTATGTTTACACCGTGCTGTCCGAGCGCCGGCCCGATCGGAGGCGAAGGGTTTGCTTGAGCCCCCTTCACCTGAAGTTTCACGTTGGCAAGCACTTTCTTGGCCATGGTTTTCCTTTCGGCTCCTGTTGGTTCAGCTTATAAAGTATTGCTCAGATCTTATTAACCTGGATGAAATCGAGTTCCACCGGGGTGGCTCGTCCAAAAATGGTAATAAGGACCCGGAGTTTTTCCTTGTCGGGCTTCACCTCCGACACGGTCCCCTGGAAATTACTGAACGGCCCATCCACGACACGAACTTCATCCCCCTCTTCAAAAGTGAACTTCGGTTTCGGCTTTGTAATCCCCTCTTCCATCTGCCTAATGATTCGTTCGGCTTCGTCATCCGGGATAGGGTAGGCCTTTTGACCTCCGCCCACAAACCCGGTCACCTTGGCCGTGTTGTTCACCGTATGCCAAGTCTCATCATTCAAGGCCATCTGGACCAGGATGTATCCCGGATAAAATTTCCTTGAAGACGTTCTCTTCTGGCCCTGCTTGAGTTCCACAACCTGTTCGGTGGGAACGACGATTTTTCCGAAATACTCCTCCTGTCCGAGACTCCGGATCCGTTCTTCGAGATTCAGCTTCACCTTATGCTCGAAACCCGAATATGTGTGCACCACATACCACTTGAGATCTTGATCAGATCCTTGGGTGTTATCGACGTTCTCATTCATAAGTTACATCTGAAGGTCGTTGGCCTTCACCTTTCAAGCTTACGGTGCCCAAAAAAACCAATCCCGGACGGGCACTACCCTATAACAAGCCGTATAATCTTTATGAGCACGAAGTCGACGATGCCGAGATAGAGTGCAGCAAGAAGGGCCAAAAGAATTACCATGGCCGTGGATGCAAGGAGTTCCTTGCGGGTCGGCCACTTCACTTTCTTGAGCTCAACCCGTGCCTCCCGAAAAAAATGCATCCCCATCGACACATATCGGGCGATGGATCCCTTTTCGTCCTTCTTCTTTTCAGACTTCTTTTCAGGGCGTCTCCCAACCTCTTTCTTCACTGCAGGCGGGGGAGTAATCTTCTTGGGCTCCTGATTGCCTGTGCCCTCTTCTACGCCCACCTCAGCCGCTGCCTCAGGCCTGGCGGCCTCCTGCGGCGGTGGGTTCGTATGGGAGCGCTTCCGGCCGCTCTTTTTCTTCTTTTTCTTATCCGCCGGCTTTTTCATATCTCGTTTCGACCATTCCTAAAGAAAGACACCGCGACAAAAACAAGTCCGGGACAAAGTTTGGCAGGCCAGGA
>CAZEIA010000243.1:0-4111 GCA_964512335.1 uncultured Desulfobacterales bacterium
TGTTCTGTTCATCGACGATATATTGCTTATCGATTTTTCTCATCGGCTTACTCCTCCCTAGAGAGTCTTTCGAGAGGTACTCTACTACAAAAATCCGTGTTCACCAAGGGGGAAAACATACGGGAAAGGGAGAACTCCGCGCGCCTTCGAGGAGTGCGGCTGGTTCGAGCAACCATTGTGAAAGCCCAAAACGGTTCCAGTCAAGGATCTGTCCCCGGTTTCGAATTTTTCGGTTGACAGGAAATGCTCGCGCTGGCATAAATCGTGGATTCTCAACGGTGCGCCAAGAAGGCGCGGCTCAGTTTCACCCTCAACCTGACAAATCGTTTCAGCGAATTCAAGCCACGAAGGCCGCAGGTCTGAACGACCTCCGATCTTCGTGGCTTTTTTTGTGGGGAGTTGTGTCTTGAGACCGCTGTTTCGAAAAACCACCGTGACGGCCGTTTGGCTTCTGCTCCTCTGGGCGAATCCCGGGTGGGGGGAATCGAGTACCGTGGCGCGGGACACGGACGGGGACGGGGAACCGAACGTCTGGACCTCCTATCAAAACGACCGGCCCGTGGAGCGTCGGACCGACCGGGACGGAAATGGGAGGGCCGAGAGCGTGATTCGGTACGGCCCCGACGGGTCCCCCCGGGAAAGCGAGCACGACCGGGACGGCGACGGAACCTTCGAAGAGGTTCGGGTCTACACCGGCGGCGACGGCCGGTTCGAGGTCGTCACCCGGTTTGCAGACGGCGAACCCCGCCTCCAGGAGAAGGACACCAACGGCGACGGCCGGCCGGACTGGTTCTGCTGGTTCGACGACCGAGGGCAGGTGGAGAAGGTGGAGGAGGACACGGTCGGCAATGGAAAGCCGGACGTCGCCATCCGTTTCGACAAAAAGGGGGAAAAGATCGAGACCGAGATCGACACCAACCACGACGGACGCATGGACACCTGGGAGCACTACGAGCAGGGGCAGCTTGCCCGGGTGGAGCAGGACCCTCGAGGCGCCGGACGGGTATCGGTTCGTGCCTTTTACAAGGACGGGGCCAGGGTGCGGCTCGAGCAGGACAATGACAGGGACGGGCGGTTCGAACTCATTCAATGGTTCAACCGCCACCCCTGGTCCAGAGTCATGGAATGGGACGAGGACGGGGACGGGCATCCGGACGAGCGCACCTGCTCCAAGGATGGGGTTGTCCGGTTGAGGGAGCGGGACACCGATGGGGACGGAAACGTGGACTGGCGCGAGCGTTACGATGCAAACGGCGTCATCGAGCAGAGCAGCGAGGACGCGGACAACACCGGAACGCTCAATCTCACCTGGTTCTATGATGACCAAGGTGAGGCCGTGAAAGCGGAAAGGGATACGGACGGGGACGGCAAGGTGGACACCTGGTACTACTATGAGCAGGGCCGGGTCACCCGTGTGGAGGAGGACCGGGACAAGGACGGCCGTCCCGACCTGTGGGAGGAGTACGACGCGGCCGAGGCCCTGGTAAAACGGTCCAAGGACCTGAACCACGACGGGGAGCCGGATATTCACGAGGACCTGTAATGTATGGAGATTGAACCCATATGGTGGAGTACCTTTCCAAGGGAGGGGTGTTGGTCGGACCGATCCTGATCTGTTCGGTGCTGGCATTGACCATTTTTCTGGAGCGTCTGATCCGCTTCTCCCGCCTGAAGATCAGCGGAGACGGATTGCTCGAAAACGTGACGTCCCTATTGCGAAAAAACCGGGACAAGCAGGCCTATGAGCTGTCTCGGACCGATCCCACCCCCATGGGCCGCATCCTGACCCAGGCCCTGGAGGTCAAGGACCAGGACCGTGAAACCCTGGAGACCGTCATTGTCCATGCCACGGACGAAGAGGTGAGAAGCCTGTCGCAATACCTCCAGGCCTTGGCCACCATCGGGAATATCGCCCCCCTACTGGGGCTCCTGGGAACCGTGCTCGGCATGATCAAGGCCTTCATGGTCATCCAGCAGATGGGAGGGAAGGTCAACGCCGCGGTATTGGCAGGCGGCATCTGGGAAGCCATGCTCACAACGGCCCTGGGCCTGGCCGTGGCGCTTCCCACCATGGTGGCGCACAGCTACCTGAGCGGCAAGGTGGACCGGTACGAGGCCGGGCTCCAGGACGGCACGGTTTCCCTGATCAAGGCACTCGGTGCACGGGCCCAACAGGAGTGAGCGATGATCGTCCACCGAAAAAAAAGGCCCCGCTTTCAAGTCCAGGCGCCTCTCACCGCCCTGATCGATATCGTATTCCTGCTCCTGATCTACTTTCTCCTCACCACCAACTTCATGGTGGACGAGGGGATCAAGATCAAGCTTCCCCAGGCGAAGGCCTCGGCCCCTCAGACCGAGGAGGTCCTGACCGTCTATGTGGACAAGGACGGGCGATGCTACCTGAACAACCAGGAGATGTCCCTGGACAGGCTCTTTGACGGGCTCAAGGCCCGGATCGGCGCGCGGGAGGATCGCCTCGTGGTGGTGAGAGCGGACCGGGCCGTGATCCTCAACAAGGCCGTCAAGGTCATGGACATCGCCAAGGCGGCCGGTGCGGGGCGCCTCTGCCTGGCCACGGAGAAGGATTTCTAAAGGGGACCTGTCAGCATCATGGCGCTCAGGCAAAAACCGGCAGCATATTTGGCAAGAGAGGCAAAGAGACCAGCCAACCGGCTTTTCAGGGTCATGGCCCTCCTGTCCATTGCCGTGCATGCCGTCCTGCTCTTTCACCTTGCAGAGGTCTACAGCTCCAACAACCTGAGCGTGATCGAGCTCTCTCTGGAGGATGTGTCCCGGCCCGAGATGAGGGACATCCCGACACCCCGGCCCAGGCCCAAAAAGCCGCCGGAATCTCAGGAGATTGCTAGGCCACGGACCCGGCCGCGCCCCCTTCCCGCGTTCAAGCCCATGAAAGCGGAGCCTGCCCGGGCCGAGCTGCCCGACAGCCTCATGGAAAGGATCGGCGTGCCCGACCTGCCCGACGCTCCGGGAATCCCCGCTACAGAGTTGGACCCGAAGGCCTTTGCAAATGCCGGCGGCGGCGAGTTCGGCACGCCCCGGGACTACCTGGACCTCGTCAGGATGCGCATCGAGAGCAAGAAGGAGTACCCCGGGTCTGCAAGAAAAGAAAACCGAGAAGGGAGGGTAACCCTTCGATTTACGATCATTTCGGACGGAAAGCCTGATCGGGTTCGGATATGGAGGTCCTCCGAGGATAGACGCTTGGACCGCGCCGCGTTGCAGGCAGTCCGCGATGCAGCGCCTTTCCCGCCGCCGCCGGGGCGGTTTTTTCAGGCTGACGTTCCCGTGGAGCTGACCATTGTGTTTGAGCTTACTTGAAAGACTGAGCCTATAATACAAGGAGGTGATAAAAAAACAAAAAAAATACCAGAAATAACAATAGTTGAAGGGCGGTCGGCACCGGCCAGGGTAACGAACCGCCCTCCGGGTGAAGCACCAGTGGGGATGAGGTGCCTCGACGAAATACTATCTCTGCATCTCCTCCCCGTCAACACCTAACCAGGCACGCATTAGAAAAAAGGAGATGATGCGCGATGAGGAAAATGGAATCATAGAAGTTATGTGCTGCTGATTATATCTCTAAGCTTGTCTTTTTTTTGTCCCCTTCAGGTCCATTCCGAAGATGATGCAAAAGGGAAATCGGGGGAAGTCTATAAACTCGAAGACGTAGTGGTGCATGATCGGCTTACTCAGGGATTGGAGGAAAAGCTGCACGAACAACCTGCTACCATCCACTCGATATCCTTGGAAGAAATCGAAAACATGGATGTAAAGCGAACGCTGGATCTCAATCAACAATTACTCGACCGTCCGGCTCACCGTTCATTCTTACAAAACCACGTGGAATGCCCCAGGCCCTCTGCCGCAAGAAGACTGGGATGCCGGAAATCTGAAGAGGGCCACAACAGATGGTGGAGGAGACAAGGAAAAAAACATGGTCAGCCTAGATTACAGCGTTAAACTAAATAAAACCGCAAGCATCAGTCTTCTAGGCTATGGCTATGACCTATGACCGAAAATGACGGTTGGAATTCGATAATGCCATGTCATTCAAACAGTTAGGTTTTTGGGTTGCCCTGTGATCAAGTAT